>DATJYK010000212.1:0-22846 GCA_035578005.1 Terriglobia bacterium
GCTCCACAAACGTTCTCACCATGCCGATTCGGTCCGGCCCCAGTGGGTACACATAGGGCGGCGTCAAGCCAGGGTAAGAGATCAGCGAGTTATAGCCGACGTCGCTGAAGATCACCACATCATAAGCCTTGAGCGCGCTCAACTCGGTTGGGAACTCGGCAGGAACACCGTGCGGCGTGATATGCCGAACGTCAACGGTATCTTGGGAAGCCACTGCCTCCCGGAAATAGCGGCCGTTGTCATTGAAGTACGACTGTTCAATCACGTCGGCGCCCACCAGATAACGGTTCAGAACAACCTCGGAGTCACCAATATAGAGCACTTTGACAGGTTGCATGTTGATCCACCCAATTCGAGTTTTGCAATTTGCGGCGACAGGTGCTACTTTTCGCGTGTGACGCGTCGAGATACAAACATCGAATCTCCTTTCGAGGCTGACATATGAAGCGCGAAACGCGCAACCTCGTTAACTCCCGGCTGAGTACTTTGCTCACGACTGCTTCGTGGCCGTTGGGCCGGACTCCCCTTCACAATAACTCGAAGCCCAGTCGAAAACGGATGGCGTTGTGGCTGATCCCTGTCCTGGCCGCAGTCCTCTCGTTGGCGCTCACGTCGCTTGCTGCAAGCCCGCGCCAGACTTTGGAGAACTTCCTTTCAGGAGCCAAGCAACTTGAAGGAAAGCAAGACTATGACGGCGCCATCAAGGTTTATTTGCAGGCGTCCGGCGCATTCCCCGACCAGCCGGAGGTACTGAAGCGACTTGGGATCATGTATCAAACCGAACTGAAGTTCGCGGAGTCTATTGAGATCTTTCAGAAGGTGTTGGCGATCAATCCGCAATATCCGGAAGCGAACTTTTACCTGGGCGTTTCATACCTGGGACTGAACGACTACAACAAGGCGCTGGGATACTTCGACCTGGAGTTGAAGTTCCACCCCGACGATCGTCGAGCCCACCTGTACACGGCAAAGGCCCTGCTGGCCATGGGCAGGGAAGGCGAGGCGATCCAACAGTATCAGATCCTGACGCAACAAAACCCCAAGGACACCCGAGTATGGTTCGAACTGGCCAGCCTCTACCGGTCCCTCGCTCTGCATGCCTATCAACAACTGGACACGATCGATCCCGATTCTGTTTTGCTCCAAGTTTTGCGGGCGGAAGCGGACGCCGATGACTTAAGATACGAGGATGCGATCAAGAGGTACCAGCAGGTCCTGAAAAAACAACCGGACTTTCCCGGAATTCACTTTGCGCTCGGCGAAATTTATTTCAAGATGGACAAACCCACCGAAGCGGAGCCCGAACTCAGGCTGAGCCTGAAAGAAGATCCTGGCAATCCGCCAGCGAATTACATGATCGGTCAAATCCTGTTGCGCAACGCGAAGGCTGAAGAGGCGCTTCCGTTCCTTCAGGTTGCGGTGAATGGTGACCCGACCTTCATGAAGGGCTATTTGGAGCTTGGCAAATGCTATCTGCAGTTGGGAAAGATTGCGGAAGCACAGCAAGCTTTGTCGAAAGCCGTTGACGACGATCCTCATTCGCCGGCGCCCCACGTGCTGCTCGTGCAGGTTTACGCGCGGCTCAATGATGACGAGAAACGAAAGTCCGAACTTAACGTCATTCAGACGCTGGAAAACGAAGAAAGAGAAAGAATGCAAGGAGCCGTAGGGAAAGATGTTCAGAAGGAGAAGTAACTCAGGCAATGAATTTGTGCCCAAGCGTGACCCTACTGCGGCTCATCGGGCGCAACAGTCTGAGGCGGCACTGGACGTTCCTGAACCTGCTGAAACAGCGCCCGTACCGGCTGATGGGAGTCTTGTAACGTTTTGAACGTTGCCATTTCACTCGCTGCGTCCTCTGTGCGCCCCAGCTTCCGGTAGGCTTGGGCCAAACGATAATGGGCGACCTCGTTTTGTGGGTCGAGGCGGATAGCCTCTGATAATTGCTGGAGGGCTTCATCGGCGCGACCCAGAGCGGTCAAGGCCTTTCCCAAAGCCACCCTCGCTTCCACAAAATCCGGCTGAAGACGAACAGCCTGCGCGTAATGCTCACGAGCTTCTTGAGGATTCGCGCGCAGCCACGCAATTTCTCCCAGCATGTACTCGCTGTTCGCATCCCCGGGATCTTCAACCAAGGCCTGTTGCAACTCCTTTTCAGCCTCCTGGCGGGAGGGCTCATCCGTGGATTTGGCCAGAATTGCCTGTGCGAGTTCGAAATGGAGGCCGGAAAGGGTGGGATCGAGTTCCAGCGCCTTTCGGTATTGCGCAATCGCGCCCACGGAATCGTCCTGACTTTCTTGGGCCTGCGCGAGGATTCGGTGCATCTGGGCGGATTCGGGCGCAACCGAAGCGAGGTGGGACAGCGTTTGCGCCGCTAGTTCCGTGTAAGTGCGGTAGGCGGTGTAGAGCAGGCTGGGATCGTCGGGGTGGGCACCCTGAAGCACAGCCAGGACTCCCAAGGCGCGATTGAGATCGTGGCTCTGATGATAGAGCGCAATCAGGTCATTACCAGCTTCAGACCGCAGTCCGGCATCCTGGAGGTATCGGAACGATTCCTCGAGGTGGGCCTTGGCCTCTCGAGGATGGCCGAGATGGAACTCGCTCATGCCCAGGAAGGCTTCTGCGTTCCAGAGGGAGGGGCGCAACTTCAAGGCCGCGCGAAATTCGTCTGCAGCCTGGCTGTAGTTTTTCTCTGTGTACTCGATCACACCGATATTGGCATGGGCTTCGGCGTTGTGAGAATCGAGCCGGAGAATCTGCTGAAATTCCTTGATCGCAATGTCGTTGTGCCCGGCCTGTCTCGCCTCTGTCGCCAACGAGTAGTGTTTCTGGATCTCGCTCCACGAGGAGTCCTGTGCCGCGAGGCGGACCGTAAGTGAGGCGGAAAGGATTAGTACTAACCAGTTCCATGAAGGCTTTCCCATCGGACGTCCATTCAAACTCTAGATTAGCTGCGCTGCGCACGGCAGACAGAATGGCGAAACGTTGCTGCGCGCAAAACTCAAGCGCATCGTTGCTGCTTCCTCTTTGTATCCAGTTTCCCAATGGATGAAGACGAAGCCGCCCGTAAGGATTATCGCGTGATTGCGCAGGGACGGCGAGAAGATTCTGTGGTGCCCCGTTGGGTCGGATTTCGACTACCATTCTCGGAGGCCAGACGTTCTGACGGAGGCGTCTAAGCTAATCCGGATAGTGCTTATCTGAGGTAACGATGCGGATTCGGTGGTCAGTAAATAAGGTGTGAGTGTCCGGGGCTTCGTACTTGGGCATATGACAGGTGACGCAGTTTTTTGTGGCCACTAGGCAGGCTGCACCGGGATGATCGGGCGAGCCCTTCGAGCCCTTAGTGGTGAGGTGGCAACGGAGGCAACGGCTGTCGTAAGAGGCTGGGTCACGCACGAGCGGCAGGTGCGGGTCGTGACAGGCAAGGCAGGTAATGCGGGAGTCGCCCTTTCCCCAACACCGGCTGCTCTCGAGGCGGTAAGGTTGAAAACGCACGGTCGCAACCCCGACGGTGCCGGCCTCGGCTACATCTGCCCAGGTGCGATGGCAGGCGCCGCAGAAGTCCACCGAATCAACGGCATTGAGCTTTGCAGGATTTTTCACTAGGGCTAATCCCTCGGCTTTTCGGCCCGCTTTCATCGCGGCCACGTGCTTCGCGCCCGGCCCGTGGCACGCTTCGCATGTGACACCGGGAATGAGGTGATCGGGATCGAACTGACCCGCAGCCGACGAAGCCGTGTTATGGCAGCCGAAACAAAGGTGGGTCTCTTCGGCGTCTAGGGGACGCCCTATAGCTCCGTCAAGATCTTGTGGCACGGAATGTGAGTGACCAGGCGTCACGTCCAAGGCCTGTAAAGCGGAAAAATAACTGACCTGGCTCTCGTAGGAAACACCCTGGCGCTGCAAAACGTACGTTTCGCCAACTTCGCCGTCACCGAAGACCCACCCTAAGGGGAGGGTAACGTCGCGGCTGCCATCGCTGACGCTGAAAGTGCTCCCGCTGCCCGTACGTACGATCTTGTACGCGTATTGGCCAAGCCGGAAGGCCATCCGTGGATGCGCTTTGAGAATCGGCGATTCTGCCGCGCGGATGCAGGCTTTAGCCATGGGCGTGGTTGTCTGGATGGCTGCCTCCGAGGCATGGCACTGAGCACAAACTGCCGGTCCGACATATTCCTCGCGCCGCGGCAGGCTCTGAGTAGGCCACCATTCGGCGGATTGCACGCGCTGCTCGGTAGCCATGGGCTGCCCCTCCAGACCACGAGTTTGGGGCCAGCATCGAACCCCTGAGATCACGATGCACAACAGGTTCCAGCAGAACAAAGAAGTCTGCTTGCCGCCTTGGTGCATGCTAAGCCCAACCCAACTGTGTTTTGCTAAGGTAGCGCATCGGTGCTTCTCTTGCTCCATCCAGATTTTCGTTTATCAATTTCGCCCGACCGATAACGTATACCCGAGCGCAACGGAATGCAATTGGGCCAGCAGGTTTTGGCCGTTGATCGTTTCGTCGACCAATCGGTGGCGTACGCCTTCGGGGAGCCACGGCAGCATGAGAACCTTTCAGTTCCAACCTGCAAGAAATGCTAGAATCGTACCTCCGTTCGATGAAGGTCAACGGCAGTCTTCATGGGTTCCCATCGACGCCCTCCCAACTTCGGCTTTCTTTCGCGCCGCGACTTCGTCCGTTGGTGTGGCCTGCCATTGGCCGTGAGGATGACCACGCGCCTTGGCGCGGACGCGCTGCCACGATCTCCTCAGAAAGGTCCGCCCGGAGTCCGCCCGGAGGTTTGTGCCTACTATCGTCTGAGCCCACACTATCGTACTCAGTCTCCCTTGGATGAGATTCTTGGCCAGACGCATCCCGGGCACGACGGCTACATTTCGGAAGTGTACGCCGAGGAAGTGGCGTCGGCTTTAGCGCGATGGAGTGCAGCTCTATGCCAGATCCCCGTTTCTCTTGACCCTATCGTTGAGGTGCTGTCACCGGCGCTTGCCGCAAATTCTATCCGGCCACAGGAAGAAACGTGTTTGCGAAACAAAACCGGCATGCAAATCTGGCGAGGTCTTTTCTCTGCCAAGTCAGCTCTCCAGCGGGAGTCCTTTGTGCAGGAATTAGCCGCCTTCTTTGAGAGCACTTGGCGGCTTCGGACCGCGGAGTTTGAAGTGGCAAGTATTTCTATCAAGCAGGAATCTCCCCTCCTCTTTGCCACCCGCATTCGCTATGACCTGGTGGGATCGAAGTCTAAGGGAGATAGCGACGAGCGGACGGGATGTTGGGACCTGGAATGGGGAAGGGAGACGAGTGGAGCTCTTGCCATCCGTGCTTGGCGACCGGTGCAAGAAACCCATAGCCGCGTAACCGGGCGCGTCTTTGAGGACATTACGCCGTGGGCCCTGGGCGGCAACGCGTCGTACACCCAACAGATGTTGCGGGGGGCGGACTATTGGCGAACCGTGTTGGACGTGGCGTGTGGAATTGATGTTTACGGGAATAACGGCGTCGCTTGCGGAGACATAGACAACGACGGGTTCGACGAGATTTACGTCTGCCAATCCGCTGGTCTTCCCAATCGGCTGTACCGAAACCGCGGAGACATAAGATTTGAAGACATTACTGAAACGGCAGGGGTGGGCGTTCTCGACGACACTTCCGGTGCAGTCTTCGTAGATGTTGATAACGACGGCAGCCAGGACCTGATCGTGGTACGGACGAGCGGCCCGCTACTCTTTCAAAACCTCGGAAATGGAACCTTTCAACATCGGCCCGACGCGTTTCGCTTTGACAAACCACCCCAGGGCACCTTTACCGGAGTCGCCCTGGCCGACTACGACCGAGATGGATGGCTCGACATTTACTTCTGTCTGTATAGTTATTACGAAGGAACGAGTCAATATCGCTATCCCACACCTTATTACGACGCGCAGAACGGTCCGCCCAAGTTCCTCCTTCGCAATAACCGGGATGGGACGTTCGGCGACGTGACGGCCGAGGCCGGTCTCCTGCAGAACGATAACCGCTTCACTTTCGATTGCGGTTGGTGCGACTACAACAACGACGGTTGGCCTGACCTTTACGTGGTAAACGATTTCGGGCGCAAAAACCTCTATCGGAACAACGGCAATGGGACTTTTACCGACGTGGCCGAGGAAGCCGGCGTGCCGGATGTGGGGCCGGGGATGAGCTGCTCGTGGTTTGATTACGACAATGATGGAAACCAGGACCTCTACGTCTGCGACATGTGGGAGCCCGCCGGCACGCGCGTGAGCATGCAGGAAGCCTTTATGAAAAGCGCTCCCGAGAATGTGCGTGCCCTCTACCGTCGGCACGCCAAGGGGAACTCGCTTTACCACAATCAGGGCAACGGGGAGTTTGCGGAGCGGAGTGCCGAGGCCGGAGTGGAAAAGGCGGGATGGTCTTGGTCGTGCGCCGCGTGGGACTTTGACCACGATGGCCACGCCGATCTTTATGTCGCCAACGGGATGATTTCCGGGCCCCTTCGATACGACCTACAAAGCTTTTTCTGGCGCCAGGTGGTTTCCCAGTCCCCGCTCGGCGCGAATCCTTCGCCGTCTTACGAAGAAGGTTGGAATGCCATCAACGAACTCATCCGCTCGGATGGAACCTGGAATGGATATCAAAGGAACGTCTTTTTCGTGAATAGCGGCAACGGAACGTTCGCTCACGCCTCGGGTGTGGCAGGTTTGGATTTTAATGATGATAGCCGGGCCTTCGCCCTGGCCGATTTGGATCACGATGGCAGCTTGGAGATCGTTCTCAAGAACCGCACCGGACCGCAAGTGCGAATCCTGCGCAATGTGATGGACGGCCGGGGTGATTCGATCTGCTTCCGGCTGCGAGGCCGCCAGAGCAACCGCGACGCCATCGGAACGATCATCAGCCTCGAAAGCGCAGGCGGCCGGCAAGTGAAGTTTCTCCAGGCGGGGTCGGGTTTCTTCTCCCAGCACACCAAGGAATTGTTTTTCGGCCTTGGCGAGCACCGGGGCACGGTTCGGGCCAGCGTCTGCTGGCCAAGCGGGCTTGTGCAGCAGTTCGAAGGCCTGCCCAGCAATCACCGCATTGAACTTCAAGAGGGATCGAGCGAGTTCCATGCAGAGCCCTTTGCTCCGGCCAAACCCATTCCGAAGAGCGTGCTGGTCGAGCAGAAATCCGAGACGCCTCCCGCCGAGTGCGAAACATGGCTGCTTGATCCCCTTCCGGCGCCGGAATTCGCTTTGCGTGACCTTGAGGGACGGCCTTTTACCCTCTCTGCCTTTCGCGGCCGTCACGTGTTGCTTCACTTCTGGAACACCATGAGCCCCCATTGCCCGGCAGACTTGAAGCGGTTCCAAGGCCGCTATTCAGACTGGTTGGGGCGGGGTCTTCAATTGCTTGCCGTCAATGCGAATGCACCGAGCGAGACGGAAACCGTACGTGACTTCGCGACGAGAAAGGAGCTGATGTTTCCGGTTCTCCTGGCTTCCGAGGATATGCTGGGCACCTACAATCTCCTTTACCGTTACCTATTCGACCGCCGGCGGAACCTCGGCATTCCGACCTCGTTTCTGATCGATGACACAGGGCAGATCGTGAAGATTTATCAGGGACCGCTCAATACGGCGAGACCGGAAGAGGATGTGCGCCGAATCCCTCAAGACCAGGCGGAAAGGGAAGGCCGGGCCTTGCCATTTCCAGGAAAGTTCTATGGCGGAGAATTCCACCGCAACCTTTTCACCTACGGCGTGGCCTTCTTTCGAGCGGGCTATTTCGACGAAGCGATATCGTGGTTCCAACGGGTCGTGCGCAAATACCCGGAGTACCAGGCAGCCTACTACAGTCTGGGAACACTGTACCTCAAGAAGGGTATGCTTCAGCAAGCCGAAGAAAATCTTCGGCGGGCCATCGCCCTTCGGCCTGGGGATGCCACCGCCTGGAACAACTTGGGAATGGTCGCCGCCCAGGAAGGCCGTGGCGAGGAAGCCATCAAATACTTTCAGGAGGCGGTGAGGCAGAACCCTAATCACATCATCGCGCTTGAGAATCTGGGAAAACTCTACCATGATAGTGGCCGGTTCGACGATGCGGTGAAGAGTCTCCAGGACGCGCTAAGAGTTGACCCCCTGAATCCTGAGGTTAACTATGACTTGGGAATGCTCTTCGCCCGGCAAGGCGACGCCGAACGGGCCCGTGTTTATCTTCAAAAAGCGCTCCAGCTTCGCCCCGATTATCCTGACGCGTTGAACAACCTCGGCGTCCTCAATATTCGGACGGGAAAGTTTTCCGATGCAGAGGCCGTCCTGGAGGAGTGTATTCGTGTGGCGCCAGCTTTCGACATGGCTTATTTGAACCTTGCCAAAGCTTACGTTGCCATGGGGAAGCCCGAGAGAGCTCGTGGCGTACTACGCCAGCTCCTCGAAGTGAATCCCGGGCACCAAGCCGCCCGTCAAGCCCTCCAAGAACTTGGGCACTAGCAAGAGCCTTAATAGGCGGTGTTTGGCCGAGTCGGTACGATTCACGATTTCGCACCGGCCGTTTCTGGGTGCGCCGCCTGGCAGAAGGGGTCCGGCCATTAAACAACTTCCCGTCTCGACTCCGCACAGATCGGGCTCGGCCGGTGGCCGCAGCTCCACCCGCGGAATCGTCATTCTCACTGCCAGTGTAGCGGCCCTGGGAGGACTTCTTTTCGGGTACGACACCAGTGTGATCTCCGGTGCCATGCTCTTCCTGCGCACTGATTTCCACCTTTCCGACGTCCAGCTCGAGTTCGCCGTGGGCATTGCACTAGCCGGTGCGCTCGTCGGATCGGCGTTGGCCGGATACAGTACCGACCGCTGGGGTCGGCGCACTGTTTTGCTGGCTACCGGTGTTGGGTTTGGTCTGTTTTCTGTCCTTAGCGGCTTGGCTTTCGGTCTTGTGTCGTTCTCTCTGGCTCGCTTTTTCGTGGGAGCCTGCATCGGAGTCGCGTCACTGGTCACACCTCTCTATCTCGCTGAGATGTCGCCGGCAAAAATCCGAGGTGCCCTCGTTTCGCTCAACCAACTCGCCATTACGGTTGGCATCGTGGTCGCCTACTTTGTCGATTTCGCCTTGGCGGCAGGCCGTGACTGGCGGTGGATGTTTATGACCGCGGTTTTTCCCGCCCTGGCCTTGATCGGCGGAATGTTCGTCCTTCCCGAGAGCCCAAGATGGCTCGCCCGCAAGGGCTTCCGCGAGCGCGCCCTTCAAGGTTTTCGCCGCCTGGGCCGTGGCGATGAGGCCGAAACGGAACTGAGCGAGGTCGAACTGGCGTTGCAGAAGGAGCAGGAAGGCTTTCGAGCACTATTTCAGCCTGGATTTCGCGTTGCCGTGCTTGTGGGTGTGGGCCTGGCGATCTTCCAGCAGATTACCGGAATCAACACCATCATCTACTATTCTCCTGCCATCCTGCGCATGTCCGGCTATCCCTCGGCCAAGGCGGCTATCCTTGCGGCGGCGGTGATCGGAGTGGCGAACGTACTGGTAACGATCGTGTCGATCAGTTTAATCGATCGCCTCGGGCGCCGTTTTCTGCTGCTGCTCGGAACGGCGGGAATGGCCGTGGCGCTGGCCTTGATCGGAATCGCCTTCCATCAACACTATGCCGGCACCGTGATCTTCTACGAGATGATCGCCTATATCGTGTTCTTCGGAATCGGTCTGGGACCGGTGGTGTGGCTGTTGATTTCTGAGATTTATCCGACCAAGATCCGAGGTAAGGCGATGTCGCTCGCGACGCTGTCGGTGTGGGGATCAAACTGGCTGGTCGCGGGGACGTTCTTGTCCTTGATTCGCCTGTCCGGGCCTGCCGGAACATTCTGGATATTCTCCTTCGTTTGCTCATTGGCCTTCGGATTCTGCTGGGCCTGGGTCCCGGAGACCAAAGGCAAGACGCTGGAGGCGATCGAACGTCACTGGCGGCGGTTTGCTCAGGAGGATTCGCTCTGACGCGGCTTGCGAGGAAGGACCTCGCACCTTTTTGCCTTGCAGACTGAAAAGCTCCGCTGCCTCTTGGAATAACAAGTCGAGGTGCCTTTTTGCAGCCTGCGAAGGGAGGCCAAAGTGAACCGACCTCATGCTTGCCATACACTCTCAAGCGCACTCAGAGTGCTCGCGGTCTTGACTGTGATCATGACGAGCACCCTGTCAGCAGGTTCAGGCCGCGGTCAGCAGACCGCGACATGGCCCTGGTCGGATAAGAACCTGTCACCCGACCAGCGGGCCGATCTGGTGATCGGGCGGATGACGCCCGACGAGAAGATCACACTTGTTCACGGGATCGAGGGAGGGCTGGCACAGCAGCATTCGCTCGGTGGCGCCGGCTATGTGCCAGGGTTACCGCGGCTCGGTATTCCGGCGTTGCAGATGACCGATGGAAGGTCAGGCGTCGCGAACATCGGATCCAGAGGACGCTACGCCACCGCGTTGCCGAGCGCGCTCGCCAATGCCGCCAGTTGGGACCTGGACGGGGCATATGAGTACGGAGCGTTGCTCGGCAAAGAGGTGCGAGACCTCGGCTTTAACGTGTCGTTGGGTGGGACGTCCAACATCATCCGCGAGCCGCGCAATGGCCGGAATTTCGAGTGCCTCGGTGAGGATCCGATTCTTGAGGGAAAGATGCTCGGCCGGGAGCTTCGAGGCACCCAGGACCAGCAGGTGATCGGCAATATCAATCGGTTCGCGGTCAATGACCAGGAGACGGGCCGCTTTATCGGAAATTCGGTTATCGACAGGCGTGCCATGCAGGAAACCGATCTGCTGGCGTTTCGGATCGCGATCCAAGAGTCGAATGTTGGAACGGTCATGTGCGCTTACAACCGGCTCAATGGCGTCTATGCGTGCGAGGATCCCTATCTGCTGACCGATGTTCTCAAGAAATCTTGGAACTACAAGGGCTGGGTGATGACGGATTGGGGAGCCGCACACAGCACTGTAGCCTCCGCACTTGCCGGCCTGGACCAGGAAATGCCGACGGGCAAGTATTTCGGCGATCGGCTCAAGGGTGCGGTAGATGCCGGAAAGGTGACCACGGCACGCCTGAACGACATGGTTCATCGTATCCTGCGGACTGAATTCGCATTGGGCGTGATTGATAATCCACCCGACGTGAGGCCGGTGAATCCGTTTTCGGGGGCGGACGTGGCCGAGCGGGTGGAGGAACGCGGAATTGTGTTGCTCAAGAATAACCGCGCCAGCTTGCCTCTGGATGCTTCCGCGGTTAAGTCCATCGCGGTGATTGGTGCCCACGCGGATACCGGCGTGCTCTCGGGAGCGGGCTCCGATCAAGTGGACGCCGCGGGCGCCAAGGTCGGTGGATGGGCGGGTGTCGTCTGGCAGCCTTCCTCGCCGCTCAAGGCCATCGGCGCGAAAGCGCCGAACGCTCGCGTTGCGTACGACCCGGGGACGGATGCGACAGCAGCAGCGAGGCTGGCAAGTGAGTCCGAGGTCGCGATTGTGTTCGTCCAGCAACATACCACCGAGGGCCGCGATGTGCCGAGCCTTTCCCTGCCCGATGGACAAGACGAATTCGTCCGCCGGGTGGCAGCGGCCAATCCGCGTAGCATCGTTGTGCTGGAAACCGGCGGAGTGGTCACGATGCCGTGGGTCGACGACGTGAACGCGATCCTGGAGGTTTGGTATCCTGGCATTCGCGGCGGCGAGGCCATTGCCAACGTCCTCTTCGGCGACGTGAACCCGTCAGGAAGGCTGCCGGTGACGTTTCCGAGAAGCGAGGCCGACTTACCCCGCGTTCACGTCCCCGGGATGTCCGCCGAAGGCGGAGGAGCGACTGCCAGAGCTAAAGCGCCGGCGTCATTCGATATTGACTATACGGAAGGCGCGGCGGTCGGCTACAGGTGGTTCGAAGCCGAGCACCGGCAACCCCTCTTTCCGTTTGGCTTTGGCCTTTCCTACACGGTCTATTCCTACACTCGACTCAAAGCGACGCCAGGCAGGAGCCTGACTGTCAGCTTCGATGTCACCAACACCGGCACGCGTGCCGGGGCGGAAGTTGCGCAGGTCTATGTAATGCTGCCGCCAAGTGCTCGCGAGCCCTTCAAGCGACTTGTGGCGTGGCAAAAAGTTCATCTGGCCCCTGGTGAGACCAAGGCGGTTACACTGACGGTCGAGCCGCTGTACTTGTCCATCTTTGATGTTGATAAGAGCGATTGGGATTTTGTGCCTGGCGAGTACAAGGTGTACGTCGGCGGGTCCTCACAGAACACGCCGCTGACTGCGACGGTGTCCCTCCAAGGCGGCCAACATTAATGAGGACTGCGGCCGTAGCCATCGTAGATCGCGATGCCGGAACCGGACACCAAGTCCTGGACGAAATTCGGGCCAGGGGATTCACGGCTGATTACTTCAACTGTGATGTTACCGGCGCCGTGCAGGTCGCACAGGCGATCAACGCTATAGATTCTGGCCTCGGCGGTGTCGATGTCCTGGTAAACAACGCCGGTATCCAAGGCTATGGTACGCTTGGGAAGAGTGAAGCGCCAGTATCCGAAGGTTCGATATCCGAAGGTTTAAACAGCGTGCGGCGAAGTCGACCGTGCCCTGATCGAATCGCCGGAATCTTTTCACTTTTCGCTACGACGGTACCGGAAGGATCACGCGCTCTTCTATGATGCCGCGACAGCCAGTAGGCTGAAAGACTGTTTTTCGGGGCCTCAAAACGTGACACTCACGTTTGCCGGGGCACAGCCACGGACATTTGGGCGTCTTCGACCGGAAGCATCGCACTCCGCTGACTCCTTGCGGGTTGACCGGTCGGTCCGGCCACTGGTATACACGCCCCGTGGCTAAAGCATGAAGTCGAAGCAAGCTACAGCAGCCAGGATAGCTTTATGCCAAAGACGGAGCCCTTGTCAACCGAAGTTGGCGAAGTTGGCAGCACGACGCATTGCTCCGGGATGGACGGCATTTGTTGTGCACAGAGTCCAGCGCAGTTCGATCATTGTCTTGTGAGCTGAGCGAGACCGTAGCTGCGCGAAGGGGTTCAGAGGGCGCATGGCGACGTTTGCGAAAGATTGTCTGACAGGCAAGGTCATTCTGATCACCGGAGGCCTTGGAGCGATCGGCAGAGTGGTTGTGGGTCGCCTGGCGGAGCACTCTGCCAAGGTCGCGGTCAACGACCTCCTCGCCGAAGACGAAGCGGAGAAGATTATTCACGGAGCCGGCTGGCCGATGGATCAACTTCTTTACGTCCGGGCCGACGTGACTCAGGCTGACCAAGCGCATCTGGCTGTCGCCCGCACGATGGAGCGTTTCGGCCGGCTTGATGTGGCCCTCTGCCACGCCGGCATGGCGCATACGTGCGCGATCGTCGATTACCCGGAGCAGGAATGGGATAGAATCCAGGCCGTCAATTTGAAGAGCGCGTTTTTGGTGGCTCAGGCCTCGGCGCGCGCCATGATCCAGCACAGTGTCAAAGGCAAGATCATCTTCACCTCCTCGTGGGTGCAGGACGTTCCCTGGCCGGATATCACGCCATACAACGTCACTAAGAGCGGCATGAAAGCGCTGATGCGCGGCATGGCGCGCGAGCTGGCGCCGCACGGCATCCGGGTGAACTCGATTGCACCGGGAATTGTCGGGGTGGGCATGGCCAAGCGGCAGTGGGACATGGAGCCGGACTATCGCCGCCGCGCTGAAAAAGCCATTCCGCTTGGCACCCTGCAGACGCCGGAATCGGTGGCCGATGCCATGATTTTTCTAGCCTCGGACGCCGCCGACTATGTCACGGGCGTGACGCTCCTGGTGGACGGCGGTTGCAGCCTCTATCCGATGGATTGATCGTGGATTGAGTCATGAAGATTACCGACATCAAAACCGTGGTGGTCAACGCTCAGATGCGGAACTGGGTGTTTGTGAAGGTGGAGACAGACCAGGCGGGACTTTACGGGTGGGGAGAAGGCACGCTGGAGTGGAAAACGCGAGCTGTGACTGGGTGCGTGGACGACTTGAAGCCCATGGTGGTGGGCCGCGACCCGACGCGCATCGAGTTTCTCTGGCAAATCATGTACCGCCACTCGTTTTGGCGCCTGGGAATCATCGGGACCACAACCATATCCGCCATCGAGCAGGCCTGTTGGGACATCCTGGGCAAGGAGCTGGGGGTACCGGTTTACCGGCTTCTCGGCGGGCTTGTTCGTGACCGGGTGCGAATGTACACGCATCTCGGCATGGGGGAGATGAAAGCCGTCTACGAGACCGTCGAGGCTGGCCACTTGATTGACCGCGCTCACGCGGTCATCGAAAAGGGCTATCGAGCGTTGAAGGTCGTCATCGTCCCATACTCGCAACCGCTGACGGGCTTGCCTGCCGTCAATCATTTCGCTGCCATGATGGAAAAGCTACGCCAGGCTGTCGGCCCGGAGATCGACATCATGGTGGACTTTCACGGCCGCACCACCACAGGCCAGGCGATTGAATACATCCGCGCGGTGGAAGAGTATCATCCGCTGTTTTGCGAAGAGCCGGTGCCGCCCGAAAATCCCGATGCGCTGCTGGAGGTGCGGCGAAGCGTGCGCGTCCCGATCGCCACGGGAGAGCGGCTGGCGACGCGTTGGGAATTTCGCCGAGTGTGCGAGCTTCAGGCGTGCCACGTTCTGCAGCCGGACCTCAGCCACTGCGGCGGGTTACTGGAAGCTCGAAAGATCGCCAGCATGGGCGAGACATACCTGATGGGCGTAGCCCCGCACAATCCTAACGGCCCCATCGCCAACGCCGCGGCTCTGCATTTTGACCTCGCCACGCCGAATTTCTTGATTCAGGAAGACATGCTAGGTGACGTGCCCTGGCGATTCGACGTTGTGCAGGCGGATCTGCGCTCGAAAGAGGGCCATTGGTTACCGCCGGAAAAACCTGGCCTCGGCGTTGAAGTGAACGAGGCGGAGGCGCGAAAACATCCGTTCCAGCAGGAAGTGATGGAGCAGTTGACATTCCATCCGGATGGTTCAGTGGCCGAATGGTAAAAGCTTGTTGCCCATCCGACGGATTGGCGCCGCTTGCCGGCAGGTTATCAGTTGCCTTCGGTCACTTTCAGCATAACTGCGCCGTGCTTGTGAACCGACGTTGCGAAACCGTTGGCGAACGTGCCCAAGTCCTTGCCTTCCCATAAATCGCGGATTCGGGCGGGGCCGCGCGCGCCAACGTCCGCGAATCGCACGGTAACCGGAAGCTCGGATTGGCCGCGGTTGAAGACCGCCACGACTTTGCTGCCGTCCGCGAGCGGCTTCACCCAGATCTCCAATGGCCCCTCGTTCCACACGCGGTGACCCTGGACGCCGGCAGAGTCCTGATCCACGGCGATGACGTCGGCGTTCGTCAACAGCGCCAGCGTCGTCGGGCTCATGTGGGTCAAGTCGTTGCCGGCAAGCAGGGGCGCTGCCAGAATGCACCACAGCCTCATTTGCGTCTTCTCTTCGTCCGCATCCAACTTGCCGATTCCGATTTGAAGAATGTCGAGGTCATTCCAGTGGCCGGGCCCGGCGTATTTCTGAAGTCCATCTTGGCCGAAGCCAAAAACCATGACACGCGCATAGCCGTCGCCGCCGATGTCGTCGGCTGTGCGCCACATGTTGCCACCCACTGAGGCGCCCCACTGCCAGACGGCCTCGAGTCCGTATTGGCACAGGCTATAGACCATCGGCCGGCCCGTCCGCTGGATCGCGTCGTGCATCTTTCGATACGCTGCCTGCATCTCGTCACCCTTATAAACTTGGCTGGCGCTGCACCAATCGTATTTGAGGAAATCCACGCCCCAGTCGGCGTATGTCTGGGCGTCTTGCTCTTCGTGGCCGTAGCTGCTTCGTACCCCGCGCAAGTCTTGGGACCCGGTGAGGAATAGATGCCGAATTTCAAACCCAGGTGATGGATGTAGTCCGCCAAAACTTTCATGTCGGGAAACCGGCGATTCGCGCTTATGAAGCCGTCGGCATCGCGCTTGCCCTCCCAGCAATCATCCACGTTGACGTACACGTAACCGGCAGCTTTCATGCCGGTGGAAACGAGGGCGTCAGCGTTGGCCCGAATGACGGCATCATTCACCTTGCATTCGTACCGGTACCAGTCGTTCCAGCCCATGGGCGGCGCCTGGGCGAGTGCCGTCGCGTCCGGAGCATCGGTTCCGGCGGCCCCGGCGCAGCCCACGAAAGCCCCGCAGACAATCACCGCCAACTGAAAACGCAATGTCACGATTCATCTCCGCACAAAGTAGGCTTTGGAGCGGTGAGCGCGGTAAGACCTGCTGCCCTTGATCTTGAGGATGATGGCTCCCTCCACCAGGCGATCGAGGAGCGCCATGGCCAGTGGTCCGTCGGGCAGGTACTCTCCCCACTTGTCGAAGTCCACGTTGGTCACGAGGGCGGTCGAGTGCTTCTGGTTTCGGGCGGCGATGATCTTATAAAGCAAATGAGCCGCCTGGGGGGCACTCGTAGCGCTCGATCTTGTCGAACCCGAATTCGTCGATGATGAGGAGGTCCGGGCGAGAATAGTAACGAACACGCTGGGTAAAGTCTTGTCGGTCAGGGAAGCCGTCAGATCAGCGAGCAAGGCGGCTGAAGTGCGGTAATAGACACGGTAACCGTGCACACAGGCTTTCAACCCCAGAGCCTGAATGATGTGACTCTTGCCCACGCCACTCCAGCTTACGAAGACCAGGTTGGCGCCACGCCGGATGAAATCACCGGTAGCCAGCTCTTCGACCTGCAGCCGGTCGAACGCCTTAGGATTGAACTTCCAATCGAATCCCTCCAGGGTTTTGGTCTCCGCGAAAAAGGCCTGACGGATGCGTCGTTCCACCGCGCGTTCATGCCGGGCTGCTGCCTGCGGGCCGAGGAGCTCATCGAGGAAGTTGAGGTGGGCGAGGCCTTCCTTCTCGGCTTTAGAGAGGACGGCATCCAGAGCTTCGGCCTGAAGGGGAAAGCCCAACGTCTTGAAGTGGCTCAAGCAGCGGTCACGTAGATTCGCATCGTCTTCGGCCTCGCTGTCCGGAGTCACAACCTCGCTGTCGTCCAAGAGCTCTTGATATTCCGCCGTGGGACGGGGTGAGAGGGAAGGCTCGCGGAGTGCCTCGTCCAGATGTTGGCTGGCTTCCACCTGAAGGACTTCCCAGTCGGAGCGGGGACGAGGCTGGGCGGCCAGGATGCGCTCCACCGCCGAGAAGGAGAAAGCGCGGTAGCGGCAAGCCCGCTCCAAGGCTTTCACCAGATCCTCGCGCTGATAGCTACTGAGAAGGCCCAAAACCCGAAAGGCCTCATCCTTTCACGGCGCCGGTTCTCTATAATCCCATCCAGAAACCGGACCGCTTCCGTTCCCAGTTCAGCGAAACGTTCCTTGAGAAGTTCGTACTTGTGATAGTGATCGCGCCCCGGCGAATGCTCCGGCAGAGTGGTGTTTCTTCCCTGTGGTTCCGGACGGGAAGAGCTCATGGCGGGCGATCTCCGTCATGTCGGAACCATAGGCGATCAGCTCCTTCTCCGTAATGCGTAAGGGCAGCAACTGCCCAATGCGCTGCCAGGGCACGGAGTAGAAGTTCTGCAAGTAGGCCACACAGCCTTCCGGATTCACCGTGCGATAAAGGACCTGGGCCGTATCATACGGATTCGCCGGCAAGGGGAGCAGGTGGGGTTTCTCCTCCCGGTAGAGGTCGATCGGGCGGCGCTTGGTCTCCTGGTGGATGCGCAGGTCAGCCGTGTTCGCCAGCCACTGGGCTGTCACCTCGTTCAGGTGGTCAAGGGACGTGAAGGTCCGGCCGTTGAGAAGGTTCTTTTCTGCATACCAAAATGGTCTTTCAACCTTGCCCTTCGTTTGGGGATGGTGGGGCCGGCAGGCCCAAGGCCTGAAACCATAGTGAGTGGCGAAGGCCAAAAAGCGAGGGTTGTAGATTGCCTGTTCCCCGTCACAACCCGTCACCACCACCTTGGAGTTGTTGTAGAGGCAGGTGGCTGCCAGACCGTCAAAGTACTGAAAAGCGCGCACATGCTCGCGCAGAGTGGTGGCCAGGTCCTCAGACTCAACGAAGTGCAGGTATTGGCGGCGGAAGTAACCAAGGACATAGCTGAAGGCGTGCACCCTGCGGCGTCCTTCCGCGGTGAAGGCGATCTCGTAGGGAGAATAATCCATTTGCGCCTGAACTCCTGGACCCGTTTCAAAGCGGCGCACGGGCGGCTGCTGAGGCTTGGGCCGCACGGCGCGTAGCCGCTCTTTCACGATCGTGTAGCCACCCTTGAATCCTTGGTTGCGCAGCTCCTCATGCAGGCGTACCGCGGTCAAGTCCGGATAGCGCGCCAGCAGGTGAGTGATGGCTTCGGCAAAGGGATCGAGCAGGCTGGGTCGGCTGGTGCCAACTGCAGGTGGCATCCCGGCGCGGCGATTCTGGTGTTCGGCCAGAATCCGCGCCACGCTTCTGCGGCCCAAGTGCAACTGGCGGGCGATGCGCCGGTTCGAAGCGCCTCCATACCACAAGCGGACGACTTCGTTGCGGGTCGCTCGTTCATCGCCTCTCCAATTCACTCACCAAGTCCCGGCTAAGAGAGGCGACCGAACTGGCCTCGCGCACCAGACGTTGGAAGCGGGAAGAGAGAATCGCCCGATCTTCCGGTGCGAGTCCGGTGCGGCCGCGGTGCGCCAGCCACACTTCCATGCGGCCGAGCAAGTCGAGTAGAATTCCGAGCCGCTTGCCCACCCGGTTGCCCGTCTCACTCAGCCTGGGATCGCGCACCGAGGGAATGAAGCCTTTCGCTTGCGAGAGAGCCTCGCGGGGCCGCGCCAGAACGTACTCCTGCTGCTCGCGTCTCCGTTAACCACAAAGAGATCCACGCTGGAACGAATGGCGTCTGTCACATACCATTCCAGGCACTGAGCGGTGTCGCCGAAGTAGTGATCTTCTTGCAGATGCACGTCACCGACGTGCGCACAGATTAACGACATGAGGACGACCTCCTGATTGCTGGGCTTGTGACTTAAGGCATATTTTTGCCGTTTGTTTTAGCCTTTATCAGTAAAGCGAACTTAAGTCACGTGCGTGCATAGAGTTACGATATGAACTTGTAGTTTGTATCGAACCCCGAGATCAGACCGGTGAAAGCTGGAGGCCTTGTTGGATTTTGGGCGATGTCAATGATGAATCACGAGCGGGTGCTTGAGGCCGCAATCATGGTGTGTGGAGCCGCTCTTCAGCCCGCTCGGCCCGCAACCGCCAGGTCAGCATTTCGTCGTTCATTTGAAGCCAAAGTTCTTCTTGAGATGCATATGCCTGTTCGATCCCGAGCAGACGCTCAACTAAATCTTCCTTGCTCATCTTCAGATACCTGTAGCGAGTGCGCGTTAGATCACGATTGAGCTTGACCGGCCGGGAGCAACTCCCGCCGCGCTGACCTTGATGTCTACCTGCTTGCGCGAACGGCCCTTCCAACTGCGATGCTGTTCGTAGTAAATGCGGGCGTCCTCGTTGTGGAGAATTGTGGCCAAGGAGACTCCCTTCCCACTCGGATCGAGTTGTCGTGATCTGGTGGAGATGGAAGCCAAAGAAATACGCCGGCGGCCTCCAACCAAAGAGTCGACCGCTTTTTTCACAAGATCGACTGTCCGCTTTCGTTTGGGATCATATACTTTTTCTCTCAGCCAGGGCCGATCTTCAGGCCGCTGGTTCGATTCGGATACTGAGTTCACGGCGTTCGTCTCTCTGATAGGATTCGATCAGGTCCATTTCTGCGAGTTCGTTGTCGCAGTCCCGGACCAGCTGCTTCATACGTTCGGCCTCGGGCCGTAGGCCTTCCAAGGTGGCGTAATCGACCTGGAGGGAAGCCCACTGCTTGTGCTTTTCAATCTGGTACCGCTTGGCCGGATCCGGCACCTTGCCGGCACAGCCCACACAGGCGAATTTGGCCGCGCAGTAGCCGTGGCTAACACACTGTCCGCCCATCACGTCGGCCAGCGTCCCGGCCTCGCCGCGTGCCTCTACGTAGAGTCGTTGCAATTCGTCAGGCGATCGGAGAACAGCTTCACTCACGTTGACCTGTGCGGCGACTCGCGACAAGAACAGATCGGAAGCCTCGGCAACCATGCTCTCGGTGGGCTTGGATAGTAATCCGTGACGGCGAGATTCTTCTGGTGCAGCAGGCCCCGACAACATCGACAGGAATTTCAACCTGGACGGCGTGGGTTGCGAAGGCATGGCGAAGCAGATGGGGCTTCAGCACCACCAACTTCCCTTCGCGGGTCTTGAAGACCATGCCGTGCAAGAGGAACCGCATACAGGAAGTGATCGTGTTGGCAGAGAGATGCCGGCCAGCATACTGAAACAAATATGGGGCCTTGGCAAAACGGTGGGCGCGCGCGTTGCCGGCGTCAAACTCCACACTTGGGAGAATTTGTCCGGGTTGCAGTTGATAGTGCTCGCCCAGCATTTGCGCGACTCTGACCAGCAACCGCTTGGTCTCCGTGCCGATGAAGTAGTCCTGGGGCGTGTTGGCCTTTGCTCCCTTGGGAACCAATCGCAGGACACGGATCCGAGGTGACGGATCTTTCGATCCTGGCGGTGCTGACATCTTCAGGCGGACGATGCAGTCCTCTGTCAGGCGGATCTGCATCACCTCGTTGATGCGGGCGCCCGTGGTAGTGAACAGATCAACTGCCAGCAGGCCGATTGTGGCTGCGGCGTAGATCGCCTCGACGGGCAAGAGTACCCCCGTGGTTCGGGGCTGGGCCGACACCATGAACCTTCCCTCCGTGAGCGGCCAAGTGAGCAGCCCGCCCACTTCGGCCAAAAAGGGTGTGTGACCGTACCCCCAGGATGCCAGCCAAGCTTGCTTCGCCTTCACGTCTTCACGGGAACCCACGAACGGGTTGAGTCCAAACACACCGAGCTTCAAGAGTTCTTCAAACCAAAGGCCCTCGGGCGGGGCATCTCCGATCAAGCGCTCTCCTCTGACAAACTCCAGGAAAAGGTGGTTGGAATCATCTGCGTAGGCTGCTGTACGGCAACGGGAGGAAACCACTGGGCTGCGCGAATACGCCTCCGCGTGCGCTTGGACAAAACTCCGGCGGTCCCAGATTCGGAACCATAGTCGCTCGTGCGTCGGGACGCCCAGTTCTCTGTCTCCGCCTTCCTCATACGAAAAAGTCACAGGAAAATCGCGTCCTTTTCCGCTTAAAGTGCGTAGCGCCTCGTGGTAGGCCCGGCGTAAGCGCGCAATTCGGTTGTAGCGGAAATGGGCTTCGGCTCGGATGGCTGCGAATCTGGGCACCACCGCATCGGTCTCGGCCTTGCGCACCTGCTGCTGCCGTTGAGTTACTTCTTTCTCGCGCGTCAAGCCTTCGACGAACAAACGGGAAACAGACGGCAAGGTGAACTTCTGATAAGTCTGCCGCTGAGGCTCGGGAAGGCTTCCGAGCCAGTGCGCCATCAACTTGCTGGCGCTGTTGTATGCCGCCCAGAACCTCTGGCGTACAGTCTGAGGATCATTGGGGAGCACCTCGGCTTTCTAATACGTCGGCATGTGTTGGGCAGGATCCCAGTCTTCTATCCGGGCAAGCCCGAGAATCGGGAATCAAGATGTGAATCGCGAATGAAGGATAACGATTTTGTTGAGGACGCTGCTGACCTCGAACCGTCGCGCGACCATAAGCGAGGCCAGCAATGCCATCGCATCTGCCCAGGGTTTCGCAATGACGTTTCTTTCCAGGTAAGTTGTGATCTTCTGGGGCACTTCCGGCCAGTTCCCTTGGTAGCGCGGATCACCACCTGTTTTGGGCGCTACCAGAACCTCGGGTGCGATCCTCCCGGCCAGTCGCTCCCATGGCCTAATCGGTACGGTTCCGGTTTCCACAGTGGCCCCCGAGAGTGAGCAAGTATTCCAGGTCAGAATCGAAGTCGAGGTCGCTCGGCACTTGATTCGCGTTCTCAGATTGGCTGGGAGAACTTGAAGGATTCCTTAAACCGGCCTGGCGGCGAGAGCGATCCCTCAGCGCTTCCTTCATTGCTCCCTCCATCCGTCCGTGAAGCTCGTCTTGAATCTCGGCGTGGCGTTGCGGGTCGAAAAGTGCTGATAGGCGCCCAGCGTTTCCCATCCGCTCCGCCAACCCATGTATTCGATTAATTCTCGCAACCGGCGATTGATGTCAGCTTCTGAGCGCGTCGTCTGGTAAATGGTGCGAATGATCTGCGTGACGTACCAATGACGGGCTTCGTGGACATCTGCCCTGATGCCGGCTGCCTGACAAGCGGGATTCCAATAGAGATCGCGGAACGTCTTCGGCCTTAGCGGGCTACCCTGATGAGACAGAAAGAGCGGTGCCGCATACAGGTTAACAGGCTTCACACGTGCTGCCTGCAGATACTCCTCCAACCGATAGTGGTTGGAGTCAAGCCGGCGACGCTCTATGTCGAAGTAGCGCCGCAGCAGCTTGGCCGTCTCTGCCGAGAAACGGAGAAACTTCATCCGCTTGCCGTGACTGCCCTTACTGAACGCTTGCGTTTCCTGAAGCAAGCCCCTCGCGGCCCAGTCGCCCAGCGTCAATCCGACCAACTCGGAGATGCGACCTCCGGACTCGAAGAGAATGCGCACGACGCACTGTTCTCGCAGTTGCCATCCGACCTTGCGGCCGCCCGCCTGAATACGTCCGGGGAACTGAGGATCATCGATGACCTGAGGAACCCAGGTTTCGCCTACCAGCTTGAAATAACTGTCCTTCAGGTAAGCCACTGGTTCGACCAGTGAGACTTGAAGAGGTTTGACCGTTGAAGAGAGTAACATCCTCCTCCAAGGTGGCTTGATGAGAACCCATCCAAAAGGAGGATGTCATGTCAAACCTTTATCAGAG
>DATJYK010000213.1:0-1578 GCA_035578005.1 Terriglobia bacterium
GTTAGATGCCATGAAGGGTTGACGAGCGCGTGCAAAACGGGCACACGCTCTGGTGTATGACTAAAACCAACCATCAACCCATTCATGACATGAACACGACAACACAAAATCCGGCGCAAAGCAATCCCCGGCCGTTACTCAAACTGGGGCTGGACGTGGACCTGAGGCAAATCACCGTCACCGTTCAATCCGACCATCAACACCCCAAGCCCGCTCAGAGTTTTAGCGTCGCGCGGCTAGTGGCGTGGGTGCGGGAAAAGGTCCAGGCCGGTTACACCGTATGGACCGTCTATGAAAGTTGCGGCTTCGGTTACACCCTGCATTATCAACTGGTCCAAGCCGGTGCCCACAGTCTGGTCATCAGCCCGGTGCGCTTGCATCCCCAACGCCGCCGCAAAAACGACCGGCTCGATTCGCGGGCGTTGTGTTTGCGCCTGGCCCGCTATCTGGACGGACAAACCGATGAACTGCCCACCATCCGCGTGCCTACCGTGGCCCAACAGCAACGGCGCGAACTGGGTCGGCAACGGAAGTTCTGGAGCAAGCAGGTGCGGCAATTGGAAAACCACGGACGGGCCTTGCGCCTGGAACACGAACTGCAAACCCTGCCCGCCGGCTGGGCCGGACCCCGCAAGTGGAAGCGGTTGCTACCGGAGCTCTCGGTGTTCCTGCGCACCCATCTGGAACCGCTGCGAGCGCAAATCACCTCGGCCAAGGCGCAACTGGAAGGACTCAACCAGCAGATCGAAGCGCTGGTCACCGAGGCCAAGCTGCCCAAGGGACTGGGCCGACTGACCCTGTCCTTGCTCGATGGGGAAGTGTGCGACTGGGGTCGCTTCAAGCATCGCAAGGCCCCGGGCAGCTACACCGGTTGTTGTCCCAGTGAACACACCAGCGGCCCCAACGTGCGCCAGGGCAGCATTGACCGCCACGGCAACAAACATGTGCGGGTCTTGCTGGTCGAAACGGTCTGGCGCCTGTTGCGCTATCAACCCCTCTGGCATGCCCGCCGCAAACTCATCGAGCGCATGACCACCGCTACCGCCTTACGCAAGAAGACCGTGGTGGCGCTGGCACGCCAACTGGCCACTGACCTCTGGCGCTGGCGCACCGGTCGTTGTTCGCTGGCCGATCTGGGGCTGCTGGTTCCGGCTTAGCCTTCAATCCTTAACCTTTTGAACCCACACCCGACAAAAGCATTTGGGCCGCAGGGTGGCACGCTGCCCGGCGCTGGAGTTGGACCCCACCAGGGCGTCCGGCTGTTAGATGGGGCGCGTGCCCCCGGCGGCTTCCCGTCCATGAAATACATCTGGGGCGACTCGTCACGAGTCTGCTCGAATAGGAGCTGGTGCGGGGGCATTCTCCCTTCGCACTCATACCGAAGCCCGCCCTGCAGCACAAATGCTTTTAAGTCAACTACACCCGGTTCAACACCAAGAAAAATTAACACCCTTCCTCTCCCACTCGACCCGGCCGCTACCGCGCCGGACTCACCTCCGCTCCGCTGCGCCTCGCCGGTCCACTACTTATGAAATCTTACAAATAATCCTCCAACTCACTTGACAACCCTCATAGGGG
>DATJYK010000214.1:0-2481 GCA_035578005.1 Terriglobia bacterium
CGATCACCCATGTTGATGCCCCTCCGTGTTAGGCTGACAGATTCTTAGATCAAGTTGCGCAAGGACGTGGTTTCGAAGGTTTCGGACAGCGTCAAGAACGGATGGTGTATTCGGGAAGAGATAGGCGCCGCTTGGCTGGCGATCAATCAGCAAACGCTTACTTCGGATCTGGACATAGAGCCAGTTCACCGGAATCTCGAGCCTTCGTGCCAGTTCGGGCGGGCTGAGGAGTGAGTCGTCATGCTCCCATCGGCTGCGCTGGGTAGCTACCTTGATGGCAGCAGCACGACGGAGCCGCCCAACGGTGATAGGCAGCACCTTATCGGCGCAACGCGGAGAGCGGTGGCCTTCTTGGGTAAGGATTGCGGCGATCTCGTCGTCTGGGACGCCGTCGCGGGCGAGCGCCAGCGAGCGCTCCCGCATCTCTGTGCCTCGTGTCAATTTGGTGACGGAGTTGACGCTCATCTTCACCTCGAGCTCCGTCACGGCGCCTCCGCGCCAGACGATCCTGGCCCGGGCCAAATCGTTCTCACCACGATCCAGCACGACCTTTTCGATGAGGCATCGCAGCAAAGCCTTGCGATGCGCGTCCGAGATAGCCTCGTCACCCCATATCTGCGGGAGGCGGCCGGTGAGGCTGATGACCTTGTCGTTGAGCTCCTTGCTTATGGCTACTTGCGTGATGGCTTTGGACGGCGTCTGTCGGGCAAGCGCTTCTTCGGCGGCGCGCACGTCATTTAGCGCCGCTTCCCATCGGCGCTCGAGTTCCGAGGCGACCAGCCGATTATCTGGATCAGCTCGGTTGAACTGCCGTTCGGCGAGCGCCGCCGTGTACCGCTTGCGCTCGAGCTCTCGTTCTGCGCTGGAGCGTAACGCATTGTTCATCTGCTGCTGGACCCGGCGGGAACGCGACAAGGCATCGAGTTCAGCCGGCGCTAGTGCGGTCAGGAATGCATCGCCAACGGCCGCATCGATATGAGCGGCGCGGATGTGTTGGCAGGTTGGATGACCTCCCTGGGTACGCAGGTGGTTGCATACATACTCGCCACCGCCCTTGTAGCGGACGTACATCTTATGGCCACATCGTGCGCACCAGGCGATGCCGTGGAGCAGAAGCTCGCCATTGCGAGGCGCGCCTCGGGTTTTGATGCGCATGTATTCGGCTCTGTTATCTCTGATGACGGCCCGGATTTTTTCATAAATTGGCCAGTCGATATAGGCTGGATATCGATCTTTGACGACGATCCGCCACTCCTCCATCGGCCGCGGAGCCTTTTGTGGCAGGGCGCCCTCCCGCTTCGGCGGCTGGAAGCGGGTTCGTCCATAGACGAAGGCGCCCGCATAGGCGGGGTTCTTCAAGATGGCCGCTACGGCAGCCAGCGTCGCGCGCGTCCAGCACAAATCACCATACCGATCACGACGCGGCAGTTCCAGGTCACGCTCGTTCAACGCTCGCATGACCTTGGCAACGCTGCGCAGCTGCAGGAACAACTGGAAGACGAGACCGAGCCGCCCTTGCACGGCCATGTCGGGATCCTTAACGACCACGCCGCTCGGGTCCCGCATCAGTCCGATTGGCAGCATAACCGCAAGTTCGCCGCGTTCGGCTTTAGCCAGCAGGCCGGCGGTCAGCCGACTGCGGATCGTATGTAGCTCAAGCTCGGAGATCGAACCTTTCAGCCCGAGAAGCAACCGTCCGTTGGGAGTGCCCGGATCATAGACACCATCGCGGTCGGCGATCAGACAGCCACGCAGACCACAGATATCCAGGAGCGGATACCAGTCGGTACAATTACGCGCCAAGCGGGTCACGTCGATCGACAGGATGAGCCCCACTTCACTCAGGCCAACACGGCCAACGAGTTCTTTGAAGCCGTTACGATGCGCTGTAGACGCGCCGCTCAACCCGAGATCGGTGTCAATCACATCGATGGCCGCCTCACGCCATCCGAGTTCGCGGGCGCGCTTGCGAAGCGCGTATTGAAGGCGCAGGCTCTCCTGATTGCTTACGACCTGGTGGGGCGTCGACTGCCGGATGTAGACTACGGCTTTGCGCGCCAAGTGGCTTGGTGTGACCAACTCGGACTTCATGAGGGATCTCCGCCAAAATCGCGGCGACGTCTTCGACGATCTGGCGTCGGAGCGCGGGCGTCAGCGTCGACCAAAGATCGGCTGGATCCATGCTCATGTGCGTCGGGACAATCCGCTGTCGATAAAAGCTCGAGTAGAGCCTCCAGACTCAGCTTAATCTGATTTGCTTCTTGTCCATAATATTCGATTGCGGTTGCCTGAATCAGGAGACTGCTTCCCGTGCGAAACTCAACTTCATACGAAGCGGGAATGCTTCGGCCTCGCTGGCCGATCTTCCTGATCACTCGATATGAGCGGCCGTACAAAGGATGGTGGGGGTCTCGAACTTGGACCACCTCCGGAAATGATTCGTCAGACTCACTATTGGGGACATTCCTCAATCCCCTCGTT
>DATJYK010000215.1:0-1201 GCA_035578005.1 Terriglobia bacterium
GGTTCTCGATGCGGTCGACAAGGAAGGCATGAGCCGGCGGGCGGCCGCGGACCGGTTTGGGATTGGCGAGTCTTCGGCGATCCGTTGGATTCGAAGGCTCACGGAGGCGGGTTCGCGGACGCCGGTCGGCACAGGAGGCCATCGGGCTTCCAAGCTTGCGCCGCACCGGGCGTTCATCGAGACGGCTCTGGCGGCGCAGTCCGACCTGACCCAGCAGGCCTTGTGCGACCGTCTGCTCGCCGAACGCGGGGTGAAGGCGGACACATCGATGATGAGTCGCTTTCTTCGCCGCGAGGGGATCACGTTTTAAAAACGTATGGCCCGCCCCGTCTGCAAGGGGGTTTTTCAGGATCGGCAGCTGATCAGTCTGCTTCAACGTATCCGGCCTCGAAGGGTCTCCTCCCGGCCATGATGGAGATACGCGCGCTTCGGTCCTCATAAAAGACGCGGCGTCGAGCGCGCCGTTTTTTAAACCAGGCTTCCGGAGCGCCGTTCGACTGTCAGGCCATCCCGTCGTTACCCTCTCGCAAACCCCTGTTGACCGATGGACGCTTTGAGCGCGACCGGCCGAGCTCTATGCCACTACCGGCATTCCTGTGACGACGAACCGTTCTCCGCGCCGCAGCACCGCCCAGGCGATTCTCGCCAGCTTGTTGGCGAAGGCGACGACCGCGACATTGCGATGAGCCCTGCTCATCAGTTCTTTCGCCCAACGGCCGAGCGGGGTGTCGCGCTCGGCCACATAGGGCAGAGCCGCACGCGCTCCATGGATCAGCTGCCTGCGCAGGTATTTGTTGCCGCGCTTGCTGATCCCGAGCAGCTTCGGCTTGCCTCCGGTTGTGAACTGACGGGGAACCAGGCCGAGCCACGCGGCGAGATCGCGCCCGCGGTCGAAGCTTTCCGCCCGACCGATGGCGGCGACCAGGGCGGATGCGACGATCGGGCCCACGCCTGGGATTGTCGTCAGCCGCCGAGCCTCTTCGTTCTCCTTCACCCAGCAGACGAACTCGGCGTCGAACGCAGAGATCCGTCGATCGAGTTCCGCCCATTGCGCGCGAGCGTCGGCGACGAGCACGATCATCCGCGGGCTCAATCCCGCTCCGCCCTGCTCATCCATCAGCACGGCCAGGAACTGCTCGAGCTTCCGCTTGCCCTGCGGCGCGACCATTCCTCGCTCCAGCAGAATGGCGCGCAACTGATT
>DATJYK010000216.1:0-16753 GCA_035578005.1 Terriglobia bacterium
CGACACCCCGAAGCATGAAAATGCCCGAA
Organism: Terriglobia bacterium; assembly: GCA_035578005.1. Taxonomy (GTDB): domain Bacteria; phylum Acidobacteriota; class Terriglobia; order UBA7540; family UBA7540; genus Gp13-AA77. The sequence goes on from DATJYK010000216.1 coordinate 30, forward strand.
AGATCGGTTTACGATCGACTCAGCCTGCGCTGGGTGAAGGCTGCGATTTCTTGGAGCCGCGAGCCCGCTGGTGAGCCCACCGTTGCCTGACCGAAATTTTCGGAACAGAAATTCTGCAGCGAATGGCGTCGGAGGTATGGTGTTACACTTGCGAGGGAAAATGCTCCTCCTCATGGTCGAAGAGACGTTTCAGCCAGATTTCGAGACGTCCTTCTCGCAGCGGTCACCTTTTCTTCAGAATCTCCAGAATGCCTTGCAGTTCGCGCCGGATTGAGCCCAGTCCGGCAGCCGCAGGACCCTCGGTTCCGCCTCTAAACAATTGTTTCTGCCTGCCCGTCTCTCGTCGTGGTCCGGCATCATCCGCCAGCTTCTTGCGTGCGCCCTGGATCGTAAATCCCTGGCCGTAGAGCAGGCTGCGGATTTGGAACACGATCTCTACATCCCGGCGGCGATAAAGCCGGTGACCCGTAGAGCTCTTGCCCGGCCGCAGCATCGGAAACTCGGTTTCCCAGTAGCGCAGCACATACGACTTCGTATGAGTGAGGCGGCTCACCTCGCCGATCCGGAAATAAAGCTTTTCCGGGATGAAGGGGGTTTCAAGGGACGCCTCATCACGGCGCTGCGAACGGGATGTTCGGCTCTTTGGCATCGGCTTCTGGTCACGCCCCCTGTGACCCTTGGCCATTTTAGCTCAGACGAGAAATAAAGCGGCAGAGCCAATCAGAGTCCGCCTCCGTGCCTGAACCGCGCTTGGGTGTTGCCGCACCGGCCGCAAGCGGCGAGGCATCTAAAACATGCCGGTTGGGCTTTAGATCCTTTGTTCCCTGGAACCGGCGTTGCGGCTCACGGATTTGCATCCACCCGTGTTGAAACCAGGTTGGGGGGCGCGGTGGGTGCTGCCCTGCATCACACATGAGTCATATCATCCCGTTCCTGCTCAGTCACGCGTACTCGGCGACCTTTGTCGCGGTTTTCGCAGAGTTGATCGGGTTGCCGATTTCGTCGATCCCCCTCTTGTTGGCGGCCGGCGCGCTGGCAGGTTCGCACCGCCTCTCTCTGAGCTGGCTTCTCATGCTAGCCCTTCTCGCCTGTCTGATTGCTGACGCCGCCTGGTACCAATTGGGCAAGTTACGCGGCTATTCCATTCTGAGACTGTTGTGCCGAATCTCGCTCGAGCCGGATTCTTGCGTGCGGCGGACACACGATCGTTTTGCCCGGCAGGGTGGGCGCGCACTCCTGGTTGCTAAATTTATCCCCGGACTGGGGACGGCAGCCGCGCCTATCGCAGGGTTGCTTCGAATGGGACGTTTCCGGTTCCTTGCGTGGGACGCAGCCGGTTCCCTCCTCTGGGCCGGGAGCTATCTCGTGGCAGGCTATTTGTTCAGCCCCGAACTCGACCGGGTGGGGCGGTACGCGTTGCGTCTCGGGGCAGGACTGATCGTGCTCCTGGTGGCCGGGCTTGCCGTCTATATTGGCTGGAAATATCGCGAGCGGCGCCGCCTGAGGCGTGAACTTCGAATTGCTCGCATTACGCCCGAAGAACTATTTGAGAAAGTCTCAGCAGGTGAGAATTTAACGGTGGTTGACCTGCGCGGCCTTGTCGAGTTCGAAGCGGATCCTGCGACGGTGGTGGGCGCAATCCGCATGCTTCCCGAGGAGATCGAGCGGCGTCATGAGGAAATCCCTCGAGACCGCGACGTCGTGCTCTACTGCACTTGACCCAACGAAGCCACGAGCGCCCGTGTGGCGCTCCTCTTACGTCAGCGAGGTGTTACGCGCGTAAGGCCGTTGGAGGGAGGGCTCGATGCTTGGCGGCGGCTGGGATATCCACTGACCATCGCTCAGGCGCCCGCTGAGAACGTGGTCACCTCTTCGGCAACCGTGCCGGAAGCCGGACTGTGAGGGCACAAGGTGATTAACCGCCAAGCGGCTTATCGACTCTCGAGTTGCGGTGGCAGTGTGACCAGGTTAAGGGGGACTAGCTACGACTTCGGCGCGTAGTATCCATCGCGTGCGATGATCTTATACTTAACAGCTTTGCCCTTTTCATTCGTGATCCGCAGCGGCGATCCGTCGGCGTCCACCAACTTCACCGCCAGCTTATGGTACTTGCCGTCCTTGGCTGAGTTGGACGGGATGAATCCAAGGCTGTACTGAGTGCGCATCTGACCAGCGATCTGCTGAAATTCTTCGGGAAACTCGGCCTCGAAGCGGGGGAAGAACGCCTGGCCTCCCGAATTCTGAGTAATGTAGGTGAGCTCGGTTTTGGCCTGAATGTCTGTCATGTCTGAAGCCATGCCGCGCACATTCTCCCACTCGACGGTGCTGACGGCATAGATCGGCGTCTCGGAAGCCTTGGCAATCTTCAGCATTTCTGGATAAGTGATCTTGCTGAAGGTATCGATACCATTCAAGCCCAGCATCCTGTTGCCGGCGCCGCCGACAATCGCAATGATCGCCTTCCGCCCTTCAATGTTTTTCATGCGATCGATGGTAAAGGCAAGGGCGTCGAAGAGGTTAGCTTCCTGGAACCCCGGAATTCGCAAGGTGTCTAACGCCGCACGGACGGTGCTGCGGTCTTGAGTGAAATCTGTCAGGATGTGGGTTTGCATGTCGTACTCAACCACCGCCACCCAGTCATCGTGTCTCATAGTGCCCAGGAACGAATAGACGTCCTCCAGAGCAAGATACAGGTGTACCCACGAGCGACTGGAAAATTCGATCAGCAGGCAGACCGTCATCGGAGCATCGCCTGTTCCGAAGTTACTCAAGGCTTGCTCAACTCCATCATCGTAGACTTTGAAGTTGGTCTTGGTGAGGCTTGGGATGGGGTTGCCATCTTTGTCAGTCACGAGCACATCGAGGCTCACCAGATTGGTGGTGGTGGAGATTGCGTAGATCTGTTTGGGGTTGATTTTCTCGGGCTTCTTTTCTTCCGGAACGGCAGTGGCGGGCGTGCCAGGAGCAGGTTGCGTCTTCTTCGGGACTAACACCGTCTCGCCGGGCTGCGTAGCGGGACCTGGCGACGAAGGTGAAGACTGTTGGTCTTGAGCGGGCTGGGGTTGCTGGTCCTGGTGGTATCTTGCGAGCTCTTGCCGCACCGGAATAAGGAGACCCAGCAGCGTGACGGTGGTCACGCTGAGCCCCACAATCTGTCGCGATCGCGGTTTTTTCATCTGTGTCATCTCCCGAAAACTTGGCTGTCTGAATTAGATGACGGGCCACGCCGCGCAGTCAACCGGCAAATGTTTAGCATTGTGCGAGATTCTCGAAAGATATAATCGTTTTAAGGTCTTGAGCACTGAAGCTAGCAACTAGCGGTTCCGGGAAAGCCGGTGACGCGAAGGCGGACGAGCAGAAGTCACCGTCTGCAATGCATCCGACCACGCTGGCAGTGATCACGTAAATCTCAAATTACGCTAAAGATAGGTCGTACTATTGACACATAGAATATGCATCACTTAGTATTTAGCACAACGGATTGCGTTCGCAAACCGAATAGAAGAGGAGGGAGTCTAATGAATAAGCATGTCGTTCGGGTTTTACTTGCTGTTTTGGTGGTTCTAGCAGGGGTTTCTTTGCGTCAAGTGTCCTTGGCAATTGGCGGTTCTACCCGAGAGAATCTTGGTATTGGTGCGTTCGGGGTTGCACCTGTTCCCCCAAGCTCGGCTGATCAGACTGCCAACGCGAGGGCTGGGGCGACCTGGCCGGTTCCGTTGCCGGGTCCTGGAACCCGGGCCGAGGAGCCGAAACTGCTAGCGGTTGGTACTTCACCGGTGCCGCTGCCGCCCCCTGGAACCCGGACCGAGGAGCCGAAACTGGTAGCCGTCGGTACTTCACCGGTGCCGCTGCCACCGCCCGGAACTCGGACCGAGGAGCCGAAACTGGTAGCGGTTGGTACTTCACCGGTGCCACTGCCACCGCCTGGAACCCGGAGCGAAGACCTGAAACGGGTAGCCGTTGGCACCTCGCCAGTGCCGCTCCCGCCCCCTGGAACCCGGACCGAGGAGCCGAAACTGGTAGCCGTTGGTACTTCACCGGTGCCGCTGCCGCCGCCCGGAACCCGGTGCGCCCAATTTTGGGCGCCGCTCGGACTGACTTAGTCGGCGAGTATCACCGAGCCCACCGCCATCTGCCGGTGGAAACACGAAAATTTTGGTGTTGCATTTCAAACGCCGGTAGTGTATCTTATTGCTTATGTCTCAGGCGTTATTGACCGAACTTCTGGCATACGTCGGGTACGCACTGGAGTTTGGGTTGCTCCTGGTCTTGCTTTTGCGAGGCTATGCGAACCGTCTGACCGCGCTAGTAGTCTTCGCGGCTACCGTGTTTGCCGTCGATGCCATCGCACGCCCCTGGACTCTCTATCACTATGGCGAGAAATCACATCAATATTTTGTCTGGTATTGGTTCACGGAACTGCTGTTGGTTCTTGGGATCTTCTTACTAATTTGTGCCTTCTTCCGTCGCGCCTGCTCACGGCACCAGGAAATGTGGGCCTTCATGCGGCCCGTCCTAGGGCTGGTGCTGCTGCTGGTGCTTGCGATTTCTTGTTCGGCCTTTACCCAACACTATCACCAGCTCCGTACGAGCTACATATACGAGTTCAGCGAAAACCTGTACTTCAGTTGCGCAGTATTGAACACGTTGCTCTATCTAATGCTTCTGCGGTTTGAAGACGCGGATCGACAGTTGCAACTTTTGGTTTGCGGCCTGGGAATTCAATGCGCCGGGCCGGCGGCAAACTCTGCCTTGGCATATCTGGCCGGTAATCAGGGACCTGCCCGCACCCTCCTCGAGTATCTATCACCTCTTTGTACGCTAGGGATGCTGGCGCTCTGGTTGTACGCGGTCATCCGCGAGCCTCGGGACGTCAAGGATCCTTTGAACAGGGCAGGTCAAGGAATTCCGGTCCCGGCATGAGGTATTTGACACGCTCGACCTAGTCTACGGAGGGGAGAATGGTTTCAGCTACGCTCATTTTGATCGGTTCACTGGCACTCTTCCTATTCTATTTGCAAGCGGTGTGCGAGCAAATACTGCGCCGCCGATTTGAAGATCCACTCCCTGACCCAATCGTCGAGGCCAATCGCCTCGAGTTCCCCTTCGTTCGCAATGCGCTCGAGGAATTTGACGCTCCCGTAGATTACACGCGTTTCCGGGTGCAGCTTAAGTGCGACTACCTGGCATTGACCTACCTGTTACGAAACGCCGCGAATCAGAGTCATCGGCTGTCACGTTCAGAACGGTTGCTGGCGGCTTACTTTGGAACGCTCTCACTACTCCTAGCGGTGGTGCATTTTCTCGGTATGCTTGAGAAGCCGATCTTTTTGAAGATGACGGCTGTGCTTGAGTACTTTGCCAACGAATTGGGCGAGCGAATCAAGAGCGTTCGTTTCGGCAACCTAAGCGCGTCTGAATATCTGATGAGCCTCTAAACGAGCGTGCTCTAGTCTTTCCGGCGGTTTCCCACATTGCCCTAAGGGCGCGCTCATTCCGCCGGAAATGTGAAACGCAGTCCAGCCACGAAATTCAGCGGCAACGCCGGATAACCCAACACTTCCTCGTAGTGCTTGTCCAGCAGATTGTAAAGTCTGCCGTACAATTCCAGACTCCTATAGACGCGGTACGAGAATCCGCCGTCAAGTCGGGCATAACCCTTGTTTTCAAAGAGGCACTGCAGCCCCAGTTCGCATGCATAGGTACCATAGTTCGGCTCAAGGTCGAGATCGTGCCCACGCAAGTATCCGGCGGTCTCGAGGGTGAGGCGGTTCCGGCTCCAGGATAGCGCGTAGAATCCGAAGTTTTTCGGCCTCCGCAGCAGCGGTTGCCCCACCTGAAAGGGCGCCAGCGCTTCGCTCGTCCCATCCAGCGCCAAAATTGAGGTTGGCACGAAGGAATAACCGGCCTCAAAATTCCAGGCGAAACTGGGGTGCATGTGAAACGAAGCTTCCAACCCCTGAGCGCGGGCGTTTCCGAGATTCGCCGAGGTAAACGTGCTGAGGTTGGTGAGCGAACCTCCCAGCACCTCGATCTGATCTTTGAAGCGATTGTAGAAATACGTCAGGTCGAACACTGCGCGGTCACGCAGCATGCGCTGCTCAACGCCCGCGTCGAAGCTGAGGCTGCGTTCCGGCTTAAGAGTGGGATTATTGGTAAAGGCGAGTTCGAATCCGCTGGGAGCGCGAATTCCGGTGCCAAAGCTGGTGTGCAGGCGCGTCGCGCCAAGCGATTTCGAGGACAACGCGGCAGGGTGAGCGAGCCATGCCGCTGACAAGTGCGGATTCACCTGCACGATGCTGTTCGCAGGAATCGGAGGCCTCTCGCCAAAGGGGTCGGGCGGCAAGGAGCCCGTACGAATGTCATCCGCTCTCACGCCGGCAGTGATAGACCAGCGGCCGGCTGGAATCCAGCGGTTCTCCGCGAAGTAAGCGAAGGTGTTGCGGCGGAGCAGGAAGGGCACATTGCTGGCGTCGGCAATGTAAGTGTCCGCGACCTGCTCGCGATTGAACTCGAACCCGCCCACCAGAAAGTCTTGGTTTGAAATCAAGACCTCACTGCGAGTGTTGAAAACTGCCCGTAGGTTGTGCGTAAATTCGTCGCCAAACGGCGAGAGAAAGTCATAGTTATTGGTCGCAACCGTCGCGGTTGTTACCTGGCGGAAGCGGGACGTGAACTGGTCGGCGTAACTCAGGGCATAACCGAACAGGTTCTGCTTGTCGCGGGACACCATGTCGATGCCGGTAAAGAGATGGTCAGGGTCTGAGCCGTAGGGCCCAGGGTCGCCCGCATTGTTCGCATTGCCGAAAAAGTGGAAGCTCAACTGACGGCGTCCTCCAGACGGATAGGTGAGGCTCACCAACGCGCTTTGGTCAGTGTACTGATCGTTCGGGACGATTCCACCCGAGTAAAGCCTGCTTGCGTGCACGGACCATCCGAGACCGTGCGTGAGTCCGCTGGCTCCCAGGGCGAGGCGGTACGTGTTGAAGTTCCCCACTTCTTCCAGTAGGTCAAAGTGTGGGGGGCCTTCACCCTGCTGGGTGATGATGTCCACTACACTCGAGACCGCGTTGTCGCCGTAGAGAGCGCTTTCGGGGCTGCGGGTCACTTCCACCCGCTCCACGCCGTCGCTGGTGAGCGGAGCGAAGTCGAAGGAGCCCCCAAACTGATTCAACGGGATGCCATCCATCAGCACCAGGTTGTAATCCGATTCTCCCCCGCGCACGAAGACGCTGGTAACGCCGCCCCAGCGGCCGCTCTGGTTCACGCTAACACCTGGCACGGCACGCAGGACATCATAAATGGTCTGATTGCCACGATCTTCCATGTCACTTTGACTTAGAACGCTCACCGAAGAGCCCACCTGCGGCGCGAGCGCGCCTCCGAGTGAGGCCGACACCACTACTTGTTGCTCAAGGGCGCTGAGCTTCAAGTGAAGATCGACCGTGCGGTCCTGCTGCGCGCTCAACTGTACCTTGGTGTCGGTTGCTGAGAAACCCGTAATTTGAGCAAGGATCATGTAAACGCCGCGATCAAGGCCGTCAAAGCGGTAGCGGCCATCCGCGCTGGTGGTGCGTTGTCGGACGGCCCTGAGTGGCGAGAGCAAAGTGACCCGAGCTTCCGGAACCGGACGACCTTGGGGGTCAACCACAGTTCCGCCGATGGAACTGGCTTGCAGTCGCGGTGCCGCGACAAGCGCCAGCGCCAGCACTGCGGTCACGAACTTGCTTCGATGAAGAATTGTCTGGACGGAGTGGGAAGCGCGTAGGCAGGATTCGTCCGGAACCGTGCGCGCGGACTTTACGGTGCGAAAGGTCCGAAGTATCGATGACGATTGCGCCGCGCGGATCGGGCGCAAGATCGCTGTTAACATTGTGGCTCTACTCTTTCTCCTCGCTCACGCGGCGGGGCGTTGATCGGCGGAGAGAGTCACGGGATGTCGGCCACAAAAAAAGCCTCCCAGTTCCTCAAGCAGCGGAACGGGAGGCCGGCGCGTACCTCAAGACTCTTTCCGTCGAAGAGTTAGGTTGAAAGCATTCCCGGGCAGGCTTCCTGGCTCTCGGGTCAACGCCGAAATCCCTTCGCCTTCCCGTGCCCACGGATCAGAGTCAGGGGCACAGTGGCTGGCCCAGCTGTCAGGCTGGCGCCTTGAAGGGTCTGGCTCGCCGATTACAGTGGCGGGACCGCAGCCGATTCTCACGGCCTTTCCTTTTGTTCCCGGCCTCGAGGCCGGGACCACCCACGGAATAAGGATTGTCAAAGAACTGTGCTCGATAGCGGCAGCACAACCTTACCGTCTGGTCAGAGCGGTGTCAAGCAGAAGTTCTTCATTCGCAGCGGTGCCGTGAATCACCGATCTTCACCGGCGGCCCCGCGGCTTCCAGCACTCGGGAGACCCAGAGCAGGCGTCAGTTCACCCAGCGGTCAGGGTCTTTCCGCTCGTGCTTCTGCATATACACTTCGAACTTGCGGCGTAATCGGGCCCGGCGCCATTCCTCATACTGACCGCGAAGGTCGAACCCCGGCCTTCGGCCATGCCCGCTCCGCAACGCGCGAAGGTAGATGTAGCCGAAGAGCATCCCGCCGAGATGCGCAACGTGGCTCACGCCCGAGCCCGGCTGCGTGAGCGAGGCCCAAAACTCGATCAGTCCCATGATCAGCACAAACCACTTGGCCTTCACGGGGACGACAAACCAGAGGAATATCGGACGATCAGGAAACAGCACGCCGTACGCCAGCAAGATTCCGTAAACCGCGCCCGAGTTCCCAATGGTGGGTACCAAGCTGGTAGGCTGCAGCACCACGCTGAATAGTCCCGCTCCAATTCCCGTGAGAAAAAAATACGTTAGGAACCGCTGTGATCCCCAGGCCCGTTCCAGGTCGTAGCCGAACATCCAGAGCGCGAAGAGGTTGAAGATGATGTGGAACCATCCGCCGTGCAAGAAAAGGTAGGTGCCGAGCTGCCACACAAAAAGGTTGTGCGTCACATCGTACGGAATGAGCCCGAAATACAGGGTGCCAAACGGAACCGGAGCCTGCAGGAGTTGTGCTGGGACGTAAGTCACCAGGAACACCGCGGAAGTCACGATCACCAGCGACTTCACGGCCCCGGTGAAGGGCGGTCCGAAGGAAATCTGAGGCTGGTTGTAACTCCGCATGCTTAAGCCTAACAGTGACAGCTCGCGAGTGACAAGCGCTCGAAGGGGCGAACTGCGTAACGGCTCTGCGACCGGCGCCTAAGTGACCCGACGCTGGCCGAAGAATGCTGTGCTTGCTTCGCCCACCTGCTGAACGGCGCCCTAGTCCACCGGCGCGACGCTGACGTCATCCACCCAAACTTTACCGGTAATGTTATTGTCCAGCTTCTGACTGGGAATACGGGCGATGCATACCGTAACGTAAGGGTTTTTGGGCTTGAAGTCGACGCTCAGCAGAGTCCAGCCCGCGTTGGTGCCTATGAGCTGATCCGAAAAGGCAGTCAGGGCAGGGGGATTGAATGTGTCAAAAATCTGCAGGCGGGGTCCACTGTCTGTGGTGATACCCTCGGTCCTCATGTAGACCCGAGCCTGATAAGCCACTCCGGGCGTGACCTTCACCCATTGGAAGAAGCCTTGGTAAGCCAAATTGCCCTTTCCCGTAAAGGCAATCAGAATGGAGTGTCCGCTGGAGTGAAACATCGCACTATCCTGCGTGACGTAAACGCCAGGAAAATTAATGATTCGCCAGCCGAAGCCGAAGTTCTCGATTCCCTGCTCGAAGTCACCATTCGCCACCAAATTGCCCGGAGCCTCCGATTCCGTGATCAACTTTCGCTTTCGCAAGTCGGTCCACACGCTGTAGGCCTCGTCAGGCTGGTGGGCTCGCATGAGCCAGTCCATATATGGCGCCGTCACGTCGGGACCAAACGACGACGGGTTCGCCGCGATGCGTTCCCATACCTTCTTGGCCTCAGGTCCTTTGTTTTGCCCGACGAGGAAATAAAGGTAAGAAAATTCCGCTGAAAGCTTATTGGGGATCAAAGTGGCCAGAATCTGGTCCCCGTCCCCAATCGCCTTCCAGGCTGTAGTGAAGATCACGCCGTTGTACTGATCGGTCCCGGCCAGCACCACCTTGAAATGACGCATGGCCTCGTTGTTGTTGCCATGCAGTAGAAAGAAATTAGCGATGGCCCATTGAAACCCGGGCAAATTGGGAGCCAGATAGTCCGCTTGCCGCAGGCTTACCTCTGCCTCGTCGATCTTGCCGGCCACCTCTTGTGCGGCGCCCAAATCAAGCCAGGGCTGAGCGTCCATCGGGTTCAGTTGGGTGGCGCGGGTCAACTCTGCCATCGCACGGATAGGGTCAATATCCGACAAGCTGTATTGAAAGATGCGACCCAGTCTCAAATGATAGTCTGAGTTGCCGGGGTCAAGGCGCGACGCCAAGCCAAGATTCTCAGCGCTAAACCTGCGCGACACGAGGTCAGCGAAGTAGACCTTCCCCACCCAGAGGGTGAGAATCACGAAAACCGCCGACTCCAGCGCAATCAGTGCCAGCTTCAGAGGTAAGCTTTTGATTTCAATTCGCATTCCAAGCGATGCCCCTTGCCGCGCGAGAAAACCCGCAGCACGCGCATTCTGACGCCAGCACAAGCTCCTTTCGGTCCGCGCTTGCACCTCATGTTAGCATGATTCATGCAGTGGCTCATGCCGCCACATCACGCCTTAGCATGAAAACCTTTAAGACCAATGGCACGCCAGCGCGGGCTGATCTCACGGGTTATTCATAAGCGTGTTGAGCCGCCCTGTTGTGACACCGCGAGCAGCGATATCCCTGATGAAACATCCACGCGTGGTCGCAGCGGCGGCAGGGCTTCATTAACGTGAGGATCCAGCCGACGAACAGAACAGCCAAGGCGAGGGCGACTGCGATTGCGATTGGAATTATAAGTATCATTCCCCAAGCCGCTCTGGCGCGTCACGCGGATGAGCAATCCCGTGCGGCCCTTCCGGCTCCCGGTCCCCCAGCCTGGACGTTAGCATACTCCATTTTCCTATCCGAGTTGCCAATTAAGATCATCCTCGCTCGGCGAGAGGCGGTGCAGATTCTAGGTTACAGAGGTCTCTCCCTGTCTTCTGATTAGCCCCGTCGCCGGCTGCAGCTACTACTTGCACCGCGCATTTCATGTCGGCCCAGACTTCTGCCGATGAGGTTCTTCGGTACCGGTACCAAGGTACCGGAGCCACCCAGAGCCGGATCGCACGGCCTCAGGCTCCCAATCCCCATTTTGAGGTGACGACCCATGAGGCTTCGCAGCATCGTATTTGCAGTCGCATTTGCGTTTGTGCCAGCGGCTTTGGGCTGGGCCCAGGCTGATGTCAATGAGTCACTGGAAACCGTTCAACTGTACGTCAACACAAAAACGGGGTCAGACACGAATCCCGGCACGCAAGCGAAGCCGCTCAAGACCATTGGCGCTGCGGCCGGCATCGCCGAGACCAATAACCGCAAAAAGGTGGGCACGCGCGTGATCATCCTTCCCGGCACCTACCGCGAGACCGTCACCTTGCAGGCGACCGGTCAGGACACGATGGCGCCCGAGACTTTTCAGGCGGAGACCAACGGCACCGTGATTGTTTCCGGCGGCGACGTCTGGACCGGGTGGCAAGCCAGCTCCGGCAATTCCAAGGTGTTCGCCCACTCGTGGCCTTATCGATGGGGCCCCTGCCCGGCGGCGCCGTCGGGTCCCACGGAACAGGCCATTGTGCGCCGGCGCGAAATGATCTTTGTGAACGGAGAACCCCTCACGCAGGTGCTGGCCTCAGCCCAGTTACAGCCGGGAACGTTCTTTGTGGATGAGACTCACGGTCAGGTTTCCATCGAGCCGACCGCCGGGACCAATCTGAACGCAGCCACGGTTGAAGTATCGGTGAGACAGAACCTCTTCTCGGTTCAAAACAAGAGCGACGTGGTGTTGCGCGGTCTGACCTTCGAACATTCCGATTCCTGCCGCTGGAATGCCGCCGCGGTGTCGATTTCGTCTGTCCAACAGAGGGGCAGCAACATCCTGGTGGACACGGACAACTTTCTTTGGAACAACGGCCAGGGCCTGAACATAAGCGGCGTGAACGACGTGACGGTGATCAACTCCGCCGCGCGTCACAACGGCGAGGCGGGTTTTGGCGGCTACAAGCTGGTGAACAGCCTCTGGCAGTCGGATGACGCCTCCTACAACAACTGGCGGGGCGCGCAGGGAGCCTATTACAATTGGAACGCGTCGGGCGCCCATTTTATGCATATGCGCAACCAGACCGTGAATGGCCTCACGGTGGCCTACAACACAACGCACGCGATCCACTGGGACACGGACAACGCTGACATTACCGCCAGCGGCGTGGTAGCTACCCGCAACCTCCTGATGGGCGCGTTTGTAGAGGCTGACGAAGGGCCCGTGCTGATCTCCAACAGCGACATCTGTGGTGCGCAGCTCAATACTTTCTCTAACATCGGCGTGGGCGTGAAGGATTCCACCTACCTTACCCTCTCCGGAAACACGCTCACCAACAGCGGCGGCGGGCAGATTGTAACCACTGGCCCCGGTGGCGGAGAGCCAGTTACAAACTGGCAAACAGGCCAAACCACCCAGATGTATACGGAGCATCTGACCCTCACCAGCAATGTGATCGAGGGTGGATCCGGTGGCGCCTTTAATGACGGCTATCTTTCGGGCGCGGATTGGACCAACCTCACCTCGACGCTGGTTTCGGACTACAACACCTGGAACCCTGGCAGCGCGGCGTTCGTTGTCCCCACGCCCCAACATGGAACCCGGCTGAACCTCGCCGGCTGGCAGTCCCTGACAGGCCAGGATAGGCACTCGGCAGCTCCGGAAGCGGTGCCGTCGGCGCCCTCCGCATGCCAGATCACACCGGATTCGGCCGATTTCTGGCTGATCCTCAACGAGGCCTCGAACACGGTCACCCCCGGAAAATCAACCTCGTTCGGAGCGGAAGTGGTGGCAGCGGGCTTCAATGGAACCGTCACCCTGGGCGCAACAGGTGTCACCAGCATTCCGGGCGCGTCAGGCAAGTGGTCGGCCGGCTCGGTGGTGGCGGGCAAAGCCTCGGCATTCACGGTGCAAACGAGCACATCCACCCCGGCTGGTACGTATCCCATCACCTTCACGGCGGCAGGTGCCGGAGGGATTCACACCGTGACGGTTTCGTTGGTTGTGAACTAAAGCGGGACGCATCGCATAGGGCCAGAAGTAGGGGCGACCCTCGTGGTCGCCCCACGGGCGGACACAAGGCCCGCCCCTACTTCGCTCTCAGCTCTGCGATCGCCTCCAAAACTTCAAGATACTTGTATCCGCTGCCGGTAAGGAACAAGACCACGGTTTCGGACCCCGAGAGAGTGCCATCCGCTAACAGTTGCTTCAGCGCCGCCAGCGTAGCGCCACCTTCGGGAGCAGTCACCAAGCCTTCCGCCTGTGCGATTTCACGCACTCCTTCCAGCATCGCCTGATCTTCGACCGCAACCGCGCTGCCGTTGCTCTCGCGAAGCGCGCGCAGAATCAGAAAGTCACCCACCGCTGACGGCACACCCAGTCCGCTGGCGACAGCTTGAGGATTGATCCACTCCTCCGCGCGTTCTGTTCCCTGAGTGAAGGCGCGCACCATGGGAGCGCAGCCCGTAGCCTGCACGGCAAACATGCGCGTGCGGCGCCCATCCGTCCAGCCAAGTTGCTCCATCTCCGCGAACGCTTTCCACATGCCCACCAGACCTGTGCCCCCGCCGGTGGGATAAATCATCGCGTCAGGCACCCGGCCGTCAAGCTGTTCGATCACCTCGTAGGCCATCGTCTTCTTGCCTTCCACGCGATAAGGCTCCTTCAGAGTGGAGACATCAAACCAGCCTTCTGCGCGGATGCGTTCGGCAAGCGCGCGGCCGCAGTCCTTGATGCTACCCGGCGCCAGCACCACTTCAGCGCCCAGAATGGCGCATTCGAGCCGGTTCATCACCGGAGTCCCCTCCGGCATGTAAACCAGCGCCTGCAGGCCCGCGCGGGCAGCGTACGCTGCCATGGCGCCGCCCGCATTTCCAGCCGAGGGCACGGCCACTTTTCGCGCGCCAAGTTCGCGCGCCATGGTAATCGCCACCGCCTGGCCTCGCGCCTTAAAGGAACCCGTAGGATTTACGCCTTCATCCTTGAAGTAAAGACCGGGCAAACCGAGCTGTTGACCCAACCGCCGTGCGTGAAGCAGAGGCGTGAACCCTTCACCGAGACTGACAATGGAAGCTTCATCGCGTACGGGCAGCACTTCACGATAGCGCCACAGATTCTTGACACGCGCCGCGACCGTGCGCCGGGGCATGGTCGCGGCGTCCAGCTTGTAACGGACCACCAACGGCGAGCCGCATTCACACAGGTTATAAACCCGGCCCGCCTCAAACTGCTTCGCGCAGCGCGAACACTCGAGATGAGAAACGTGATAGCCGGACATGAGGAAATCCCAAGCCTACAAGTGACAAGTGACGAGTGGCAAGTGGACTAGAGACAAGAGGCGAGTAAAGACCCGGTGCACGCTCTTGCACGCGGCAACAAAGATCGCGGCGCGCAGCCAGCATCCCTAGCGCTCGTACTAAAATAGTCCCATGCCGATTCGCCTCGTAGCATTAGACCTTGACGGAACGCTGTTGAACAGCCGCTCGGAGATATCACCCGCGAACCATGACGCTTTGGTGAAGGCCGCCGAGCGCGGCGTGGAAGTGGTGATCGTCACCGGCCGCCGGTTTCACTCGGCTCGCCCCATTGTCTCACCCCTCGCTTGCCCGCTCACTCTGATTTCATCAAACGGCGCGCGCATCGGAAATCTCGAGGGCGAAGCCTGCCACCGCGACTTTCTTCCGGCTGAGCTCGCCCTCCAGGCGCTGCGGGCCTCCACCGGTTTCCGGCGGTTCGCGGTACTCATGCATGACTTGCCGGGCCGCGGCCAAGTGGTGATGCAAGAGGGCGCGTCGCCCGAGGGCCCTCTGGCGTGGTATCGAAAAAACTCTCCGGATGCGCTGCTCGAAGTGGCCGATCTAGAGGGTGCCGTCGGGCTCGACGCGCGCGATCCCATTCAGGTGATGTTTGGTGGCCCTCCCACGGAGATCGAGCCCCTGGGGCCTGTGCTCGCGGCCTCGGCTATCGCCCCTAGCGTGCAGCTCACCTGGACCAAGTATCCGCTTCGCAACACGGTGCTGCTTGACGTGATGAACCGTGACTGCACCAAAGGCGCCGCGCTCAAGCTTTGGGCTGAGCGGCGGGGCATCGCCGCGGCCGAAGTTATGGCCCTCGGTGACAACTTCAACGACCGCGAGATGCTGCAGTTTGCCGGCCGGCCTGTGGTGATGGCCAATGCCGAGCCCGGCGTGTGCTGCGACGGCTGGGCCAGGACGCTCTCCAATGACGAAGATGGGGTGGCGGCGGCCCTGCATCGCTACGTCATCGATGTGTAGAAGCCGCCAGCTTTCAGCCTTCAGCAACAAATCCAGCTTGCGACACGGTAATTTCAAAGCGCACGTAGGGTACGGCTTGCCGTACCCTTGTCTGGCTGGACCAACAGCGCAGGGTACGGCAAGCCGTACCCCTACGTGCCCCCCAATGTCGGAACTCGTCTCACTGCTGGATGACCTCGGTTCCCTCCGGTGGCGTGAGTTCGAACATCGACGGCTGCACCGTGACGTTGCGCGAAATCTGGTCAAACGTGAACGTCATTGACGTCCCGTCCGGGTAGCTCACCGCCAGGCGGCGGATATCAAATGTGGGCGTCAGCTCAACCACCACATCGTGGTAGACCTCTTCGTAGCCGTGCTTCGGATAAGCCCGCAGAACACGGTCGCCGGGCTGCACGGGTTGGACTGAGTCCGCAAATTCGATCTTCGAAAAGGCGCGCCGCAGGTTGAGGTGCGAAACCAGGATGTCAAAAGGTACGCGCACGTCCCCGCTTTCCTTGATGGGCGTGCGCGTGAGTTGCTTCTGCTCCGGCACGTAGAGCAGCACGTCTTTGCCATCGGAAAGAAAGAGCTTCTGCTCCGGTTTCTGATACTCCCATCGCATTTTGCCTCCGCGTGCCAGGTAGACGTCGCCGGACTCCATCCGGTTCCGGTCCCACGCGGAATACTCCTGGGTAAAGGTGGCGCGGAGGGTCCTAACGTCGTGGTAGCTGGCCTCGAATTGGCGGATGTAATTGTCGAGCGTCGGGGTGGACGTGGCAGCAGTCGCGAGTGCGGAGCCTTTCCAGGCTGCGAACGCGAAAAGTGCGCTGGCCGCTAGGGCCAGCCGGGTGCCCTTTCCCGTGCTCTTAACGGGACCCTGAACAATGGCAGTTCGGGCTTGTGAAGGCTGGGGCTTGTGAAGCGCAACCCTCTCGGGATCGTTCCGGCAAATGCGGATTAGCCGGACCATCGCGTCTATGGCCAGCGTGTTAGCTAAACAATTGCGCATCAACAACCTATTGGCTTTAAACGGATAAGACATTTAGAATCAGCAATTTATTGGATTCGCCTTTTTTCTCGCGTTGATAATAAAGGAGTCTTAGGCTTTGATCGTATGTTTCTCGACCGAGGACCCCAGTGAAGTCTTCGACCTCGAACCACAACGAGCCCACGTCCAACCACTGGGCGAAGCTCGGGTTCGTTTCTTGGGTTCGTTGGGTTCGTTTCCTGATTTTTGCACGTTTTTTCCCCAAAAGTCCGGTTCG
>DATJYK010000217.1:0-2711 GCA_035578005.1 Terriglobia bacterium
CGTTCAGCGCAACTACTTCCTCGTGCTTATGCTTGCATATGCTTACTACTAGCAGCGGAGTGCACCGTGGTCACTGCAAACTCGGAGCCTAGTTGGTGTTAAGCTCGCTAGACAACTGCCACATGCCTAAAATTTCTCATCAGGTTTTTTTTTATTTTTTTATCACACGCACGTAGTTTTTTTTTTTCGTTTCCAACAGATGCGAGGGAGACCTCAGCCGGCTGAGGCCTGAATCCCTGCGCTCCGCGAGATACACAAATTTATATAAAAAAAAAGTTAAAAGTAATAAATTTGATATATATATAAAAAAAAAGATTCGAAACTACTAACTAGGCAGTGGCCCCTTAGAACGATAACACTCTAAGGTCTATCCTGCGGGCTCGCGGAGGACATAACGTCAACATCGATTGCATGCGAGTTAATATACACGAAGCTTCATCTACGACTCGCATCTAGCAAACCGAGTGATGACACGCCATTGAGTGAAATCTCACACGCTATGCAACTGCTGCAGCGCAAGCACTCCACATTCTGAAAATCCTCTCCGTGACCGCTGCGACGTTCAGAATTGTCGTTCCAGTTATGCATAGTGTTAGACAATCCTCTCGGGTGACGCTAATGAGCCGTTGTTCATACTGCCCTCGAGACGGATGGTCCTCCTCGGATCTTGTGTCATTCTACGAGGATCGTGGACGTCAAGCAAATGAACGTAACACGGTGACACGTAACCGTGTGCGTGAACGTATCATCACATTTGACAGCACGCATGTGTATGGCATCACATCGTCTTCCATCAAGCGTTGCGTATCGGGTTTGAAAAAAAAATTTATAATCACATTTGGAAATTTTCGTGCAGAGAGAATCCGGCAATATGGGCGAGCCCACGACGTGTTTGATCGTTAACAATTTTTCAACTGATACTGCTCCCATGGAAGTCGCTTGCATGTGATCCGATGTTCTGAATTTGTGCAGGGTCAAATTTCGAGGACATTGCAGTGTGATTGCATTGCATACGACAATGAAGCAATAGCACGTAATCGCAAATGCATAACGCACATCATGCGCCTGTGGCAGCGAACGCAGTGAAGCGTTGCATGACGTGCGAAAAACGATGAGCGATGAATTTTCGAAAAATATTTTTTGAAAAAAAATATTTTTAAAAAAAATTTTTGAAAAAAATTTTTTTATAAAAAAATTTTTGTAAAAAATTTTTTTATAAAAATTTTTTTATAAAAAATTTTTTATAAAAATTTTTTTTGAAAAAAAATTTTTCGAAAACATCGCGATGTATTAAGCATGTTCACGCATGCAATGGAATTTTTGTTAGCAAGACGCCAACACGAAACTAATTTTCGGGGCGGCGGAAGCGAAAGCGCACACTGTGGGTGTCCGCCAGGGCGGACTCCCCTGGTTCGGCAGATTTTCCCCCAATTTTCGACCCCCGGGGGCGGTACTAATTACTGTATAAATTGGTGGGAAATTTGGAAAACTCGCTCAGACTTCTGCCGTAAAATTTCAACTTTTTTTTTGCGGAATTTGCGAAAAATACCCCCTTTTTTACCCCCCCGGAAATCAGGTGTTTTTTCATGTTTTTCAGCAAATTTTTTATGATTAACATGCTGCAACAAAAAAAAAAATTTTAACCACCATCGCTGCGACATACGTCGTCACTGCTCGCTGCTCAACGATATTTCCGCGAGAAATTTTTTTCCTGTTCAGGATACAAAAATTTTTACCCCCTAACATCACGTTAGGATCCCATGACGCAAAATATTTTTTTGGTAATTGCAACACGACACGTATACCATCTGCAATTTGCCACGCTGGTGTATTCAAATGTCGTATAAATTTTTTTATTCAAGATTTTTAGGCCCTAAAATATTTGATCATAAAAAATTTTCTCGTGTTTGCATCCACACGCATGCGATCGAAAAAAATTCTTACAAATCCCCCGTTGTATTTTTTTAACATCATATCAAATTTTTTTCTAATGCATCGTTTCACATCACAAAATTTTCTTTGCTATACGAATTCTCAAAAAAATTCTCACGAAAATTTATATACTGATGTTGACATGTGATGTTTCAATAAATTTTTTTTATACATCATGCGTTGACAATGATGAATATAAAATTTACATGCTAGAAATTTTTCATAGATCTAATCGTATGCGAGTTACTCCCGATCATATCAATAAAAAATTTCGGAACCCAACGATTTGTCGTGGAGGGCCAGCGACCGAAAATTTTGTCTGCATTGAATCGACAGAAATTTCCGAGTTCGAGGGCGATGTTATCTAGTCGCGATTCTACTCGACGCGCTTAGGACATGCAAACAGACGAATTCACCCATAACTTTTTTAACGACGAGTAAAAAAAATTAAAGATCCCTCTTCCCCCGTGTTTCATGTCGATGATAACATCTACGTTCTCACAGGCAGGCCAAATTCAGGAAAAATTGATGGAGATGAGATTTCTCGAATCGACCAAATCTTTTGATCAAAAAATTTTATACGTGCATCTCCAATCAACAAAAAAAAAATTTTTTCTTTAGCTTAACGATCTTACAGACGTTCAGCGCAACTACTTCCTCGTGCTTATGCTTGCATATGCTTACTACTAGCAGCGGAGTGCACCGTGGTCACTGCAAACTCGGAGCCTAGTTGGTGTTAAGCTCGCTAGACAACTGCCACATGCCTAAAATTTCTCATC
>DATJYK010000218.1:0-14558 GCA_035578005.1 Terriglobia bacterium
CGACACCCCGAAGCATGAAAATGCCCGAAAGATCGGTTTACGATCGACTCAGCCTGCGCTGGGTGAAGGCTGCGATTTCTTGGAGCCGCGAGCCCGCTGGTGAGCCCACCGTTGCCTGACCGAAATTTTCGGAACAGAAATGCGGGCTAGTGCTTTCACCCTCCTGCCAGGCAGTGGGCCAATACAAGTCATGATGAGCCGGGCAGAAGAGTGATTAAAAGCGTGTAGATACCTGCCATGTTTCGGTATCCCGGTGGTGGTGTGCCGACGCGGTCGGCAGGCCTGCTAAGTGATCGCAGCAATGGGATGGCCCTTTTCGTCGGCGACTTTCGCTTCTTGCTTTGAGGTTGGAAGGTGCCCGCTCCAAGGTCAGCGATTGGAGGCTCGAGAACGGACGCCGACCTGAAGAGCCGATGTCAGCGCAAACTGACGCCTGAGCGCCGCTCATCGTTCATGAGACATAAAACTGAGAAGCGAGAACAACAATGCGAGGACCCGACAGAACAATCGTATTCTTGGCGATGTCGATAGCAGGTGCTTCGCTCTTGAACAGATCGATCAACTATGCGGCTAGCGCGCCAATTGGCGGTGGTGTGACGCGTGCCTACATCTCCCATCAACTCGCAACCGTCCCTCAAGACAACATCGTAGGCTGCTGGGCTGCAAGCCTCTCGGCCCTTTTTGGGGCTTTCGGGCACCCGGTGAATCAAGATCGCATCCGGCTCCGTTATTTCCCGACAGGCATGATCTCAACGGGGCCGCCAGCGGTCATGATGGATGCGCTGAACACCACTTGGACAGACGATTATGGGCGCAATTTCAGAATTACGTCGGCCATCACCAACTTGTTTCCGCCGAATGCTCCGCAGGGTCCTATCCAAGTAAGGAACAGTGACATTGTAAGCGCTCTCACAAACGAAACGCCGGTGTTCTACGCAGATCTCACCCACGCAATGGTATTAGTGCAGGCTGACTACGTTTCCCAAGGATTCGGCCAGCCCATAATTCTGGGAGGTGGCGCCATTGACCCGGAGCCTCGATCGTGCCCGCCCTTCGGAACGCCATGCTTTCCGCTGGTCGCTACGGGTTTCCGGCAATTGCAGCGAGTGGAGATGATCGGAATGTTCGTGGGCATTCCGTTGAGGATTGAAAGCCTGCCATGACAAAGGCAGCCCACAGTGAAAACGCGGAGAGCAAGTTGCCGGCATTGGCGGCATGAAGCCGCGTCTACCTCAAACCGAGTGTTCGAGGGAATTGAAACAAACGGAACGACGTTTACAAAGGCGGAAGACCTGCCCGCGACGCAGGATGAATACAGAGCCCTTCGTGTGAGACGACACACGTCTCGGCGTCAGGGGTCTGCGATGAGCGGACCGGCCAGCGCCGAACCGCTCTTGACCGCGCGACCGCATGCAGACGGAGTAGTGTGCTTGACAACGCCGACGCCATTAAACGCGCTACTTGCTACTTCACGGAACGACGTAGGTGCCACCCACGGTTTACGTCAGTGTACGACCGGGCCATTAGACTGATATGGCTTAGCCGCTCTGAGCAATGAATCAACAATGACCATCTTGGTCGCGCGGCAGTGTTTTGTTTCGGTGGCATCGAAGGTGCCGTGCTCGGCAATCTTGTTCGATGGTGCCCCTCCCCCGCAAACCTGAAAATAAGCACACTCCTGGAAACAGCGGCGGACGCCAGCTTCGATCTCAGCCCTCATTCTTAGGAAACGTGGACTCGCAGCGATCTGCGTCATCGTTTCCGAGCAAATGTTACCGATTGCGAAATCACCATAACGGTGATCTCGCTGACCAAGGAGTTCCGGAGAAAACGTTCCTATTGATCCGTCCACAGCGACCGTGACGATGGAAAACGGGCGGAGGAGATTACCTTTTTCTCCCGGTCGGCCATACCTGATAGCTTCCAACAAGTCATCCGACTCTCTTAGGCGAAAAGCTCGTTGTTTGAAGTGGACGCGAAACATGGCATCCCAAAATTTCGAAAGGCTCTCGAAAAAGTTCTGCTGGTTCATCGAAGACGAAGAGTTCGCCCCCTCGATTTCGTCCACGTTGAACCCAACCGTCGAGGCTCCCAGCTTGCTAAAAAACTCGTACAGTTCTTCCGCGCGGTGCAACGAATCCAAAGTCAATACGCAAATAACGTCGAAGCCGATCCCGAAATCACGCAGCTTGGCGATGCCGCGAACGACCTTATCGAAGGTGCCAGCCCCCGCTCGTGTTACGCGGCTCCGGTCATGGAGATCACGGGGACCGTCGATGCTGACCCCAATCCGAACGTGTTTTCGCAAAAACAGCTCGCAAAATCGGTCATTAATCAGCATCGCGTTGGTCTGCACATATTGTTGAACGCGAATCTTGTTCTGGCACAGTGGCGCGCAGGCGTCCATCAGATGTTCCAGACAATCCGGCCCGACAACCAGGGGCTCACCCGCATGCCACACCACGGTTACCTGGTCGGCAATCCAACCGGCGTCGAGAACGCTTTGCGTGACTCTCGACACAACCGAAGGCAGAATGCGTTCCTTCGCTTGACGATTAGGCAGGTAACAGTATGAGCAGTTAATATTGCAGAATGGAGTTGTCTGGAAGATCAACAACTCCACGCGCGGGGTTTCATCCGAAGCGGCCTCACGGCTCACGGAATCCTGGGCGCGCATTCAAACCTTTACCCACCGTTCGTCCAATTTGAAAAGTTCTTCCAATGGTCAGGGGTCTGGCCCCCGTTGTAAAAGTTTGAATGGTCGTTGAAGTCGTACTGCGTTGAAGCGAGCTTTCCGGCAACAACATTCTCGGCAAACCGCGGCGACACGGTTTGCAGACGTGTTTCATCCTCGCGCAACCACTTCCGGAGCGTGGAAATCTCAGCTGCAACATCCATGAAGCACCTCCCTAGACTCAGAGCATCGTAACAGTAATGCTCTTAGATTTTCAACCGCATCCGGCTGGACAAGTTGAACGTCGTTGAGCCAAAGAACAGGTTTTTGAACGGCATTTCTCAGTCCTGTGCAATGTCTGGGCGAAGCGCGCCATCGTCCCCGGGGTCGACTCGCAATAGCCATGCGCAGCCGCGCAGTCGCCGGTACAGTCATTATGATGGGCTAATCCGATTGGCCCATCACCCGTTACCCCTGTGGAGGAGCATTGCTCGCTTCGGCCCGCTCGGTCTTCAGCCGGAAGCCGAAGTCGTAAAACCTGTTTGCCGTGCATAATCGTAATCTATAGAGTGACTCGCATTCTGGCGCTTTCATCAAGAAATTGATCCATGTTTGCTCAATTGCGCCCGGAGGAATGAACCCAAAATTTATTGGCAAGCGGTGCTGCCTGGTAAGACCGTCTCGGGAATCAGCCTCGCTAGCCTTGAAAGACTCTGACTCCACCGCCGGGCTAGGTACAGCATTCGCATCGGTCGAATAAAAAAGACAGACGTGGGAGATGTCCTTGAGCGGCGTTCCCCCGTCGTTGCGGACGCACAAAACCAGGCGAAAATTCGTGGTTACTGTTCCTGATATTTCAGGACTCTGCTTACTCGCAATTCCTTGAGGTAGCTGCACATCGTCCAATGTTATCGAAATACCATCGGAACCTCCTTCCGATCTCCACTTCGACCCACTCAGCGCCCCTTTGATTCTAGGTCCAAGCTGTTCCTTTAGTCTCTTGATGCTTCCGCCGTAAACCGTGTGAGGTTGGTGCTTCAAGTCGAACGGAATATCATCGGCGTTTTGAGTCGCCAGAAGAACCCTCTTGTTAAGGGCGTGTGCATAACCGACCTCGTAATAGACGTTGACATTCCTCCCGGTCATGTCCGCCACAACGACATCGGCCTTATTAATTTGGTTAAAAACGCGGTCCAGGATGCCTTCGGCGAATATCTGCTCGTCGACCCGTTCAGCGTAGGTTCCCGCCTCCTCCGCAGCACCCTTGATCCCGAACTGGTAAATGTC
Organism: Terriglobia bacterium; assembly: GCA_035578005.1. Classification (GTDB taxonomy): domain Bacteria; phylum Acidobacteriota; class Terriglobia; order UBA7540; family UBA7540; genus Gp13-AA77. The sequence goes on from DATJYK010000218.1 coordinate 3,962, forward strand.
GTCGAAATGATGATCGAAGGGCATAAGGACAAATACGAACGGTTTCGGCTTGGTACTGTCGTCTACTTCCACGTACCCTCCACAACTCAGCGAACTGCGCTGGCTTAATTCAGAGTGCTGCCACGAACATTATCATGTTCGACTTCTTGTTTGCCGAAAACTTGGCAACCTCGTCGTTTTTCCGCGGCCCTAAGTGACATGCATCAAACGACGACGGAAGCGCCCCATTCACATTCGGTCGTGCCAACGACTTTAGACACAATACGGTCCCGTTGTAAACGAGCGTGAACCTATCACTTATGAGGAATGACAGGTGGCGGCGACACCGTACTGCATATCGTCGCCAGCGCCGGAGACGCCCCTGTTCTCGAGTTCCTACACCCTGGCTGGCGCACATCGAAGATGTGCGAGCTCGATGTCGTCGCCGCCGCCGGGCGACCACTTGGCGAGCCTTAAGGCATTCGGTCCATCGCCAGGATCCAGGCGTCTTCACATGGTAGAGTGTGGCGCAGCGCGCTTCCCAAGCGCTGGGCCTTTCTCGCGAATTTATGGGGCAGGCCTATCGGCGCAGACCATTCGGGCTGGCTGGCGCATAGCGAAGCTGTGCGACGGAGCGGTTTATTTCGCTGAGCGTTCGATCGGGGGCGGCCATGCCTGGCGCCGCCGCGACCAGCTACTCCACAACAGCACGAGCGGTGCACGCCGCGATTGTTCTATCAGGGCCGCTGTTTGAGGATGCGGCGTATATTCCTTTTCCCGTGTAAGACAGCAACAACCTCGATAGGGACGGTGTCTGGCCGGTAAACGACGGTGTAGTTGGGATAACGCGTCAATGTCCAGAAGCGAAGGGTACGACTTGTGAGGTCGGAGCGGAAATGCCCGCGCAGGGGAGACTCGCCGACGAACGCACAGGCCTCATAAATCGCCTGCTCCACCCGGTCGGCGGCGTTTTCGCTATCGCCGGCGATGTAAGACCAGATGTCGAAAATGTCCGCTTTGGCAAGAGGCGTGAGAACATAAGCGGTCATCGCCTGGACGAGCGCCAATCGTCTTTCATCGCCTGGATTTCACGGCGAGCCTGGGCGCCGTCAATCAGCTCGCCACGCTCGGCCTGTAGATAGCCTTCCTCGATGTGAGCTGACAATGCCCGCCGCTCTTCATCAGTCCAGCTTTCCTCCGCATCCTGCGCTTCAAGGGCGCGGCGGAGTACGTCTTCCACGGTCGTATAGCCGCCGCTCAAAAGGCGCTTGTTGATGAGCATCTCAAGATCGGGAGGGACGGTCAATTGCATAGCTGGTCCTTTGATACGTTCTCCTTACAGCTTCTTATAGCACGGTTCTCTGTTGCGCGTCACGCGGGGTGGCGACCACTTGACGGCCTTAAGGCATTCTGCCCATCGCCAGGATCGAAGAGTCTTCCAGATTGTAGACCGCGAGCCGCGCCATGGCCGGTCCCCCGGCTGGCTTGCAAGCTGTCGCTTTACGGGGTTGTTGTGCATGGAGCGACAAGTGGCTCCGCAAGGTGCATTCGGATGATGCCGGCAAGTTTGCGGCGATTGACATCGAGACGGTACTACGCCGCCTGAATCTTCCGTGCGCCCTCGCTCCATACAGCCTGACATTTCTCGAAATATGAATAATTCGCCATGTGGCATGCGATCGAGGTGTTTTTGCCGTATACCGCATCCTCCACCGAAGGCTGCCGCGTGCGAACCGACTCCATGAAGTTGTTCATGTGGTCGACCTGGTAATCGTAATCGCGCGGAGCCTCGAAGGTTTCCGCGGACTGAATCACCCTGTACTGGCCCGGCAAAGTTCCGGGATGCTGTTGCTGCCATTGTTGCAGGTACTCCGTTCTCAGCTTCTCGGGCCAGCCCAGAATCGAATACCCTTCCGGCTGGGGTTCGGTGTTTTGGGGCGTAAACGTAAGGACGTCACTCCTGATTTCCATCGTGCCTTTGGTGCCGCAGAACCGTATTATTTCCGGCGCTTCGTTATTCAAGTTGCACCTCATCGAAAGGCAAAAGCCGGGGTATTCAAAAAGTGTCCAGATCATGTCGGGCGCCTCCCGGTTTTCGGTCCAGCGGAAGATGCCACCCGTGCTCGTGGCGCGCCGGGGCGGCGCGGTGATCCCGGCGATGTAGTGGACCCCCGTCAACATGTGCACGAAAAGGTCGCCCGGCAAGCCCTCGCCGTAATCACGGAAGCAGCGCCAGCGGAAGAAACGGACAGGATCGAAGGGGCGCTTGGGAGCGTCCCCCAGGAACTGGTTCCAATCAATAGTCTGCTCGCTGGCGTCAGGGGGGATGGGATAAAGCCACGCGCCGCTGGCGTCATTGCGATCGAGGCTGGCCTCCACCGTGGTCACTTGGCCCAGCGCGCCGCTGTCGAAGATTTCCTGGGCCCGGGCATAGACAATCGAGCTGCGGCACTGGCTGCCCACCTGCACGATGCGCTTGTGGTTCTGCATGGCGTCGATCATGGCGAAAGCTTCGTCCACGGTGTGCGACATGGGCTTTTCGCAGTAGACGTCCTTGCCCGCCGCGCAGGCGTCCTCGGTAATCTTGGCGTGCCAGTGGTCGGGAGTGGCTAGCAGCACGGCGTCCACATCCTTGCGATCCAGAATGGCGCGGTAGTCCTTGGTGGTCGGGATCTCCTTCTTGGCATATTCCTTGGCAGCGGTTAGCCGGCCGTCGTAGAGGTCGCAGGCCGCAACAATCTCGGTGCCCGGGCATCGCAGAGCTGCCTGCATGATGGTGCAGCCTTCCACCCCCGTGCCGATGGAAGCGAAACGGACCCGATCACTGGGCGGCACAGGATTGGGCGTGGCCTGGAGAAGACGAGGTGAAAGCAGAGTCGTCTTCGACGCTGCACCCAGGGCCGCAACGCCGGCGCTCGCACCCATAAACTGTCGGCGATTCATTTGATGGCTCTCCATGAAAGCAAACCCTCCTTCAAGTGTTCTTGCACAGAAAAGTGCGAAACGACTCTGTAGCTTGCCAGAAATCGCGGTGGCGCGATAGGCCCTTCTCTCGCCTGTCTACGGCCTCGCACTGACGGGGTCTGCGCCAGCGCTCCGATGCCACCGGTACTGGTGTCCTTTGAAAAATCGGCGGCATAAGACGCGCCGGCGAGAGGGCTGTTATTCGGATGATGCATTTAGCGCTTCATCGCCATAACGCCTTAATACAGCGCGGGCCTCTGCGACGAGTTCGGGGCTACGGCTTTCGATAAGGTCGCCAGCTTGCGCAATGATACTACCGAGGATTTCGAGAATCTCGCGTACTCCCGTTTCGCGGTCACTGTCATTTGCGGACTTCATCGTTCGCCCCCTCCCAGTAGGCAGTGCTATAGTACGCCTGCCGTGCGGTGTAGGATGAAGTTTTCAATGGAAAAATCGCGGATGGCCTGGCGCTTGAGGCCCTAAAGTACTTAGCATCGCCGCCGATAGTAGGGTTGCCCAGGCACTCTGGGCGGCCGACCCGGCTGGGGACAGCCCGACGACAGTCTTGAAGGGAGCGCGCGACGATGCTCAAGAGGAATTGGCTTGTGAACAGTGAGAACCGCCTGGTGGCGGTCTGGACCGATTCATCCGCTGTGACGCCAGCTCCGGCCAAGGTCGAACGCCGCGACGGCAACCCGTCCCGGCGCACAAGGCGCTCCGTGCGGAGCAGCGTGGCAACCCGCTTTACAGGGGCCATCCGGTCTCTTGTGCCGGCGTAACCGACGGTCTGGCAACTGCCGGTGCACGTTGTGGAAGAACGTTTGTCTCGAAGAATCGTCAGAAAACCGCCGTATCGTTGCAGCGATCCCCCGATTCGCGGAATCGCTTAGCTCTGGTCGGCGCTTGGAGACCTCAAAGCCCGCCACCGCCTACGGTTTTCGACAGACTGTCGAAGCCTCACCTCGCGTCGGCACCTCCCACCCCAATTTCATCAGTCTGACCCTCCACCAGCAGGTCCTGGCGGCGTCCATCCTCATCTGAACACACGCGTCTGGGGTATACTGCAAACGATTGGAAGGGTGAGGCAAACCGGCGCGCCGCTGCGGGGATGATGAACGTACCGAACAGCCAACCGCCCGCGACTCCTGCCGCCGCCTTACGAAACGACGCGGCGAGGCGGCGGATCACGATAGTCTTCCTAACGGTGGCGGCCGCCGCGACGCTCTGCGTCTGCTATCTCATCGCGAAGCCGTTTGTAGAGCCGATTCTGTTCGCCGCGGTGCTTGCCATTGTCTTTTTCCCATTGCACGACCGCATCTGGCATTTGCTTCGCCGTCCCAACCTTGCGGCGCTGGTGTCCACGCTGGCCGTCGTCCTGATGGTGGTGATTCCGCTATTGGCCCTGGCTCGGGTTGTGGCAGGCGAGGTGAGCGCGGCCTATGCTTCAGTGAGCGAAAAGAGTGCGGCCGGAGGAGGGTGGGAGGCCTACATCACGGAAGAACTCCAGAAACCAATCGCTGCCCTCAACCGTTATGTCGATCTCTCGAGCTTCGATCCCGTCGCCGAAATCCGCAGCGGGCTGGAGGAACTCAGTTCGTGGATGGTGCGCTCGGCCGGCCACGTTGTGCGGAACGTGGGGACGTTCTTCTTCGACGCCGGAGTCTGTTTCTTCACGCTGTTCTTCTTGTTCCGCGAAGGGCGGCGGATTCGTCTGGCGGCGGCCGCAGCCCTGCCGCTCGATCTACCCCGCGTTGAGGAGCTGTTCAGCCGGATCAGCGAAACGATCATCGTCAACGTGTACGGCGTTCTCGCGGTGGCGGCCGTACAGGGGTTTCTTGTGGGAGCCGCCCTCTGGGCTCTCGGGATTCGATCGCCGATCCTCTGGGGCGTGATCACGGCCGTCTGCTCGCCGATTCCCTTCGTGGGCACGGCTCTGGTGTGGGTTCCGGCCGCGTTCATCCTGTTGGCAGGCGGACATTGGGTGAAATGCCTCATCCTGTTGGTGTGGGGAGGCGGTTTTGTAACCCTGGCGGACCATGCGCTCCGCCTTTATATCGTCGGCGGACGAGTGAAAATGAACACTCTGCTTGTATTTTTCGCCTTGGTGGGCGGCATCAAAGAGTTCGGAATTCTAGGAATTATCCTGGGCCCGCTGGTTTTCTCCATTGCCTCAGCTCTGCTCGGGATGCTGCGCCAAGAAACCCGCACCTGGCAGCTTCAACTCGCGAGCGGCGAAACCACGCGGGGCGAAGGCTCGGGGCCATGATGCCGGATCTCAAACATTAAGTGCCGCGCCTGGATGCCCAGGGTGCCAATTCCTGCCCGTGGCGGGGATCAACCGGCATCTCAAAGACGGAGGGTTTCGTGACCCGACTGCTGGTGCATTGGTTCTTGAGCGCCGTCGCGCTGCTGATCGTGGCCCGTATTGTTCCGGGTTTTCACATTCGAGGCTTGGCATCGGCACTGTTAGCCGCGGCAGTGATCGGCCTCGTCAACTGGACACTTGGCCTCATCCTGAAAATCATCTCGCTGCCGTTTATCATTCTCACCTTCGGACTGTTTCTTCTGGTGGTTAATGCGCTGATGCTGGAATTCTCATCTGCCTTTGTGCCGGGCTTCACGGTGAGCGGGTTTGCGGCGGCCTTTTGGGGCTCCGTGGTGCTGAGCCTGATCCACCTCGTGATGCGAGCCGTCTCTCGAAATTCTCGAAATGAATAAAGATCACGGAAATTACGGAATACAACAACAACGACTCTTGGAGTCGCGCTTTGTGGGCGGCGAAGGACGGCGGTGGTAGACCCGGTGCGACGGTAGGCTTCTCAGCCGTTCGCAGGGGAAGGCGCTTCCGTCCGGTAGGCGTTACGCTCGTATTGGTGCAGCATTCGCTGGGTGTTGAAAAACTCGCCGTTGAAAGCGATAGCTCCCCGCATCACCTCAGCGTAGGCTAGAGGAGTGTTGTAAAAGAGGGGAGCAATCACCCTGCCCAGCTTGTCGTAGAGGGAATCAATGTCGCTGGGGGCCTCGTCCTCGAGACCATCGCCCCCGATGCTCCAGCCTGTTACGCCTTCGGCGTGCCCCTCGATCCACCATCCGTCGAGCACGCTCAAGCTGGGCACGCCATTGAGCGCTGCCTTCATGCCGCTCGTGCCGGAGGCTTCGTAAGGCTTGAGAGGCGTATTCAGCCAAAGGTCAACTCCCGCAGTGACGAGTTGGCCCCAGCGCATATCGTAGTTCTGCAGATAAACCAAACGGACGATGTCTTTGAGGCCCGCGGCGTACTCGAACACGCGCCGGATAAGCGCCTTCCCCTCTTCGTCGGCCGGGTGCGCTTTGCCTGCATAAATGATTTGTAGAGGGCCGATGTCGCGGGCTATAGCTTCCAGGCGCTCCGGCTCCGACAGCAGCAGATCTGCCCGCTTGTAGACCGCGGCGCGGCGAGCAAAGCCGAGGGTGAACTTTGACTCGTCGAGCGTGACGCCGGTCTCCTGAAGGACGGCGTCGAACAGGCGACGCTTGGCGGCGGCGTGGGCCTGCCGGATTTCCTCGATCGGAATTCCCATGGCGTAACGCAGGTAGCGGTTGTCGCCGCGCCACTCGGGCACGTGCTGATCGTAAAGCTGCTGGAAAGACGGGCAGGTCCAGGTTGTGGCATGGACGCCGTTGGTGATGGCGCGGATGGCAAAGCGCGGAAACATGCTGCGTGAAACCTCACCATGACGCATGGCGACGCCGTTCACGTATCGCGAGCAAGCCAGCGCCAACTCGGTCATATTGAGCAGGCCGTTAGGCATCAGGCCGCCGGCCTCCATCACTTCGGTTCGCCGCTCACCGATCACCTGGCTCACAAGCCCCCGGTCAAACACGTCATGGCCCGCGGGAACCGGCGTATGGGTTGTGAAGATACACTTTTGGCGCAACCGCTTAATCTCTTGCAGAAAATCGCCCTGCAGGAACTCCGGCGCCAGCAGGTCTTCGACCTTGGTCGCCCTTTCTCTTAACTGATGTTCGAACAGCGCCATGGCGAGAAGCGCTGAATGCCCCTCGTTCATGTGATAGCTTTCCAGGTTCACGTAACCGAGAGCGCGCAGCAGGCGCACACCTCCCACCCCGAGAATGATCTCCTGGCAGAGGCGATACCGCCGGTCGCCACCGTAAAGCTGGTCCGTCAGCGCTTGATCGCGCGGATCATTCTCCGGCATCGCCGTGTCAAGCAGATAGACAGGCACCTCGTCCCGCGAAATGCCCGTGATGCGATAGCGCCAGGCCCGCACCCTCACGTGCCGGCCTTCAATGCTCACGTTGGCGGTGGCGTCCGTAGCCTCGAGCGCTTCTTCCGGATTCCAAAGCTGCGGGGATTCCGTCTGTTGTCCCCCCGCATCCAGGTGCTGTTCGAAGTAGCCCTTGCGGTAGAGCAGGCTTACTCCCACCATGGGCAAGCTCAAGTCGGCCGCCGAGCGGAGCATGTCTCCCGCCAGAATTCCCAGGCCTCCGGAGTACGTGGGGATGGCTGCTTCAAGAGCGATCTCCATGGAAAAGTAGGCTATTTGGGCTTGGCTGGGATTCACGACGCGCTACGCTCCTGGGGTGAACATGAGAGTAACATCTGAAGGATGAAGTATACGAGAGATCGTCTGAAGCGGGGCCAGTTTTTGCCGTGCCGCATCGTAGTCTGAGCTGGTCTTACCGACGCTCCACTGTCAACTGCCCAAAAGCCCTGACGATCTGTTCCTCCTCGTCGTCATCCAGCACGGTGCGCAAATCCAGCAGGAGCCGGTCACGCTCTACCCGCGCGATCACCGGAGGGCGATTGTGGCGCAAGCGGCAGGCCACTTCTTGAGCAGAGCAACGCAGGTGTTCGACGCTCACCAGAGTTGTCGGAAGCGATTGTCCGGGCGTTGAACCGCCGCCCGCAACGGACTCGCCGCTTTCCAGCTCGACCGTCAGGCCAGCCAGGGTTGCCAGGCGGGAGGCCAAACGCTGGGCGCGCATGGCAATAGAGTCCGCCGGCGCGCGAATCATGCGCAGGGCCGGAATGGCGTCGAGATCCTGACGCAGATAGAGCCGCGCCGTGGCCTCGAGCGCGGCAATCGTCAGCTTGTCGACACGCAAGGCACGAAAAAGTGGGTTCTTGCGGATGCGCTGCAGCGTTTCCCGGTTCCCCACCAAAATCCCGGCCTGCGGCCCGCCGAGCAGCTTATCGCCGCTAAAGGTTACCACGTCAGCGCCGCCCTTCAGGCTTTGGCCAACAGGTGGCTCGTCGCGCAAACCATGGGCCGTCAAGTCCAGGAGGCATCCGCTGCCCAAATCCTCGATCAGGAGCAGGTTGTGAAGATGCGCCAGTTGCGCAAGTTCTCGAAGCTCGGGCCTCTCGGTGAATCCAACCATCCGGAAATTGCTGGGATGAACGCGCAACAGGACGCGCGTACGCTCGCTCACGACCGAAGCGTAGTCCGCGAGGCGCGTCCGGTTGGTGGTTCCCACTTCGCGAATCGTCGCGCCGCTCTTGGCGCAGATATCCGGAATGCGAAAAGACCCGCCGATCTCAATAAGCTCTCCCCGTGAGATCACCACCTCGCCGCCTTCAGCCAGTGAGTTCAGCGCCAGGAAAACGGCTGCCGCGTTGTTGTTCACCACCAAGGCGGCTTCCGCGCCCACCAACTTCGCCACCAAGCGGTCCGTATGAGCATCGCGCTTGCCGCGCTCGCCTTGGGCAAGGTCGTATTCCAGATTCGAATACCGCCCGGCGACCTGGGCAAGGCTCTCGACAGCGGCCGCAGCCAGGGGTGCCCTGCCCAGGTTCGTGTGGAGGACTACACCGGTGGCGTTGATTACCGCGCGGAGCGAGGGCGCCAATTGCGCTTGGACGCGCAGGGCGATTTCGGGCTCCAGGCTTTCCGCAGCCAAAGCGTCTTCGTCGCCCGTCGTGATGCGCTTGCGCCACGCCTCCAGCGCCTCACGCGTAGCCTCACGTACCAGCAGGCGTCCCGCCCGACGCTCAAGATCATTAACAAACGGGCGGCCGAGTATCTCTTCGACGGCTGGAATCTGACGGAGTCTGGCTGATAATCCAGCCTCAGAATCGGATTGAGATGATCTGGAGGACCGGCTCGACTCGCTTCCAGCCTCGCCCGTCACGCGGCCTGCATCTTCTGGCATCGAAACCATTTCAGCATAGAAGCTGACGGAGGGTCAATTTGCCGGGCATCGGATTCAGGACACGTAGCGCACCAGAATCGCCACCCAGGGTGCGCGCGTCCTTGGGTGTAGCCAAGCGAACACATCCGGCAGCATTCCATCTTGGGCCACATTCCGCGCCGTCGGGAGGCGATCGCGAACGGTCGGAGCCGAAGACGGATTCTCACTTTTCTCAGGGCACGATCCTTTGTTTTCATAGACCTAACGGTTTCGTTCGGTAATTTCGCCCTGATTTTATGTTATTTGTCTAGTTATTTTGTCATCAAGGGTCATCACACAGGCTCTGGCCGGCGCCTACGAAGTAAGCGCGCAATTGATGCGCACTATGGTGAGCAACGTAAATCTGCCGAGTTCGAACTCCGCGAGTTGTGGGCGAACGCGGCCATAGACGGCTTGGCATTCCTCCACTCGGTTATCTGTAAGGCTGCGGCGAGGATTTTTGGGGCTCGCAGACAGATTTTGAAATGTGACATCTTGCCCTTGTGGTAGATCATCTATGGGAGTATAGTGGGCTGATGCCAAAACGAGGAACGCTTCCGTTACAAGGTGAATTGCTGCAGGGCACGCTCGACATGCTGATCTTGCAGACGCTGATTCTGGGTGCCGCGCACGGCCACACCATCGCCTACGCTATCGAGCGCCGCTCAGAAGATGTTCTACAGGTGGAACACGGTTCGCTTTACCCGGCCCTGCATCGCCTGGAGACTCGCGGCTGGATCGCTTCGTTCTGGGGCACGTCAGAGAACAATCGTAAAGCGCGCTACTACCGGTTAACGCCTGCCGGCCGCAAGCAATTGCAGCAGCAAACAAGCCGGTGGGAGCAGTTGACCGCGGCCATCGCGCGAGTGCTGAAGCCGGCTGCAGACTGAGGCTCCCGGTACGGGCTGCGAAGCCCGGGCGATGCGGCTACTTTGTGCCGGGGCGAAGGACGGAGAGGTGCTTAAAATAGAGGCGATAGAAACCGTCATCACGGGTCAACAGGCGGTCGGCCTGGTGGAGCGCGTGGGCACCGATCAGAAAGTCAGCTGCCACACGAGTCCGCGGTCCGCCGCGTTCACGGTAGATCTTCCAGGCTCTGCCCGCCTCAAGCGCAGCCTCGATTGCGAGAGGACTATACTCGATCCCCAGTTCCGCGAACATCTTCTGGACTCCAGAGCTGGTCGGAAAGAGCCCGGCGACCTCTGCCCAGACCACATCACAGGCAAGCAATTGTCCCTCGCCGGCGCAGAACTGGAGAGCTTGCTTAGAAGAGGTGCCAAACACCGGGTCGAGAGTCACGAAGTCGAAGATGACGCTGCTATCGATCGCGGTTACCACGAGGATAGTCTCCTCCACGGAGCTCGGCCATGATTTCGTCGGTCGTCTTCCCAATCTTCAGGACGCCGAAGTACTTTTCAAAGGGATCGGCCGCAGTGGGTTTTGTCATAACGAGCCGCCCCCGCTCCTCGCGCACGTCCAA
>DATJYK010000219.1:0-1391 GCA_035578005.1 Terriglobia bacterium
AGCGGCATCAATGTGCCAAAGTGGAAGTGTCGAAGCAACCACCTGACCGAGGGGAGCGCCCATCATGAAGATTACGACAGTTGGCATCGATCTGGCGAAGAACGTTTTTGCCGTCCATGGTGTAAATGAGCATGGCCGAACGGTGCTGAAAAAAGTGCTCAAGCGGAATCATGTTGCGGAGTTCTTCGCCAACCTCCCCGCCTGCGTGATCGGAATGGAGGCATGCGCCAGCGCGCACTACTGGGCTCGCAAGCTGCAGGCCATGGGGCACACGGTACGACTGATCGCACCGCAGTTTGTCAAACCGTACGTCAAGACGAACAAGAATGACGCGGCGGATGCCGAGGCGATTTGCGAGGCAGTCGCACGGCCGAACATGCGTTTTGTGCCGGTCAAGACCGTTGAGCAGCAATCGGTGTTGTCGCTACATCGCGTACGCCAGGGTTTCGTGCGGGCGCGCACCGCGCAGGCCAATCAGATTCGTGGACTGCTCGCCGAATTCGGGATCGTTGTTCCCAAGGGAATCGGGCATCTCGAGCGTCAGGTTCCCGAACTGATCGAAGATGCGGAAAACGAACTGACTGGTTCGTTTCGATTGCTCATCCAGCGCCTCATGGATCAACTGAAGGAGCTTGACCGACAGGTCAAGGAGCTCGAGGCGCAGATTCAGGCATGGCACCGCAGTGACGAAACGAGTCGACGGCTGGCCCGTGTCCCGGGCATCGGGCCACTTACCGCGAGCGCGCTCGTTGCGTCTGTCGGCGACGCAAAGAGCTTCAGTAGCGCCCGACAACTTGCGGCGTGGCTCGGTCTGGTACCCCGACAAAACTCGAGCGGCGGCAAGAACGTGCTGCTGGGCATCAGCAAGCGAGGTGACGTGTATTTACGAACATTGTTGATCCACGGTGCGCGTTCCCTCCTGCAGGTTGCCAAACGCAAGGAATGCAAAAGCGGCTGGCTACATGGCCTGCTGCAGCGGCGAAACGCAAATGTCGCCGCCGTCGCGCTCGCGAACAAGAACGCGCGGATCGTCTGGGCGCTACTGGTCCACGGCCGTGAGTTTCACCCTGATTACCACGCGCCTGCAGCAACTGCTTAACTGTGCGCCGCATGCCCAACCCGTAACTACCAGCAGGAGACTACAGCCGATTGCTCAGGCAATCATGACGTGATGGCGAGACAGGTCAGACCGTGGCCGGGAAACTCTGAGTACACCAACGTGCGCACCAGCACGCGAATTTGATGAGAGTCCGGCCAGCGAATTCCATCAGGGACCGCCGGCCTCGCGCCGGGACATCGAAGTCCGGATGCATGGCCGCAATCATTACCTGCCCTCCGTTACAAATGAGAGCTTGGCAAGCCGGGGGCGTCCATGCATGGTGTACGCGGCG
>DATJYK010000220.1:0-1322 GCA_035578005.1 Terriglobia bacterium
GTAGGGCCGACCCTTATAGTTCTAAGCGGAGCGCCGAAGGCGCTCGCGTGGTTAGCAATTCAGTGAATCCTCTGGCTCAGTCTCGACACAAGTTCTCTTCGGCGGTAAAACTGCCAGAGGAGGAAACGCCCCGTTCCGTTACGAATGGCCGACCCGATCGCTCGACGATCAACCCGAGAGCTTCGAGCGGAACGGGACGCTCGGACCCGAAACGTACACTCAGATGTGGTCAGATCGATGACTCTGCTATAAGGGCTACGCCGCGTCCGAACTCGCGTCTCCTCGGATTTTCGCTGAGGAGGATAGAAATGGAAACGTCGAATAGTGTTTCGGAAGTGGTGGCCTGGATCGGCCTCGATTGGGCTGACCAGCGTCATGAAATTCGTCTGGCCGCTGCCGGCTCCACCACCGCCGAGTCGTTTAGCGTGGAGCAGAAGCCGGCCGCCTTGCACGCCTGGGTCGCCCAACTGCGGGCTCGCTTCCCCCAGGGGAAGGTGGCGGTCGCTTTGGAGCAATCGCGAGGGGCGGTCATCTACGCGCTGATGAACTATGATTTCCTGCTGCTCTACCCGATCCCGCCGAAGACGCTGGCCCGCTACCGAGAGGCCTTTGCCAACAGCGGGGCCAAGAGCGATCCCAGCGACGCCGACCTGCTGCTGGAGCTGGTGCGTACCCATGCCGACCGCCTGCGGGCTTGGCAGCCCGACGATGCTTTGACCCGGCAACTGCGTCTGCTGGTCGAGCATCGGCGCAAGACGGTGGGTGACCGCACGCGCCTGACCAACCGCTTGACCGCCTTGCTGAAAAGCTACTTCCCGCAAGCTCTGGACTGGATGGGAGACTTGCGCCAGCCGGCCGCCTGCGAATTCCTGCGCGCTTGGCCGACGCTGGAGGCGGTGCAGCGGGCTCGGCGAGCCGAGTTGAAGGAATTCTACGACGGCCACCGTCGGCTCTCGGCCCAGGAGCGAGTGGATCTGTTCCGCCAGATCGACCTGGCCCAGCCGCTGACTCGGGACCCGGCCCTGGTGGAGGCTTCGGCCCTGATGGTGCAAGGCTTGGCCGAACAACTGAATGCCGTGATGGCGGTGATCACCCGGCTGGAGTCGGAACTGGAGAAACTCTTTGCCCAGCACCCCGACCACGACTTGTTTGAGAGCCTGCCCGGCGCCGGCGAGGCTCTGGCCCAATACTGTTCACTTTAGTATTCTGATGCATTGCGCGACCTCAACCCGAACCTTACTCAGTTTCTGGCGCCGACGCGTGGGGAACTTACTCTGTTGTCGCCGCACCCCTCGCGGGCGCTGCAACCCTCGACTCGACAC
>DATJYK010000221.1:0-3141 GCA_035578005.1 Terriglobia bacterium
CTGCTGGGCTGGTTGCCGGAATTTCAGCACGAGCCCGGTCCGGCGCGTAAGCCGAAGCGCGTCCGGCGGGTGGGCCCGGAGGGTCAAGACTCGTGCCCGGCGATTCGAACCGTGGATCCCCACCTTCGCCGGGACGACATCGCTGAATTGGATTCCCGCCCCACGCCTTCGCGGGGGCAGGCTCCTAGCGGGAATGGGATTGCGGGGGCGGAACCCCCCTTCCATACCGTCATTCCCGCGCAGGGGGGAATCCAGAAGTTTTCGCACAGTCTCGCTGGAGAATTCTGGTTGCCGCCGCTTGAGGGTGGAACCAAAAACTTGGTGCAAACGAAGCTGGAATGTGCCGCACAATCAATCACTTGTCAGGATTCCGCCAATCCTTGGGGCCAGGGTTCGCCTGAGGCGGTAATTGCGCCGCTCGATGACGTAGGGGCGACCCTTGTGGTCGGCCCCGATTGGGAGGGCACAAGGCCCGGGTCCGTCCCTACGGCTACGGCGCCGCCTTCGTCTTGCGACGTTACGTTCGCCGAAGAAGAGCCTTGGATTATGGACCCCGATGATGACGAATCGGAGGTCCTCGAGGCCTCCCAAGCGCTCATCGAAGTGCAGTGGAGCAAGTGGAGGCGGGCCATCACTGAATTGAAACCCAGCCGGGAGCTGGCGTCAGGGAGCCGGCGTGAAAATTCGATTCCGTAGCTGCCAAGTGTGGACCTTCGCTCCCCGCCTTCGCGGGGACAAGTTTCGCTGGGGGTGACATCGTTAGATTCAGAGGTTCCACTCCGCCAACGTCATTCCCGCGGAGGCGGGAATCCAGGAGTCTTCACACAAACTTACCAGGGGAAGGGGTGGTGCTTCGACCGCTCAGAGCGTGTGAGTCGTGCCTGCCTGCTACAAATTCACAAGTCATTGAAAGGTTGAATGAGTATCGCATAATGGAGGTGCAGGCCGCGTTTCGCGGGCCAATTGGATTAATAAGACGCGGCCGGCTTCGGGGAGCAAAGGTCGAATATCCGGCCGTGTTTAGCTTATGACCAGAGTAAAAATTTGCGGCATCACGCGCCTCGAAGACGCTGAGCTCACCATGGAGTTGGGCGCTTTAGCCTTGGGCTTTAACTTTTATCGTGGCTCACCGCGTTACATCGCGCCCGAAGCGGCACGCGAGATCATTCGCCGCGCGGTGCCGCCGTTGGTGATGGCGGTCGGCGTTTTCGCGGATGAAACCGACGCTGAGCGTATAATCGCCGTGGCGCGCGAATCGGGAGTGAGCGCCATTCAACTTCACGGGCCGCGATTGCCCGCATTCGCAAGACGCGATGGCGTGCGGATGGCCTATGAAGACGTCCGGGATGGCGAAGGGCGGGGCTTCAGCCCCGCCGCAAAGGGCGCCGATTCGGTGGGGGCTTCAGCCCCCGATGCGATATCTGAAGCACGCCGCGCAGGTGCTACGGGGTTTCAGCGGCTGAAGCCGCTTACTTCGGCCGGGGCCGATACGGCGGGGCTGAAGCCCCGCCGTTCGGAGGTTTCGAAACTCCATTCTTCGAAGGGGCCGAAGGCCTTTCCTGAACCAGTCGTTGCGTGGCCATACCCGCTCATCCGCGCGGTCACGGTTGACGAGAGCTTCGAGCCCGCGAGTCTGCAAGGCCTGGCGCAGGATGACGCCGACGTCATCCTGCTGGATGCATTCCACCCGGCGTTGAAGGGCGGCACTGGGCGTACAATCGATTGGGCCAAGGCTCGCGAGGCAACAAAGTTTGCCCGAGTGATCTTGGCCGGCGGACTCACGCCTGAGAATGTGGGCGAAGCGATCCGGCAGGTGCGGCCTTTCGCCGTCGATGTGGCGAGCGGCGTGGAAGCGGCTCCCGGGTTGAAAGACGCGTCCAAATTGCGAGCGTTCTTTGCGGCAGTTCGAGAGGCGGATGACATATGAGTGCGACAGCTACAGCAGATATTCCAAGAGTCGACGCTCCACCTTATGGCCCTGACGCGCGTGGCCGCTTCGGCGAATTCGGCGGGCGCTACGTGCCTGAGACTCTGATGGGTCCCGTAGAAGAGCTCGACCGCGCCTGGCAAGTCGCGCGCCACGATCCCGCGTTCCAGGCCGAACTGAGCGCATTACTGCGCGACTTCGCAGGACGTCCCACGCCGCTGTTTCACGCGCGGCGGTTGACCGAGCACCTGGGCGGCGCGCAAATCTACCTCAAGCGCGAGGACTTGCTTCACACGGGCGCCCACAAGATCAACAACGCTATCGGGCAGGGGCTTCTGGCGCAGCGCATGGGTAAGTCGCGGCTGGTGGCCGAAACGGGCGCCGGCCAGCACGGCGTGGCCACTGCCACGGTCGCCGCCCTGCTCGGACTCGACTGCGTGGTTTACATGGGCGAGGAGGACATGGCGCGGCAGGCGCCCAACGTCTTCCGCATGCGCTTGCTGGGCGCTGAGGTGGTGAGCGTAAACGCGGGATCGAGGACGCTGAAGGATGCCATCAACGAAGCCATGCGCGACTGGGTGACCAACGTCGAAAACACCCACTACCTGTTGGGATCTGTTCTCGGGCCTCATCCTTATCCGGAAATGGTGCGTGAGTTCCACCGCGTGATCGGCCAGGAGGCCCGACGGCAGATCATCGAGACCGCGGGCCGGCTGCCCGACTGGCTCTTCGCCTGCGTGGGCGGCGGGAGCAACTCCATCGGACTCTTCTATGACTTCCTGGACGACACCGGCGTGAAGATGGTAGGTGTTGAGGCGGGAGGGCGCAGCCTGAATCTTGGCGAGCACGCGGCGCGCTTCGCCGGGGGGCGCCCTGGCGTTCTTCATGGCACGTACACCTACGTGCTCCAGACGGACGACGGCCTGGTGTCAAACACGCACTCGGTTTCCGCGGGGCTCGACTACCCTGCCATCGGGCCCGAGCATGCCGCGCTGTTCCGCGCCGGACGCGTGGAATACGTGCCTGCAAGCGACGTCGAGGCCTTGGAAGCCGCGAAAATACTGGCCCGGAAAGAAGGCATCATTCCCGCGCTCGAATCGGCGCACGCGCTGGCGGAAGTTCTGAACCGCGCGCCGAAAATGCCGCGCGAGTCCATCGTGATTGTGAATCTCTCGGGCCGCGGCGATAAAGATTTGGGGATTTTTCAGTCGGCA
>DATJYK010000222.1:0-11793 GCA_035578005.1 Terriglobia bacterium
TTGACGTAGGGGCGGCCCTTGTGGCCGCCCAAGTAAGAGCGCTGCCCTGAGATGGGCGGCCACAAGGGCCGCCCCTACGTCAAACTGACTGCCCTACGCGAGGAGTGCGACCGGTACGAGTGTTGTCTCGAATAAGGCCCCGCGTTTTGCGAGCGGTTCCGGCGCTCTTCCGAGATGCAGGCTATTATGGGAGGGTGCCTGCGGTAGTGAAGGACAAAACGGGTACGCTATGGCGGTTGAGAATCGAGTCCGTATGAAATGGACCTCTTTGGCACTGCTGATGGCCGCGCTCGTCATTGGCCTGAGCCCAATGTTTGCCGAAAAGGGATCTGGCGCACCGGTTGCGCCCGGAAGCGACACTCTGCGCGCGTACGCGGACAAGTTAGGGTTCCACATCGGTTCCATCATGCAGATGAAGATCCTTGACGACCCGCGATATCGCGACACTCTGACCCGCGAATTCAACCTGTTCGTTTCGTTTGTCTTCATGCGCTTCGTAGAACCTGCGCCCGGCCAGTTCAATTTCCGGGGCATGGATCAGGACATGCAATTTGCCCGCGAGCACCAGATGAAGCTCTTCGGGGCTTCCCTCATCTATCGCGCAGGGGCGGTGGCGCCGGCCTGGCTGGCGCCCGCGCGAACCGGAAACTGGGGGCGCTCGAAAGACGAATATGACAGCATCCTGCGGGAGTGGATCCAGACGGTGGTGCGCCACGGCGGCGACTCTTATTATTGCTGGGAGGTGGTAAACGAGCCTCTCTCCAATCCCAATCAGCCTTGGCAGGCGGTTTTCGGCCGCGATGAGTACATCGCCAAGGCGTTTCGCTACGCGCGCGAGGCCAATCCGAATGTGGCGCTCGAGCTCAACGAAACCTTCGGGCAGGCCGGCGTGGACCGCGCCAAGACGGATGAGTTCTTTGACTTGGTTGAGCGCCTCAAGTCGCAAGGCGTACCCATCGATATCGTGGGCACAGAAATGCACCTCGAAGCGCAGCAGTTGCGCCCTACTTATCTCGACGAACTGCGCTATTTTCTGAGCCGCGCGCGCGCTGCCCATGTGCAGGTTTACATCTCGGAGATGGATCTTTATCAAGGGCCGCCCGGCGCGTTTCCCGATCCGATGGAGCATCAACGTAAGATCTATCACGACGTGCTGGCAACTTGCCTGGCCGACTCAAACTGCAAGGGCTTCAACACCTGGGGAGTGTCAGACGCCCGGTCCTGGCTGACCCAAAAGGTGATGAACCCTCGTCCTGACGCCAAGCCGCTGCTGTTTGACGAGCGGTACCAGAAAAAGCCGGCATACTTCGGAGTGTTGCAGGCGCTTCAAGAACGTGCGAAGAGGGGGGAGTAGCGAATAGGGAATAGGGAGTAGGGAGTAGCGAATAGCGAATAGCGAGTGGCCACTCGCCACTGAGGGAAGAGACTTTGACCGCATCCCAGCCGAATATCGAAACGACAGCGGAAGCAGCGCTCCCTGACCTGGAGCGACGCCTGCTGCGCGTGCTTTGCAGCGAGAATGCGGAACCCGAGGGGCGCGAGATTGCCCGCCACGCCTTAGCCGATTATCGCTGGCACGAGCCGGTTCACAGGGCCGTGTTCGACGTGATCATGAGCTTCCCTTCGGCCAGCGGCCAGGTGCTGCGTGAGCAGTTGCCGGGAAGGCTTACTCGCCGCGGCTTTCCAGACTTTGATTTTGAAGGGCTCTTCGACTCTCAAGAGTCCGAGCCTGGGGAGCTTGAGCGATTGATGGGGAGGCTCCGAGTCGGCGCGTAAGCGATGGCTCACCGGCCGAACGCGCCAGCCGGGGAGGGGCGCGAGGTGAGAACGTCATGCGGAGATTTGAACACTGCTTCCATCGGCGGCCGGTCCCCGAAAGTGGGATCTTGAATTCCCATGGCTTTGAGGATGGTCGGGCCAATTTCGGTCATCTGAATATGGCCAATGTCAACACCCACTCGGATGTCAGGGCCGCAAGCGATAAATGCAGACTGAAGACCCGTCCGAGAGGCTAAGAAGCCGTGCATCCCTTGGGGCGCGGTGAGAGGCTCGACGAGGGCACCCGCTGCCCGCGCTGTGAATTCCGCGCCGTCGGGAGCTTCGAGAGCCAGACGCGCTCCGGGGTCGGCGCCCATTCGCTGGAGGCTCGGCTGATCAAACACCGCGTAGGCGAGTCTCTGGTCAGTCATCGGCTTCAGGGCGGCCCTCACCGCGGTGCCAAAGTCGGTTCCCTCGGGCCAGTAAATGAAAAACGAGCCGCCATTGGTGACAGTGGCGATTTTGCCGCCGGTAACGTTGCCGTCGGAATCAGCGGTCAGCAGTCCGGCATCTGCCAGCAGCACATTGGGTCGAATCTGACGCTTAATGGGCAGGAATCCGTGATCGGAAACCACGAATACATCCGTGCTGCCGTCGAGGCCTGCGGTCTTGACAGCGTCGAGCAGTTCGCCGATATGGAAATCTTCCCGGTTGAGCGTAGCGATAGCCGGCGCACTGCCGGGCCCAGTAGCGTGCTGGACCGCATCCAGGCCTTCGAGGTGTATCAAAGTGAGATTGGGCCGGTGCCGCGTAAGAAAGTAGGAGGCCAGCCGGACACGGTTTTCGTCGTCTTCGCTTCCGGGCGGCGGCAGCCCCAAGGCCATTCCCAGCTCAGCCGCCGTGGTCACGCTCATGTGGCGCGCCACGTACATCGCGTCCGGAACCTCGCCTTTTGCCGGGTCCCAGATCTCAGGGACGTCCCAATCGATGGGCGCACCAACGGTCACGGGCCAAGCCACCGACGCCGTGGTCAAGTAGTGGGCACGCGCTTCATCCCACAGCGTGGGCGCCTTGATGGCGTTGGCAAACCAAAACCAGTCATCCGGATTCTTGCCGGCCTGGCGTGAGGAAAGGTTCGTGTAGATACCGTGCTCTGCGGGCAGGCGTCCGGTGACCAGCGTCGTGTGCGAAGGATAAGTGAGGGTGGGATAGACTCCTTCCACCGAGTCGGCAAAGCTGCCGTGCTCCATGAGCTTGCGCATATTGGGAATTTGCAAGCCGGCAGGAGGCTGAGTGTAGTAGGCCGATCCCATGCCGTCGACTGAGATCACCAACACGTGGCGGGCTGTTTTGCTACCCGGCGGGTCGTTTGCGAACAGCAAGCCCAAAGTGGCAGCGCAAAGGACTACGACGACGAGCGCCAGCGCCCGCCGTCGCGACAACTCACGGAAGTGAAGGCCGCCTTTTGGGCGTGGTAACTCGGGATGGGATCGCGACATTCTCATCAAATTATTATGAACACTTCACCCGCTGCGGCGGCTTCCCCAATTATATCGGATGAAGCCGCGCGTCTCTTGACAGGGCTCGAAGCGGTCGGCATGTTCGCCTGCGTTCTGCTCTATATTTGGCGCTGGCAGTACGTCCTTCCGCATCTCTGGATCCTGCTGCTGGCCATCGTGTTCGCAAGTCATTTTGTACATCGGGACACGCTGCAGGGCCTGGGGTTGACGCTGCTGGAACTGCGTCCCAGCGCGGAAAAAGTGCTGCCCATCATACTCATCTTGTACGTTCCTCTCGTCATCTACGGATTCGCGGCGGGCCGTCTGAAAGTGACACCGCCGGACTTTGCGGTGTTAGCCTATTTTATAGGCTACGGATCCTGGTGCGCGGCGCAGCAGTACCTGATGCAGTCTTATTTTCACAATCGGCTCCTGCGGGCGGTGCGGAACCCTCATCTCAGCTCGGTGCTGGCGGCGGTCATGTTCGGAGCCGCTCATATTCCTAATCCGATTCTCATGGTTGCCACCACGGTGGCCGGTTTCATCTTTGCGGAGGTCTTCGCGCACCATCGCAACATCTGGCCTCTCGCTTTCGCCCAAACCGTGGGTGGATTTCTGGTGGCAGCCGTCTCTCCGCCGTGGTTGATTCACAATATGCGAGTTGGACCGGGGTACTTGTTTTGGAATCTTCGCTGAGACGGCAAACGGGGAGCCAAACGGACGGAATCTGGCGCTCATCGGCTGCTCGGGCCCGATGGTTGTGCGGCGGCGCTCAAGCGTTGCCGCCGCGCTTCCAGGCACTCCGGGGAACGGCCGGCCATCCACTTCTCGTATTTGAGCGACAGCTTTTCGAGATTCTCGTAGGCATGAGGGTCTTTGAACAAGTCCCGAAGAGCGGGAATCACCGGGCGAGCCTTATCCCACACAACCCAGAACTCGCCGTTGTTCTCGAAGAAGAATTGCTCGTGAATCAAACCGTGGTTCACCAGCGAGGCCGCCATGTCCCAGTAGCTCATCGTCATGCGGAAATAGGCGTGTTCTTCGGAACCAGGAGGGCAGACCTGGCGCAGCTCGTCAAGGTTCGTCGCGCGGAACTTGCCAATGAACCATGCGCGCGCCCGCCGGAGCTTCTCCTCGCGGCGCAGGTCATAGAGCCGTAGCAACAACTCGGCGTCATGGTGATCGGGACTGTCGTGCATCGGCCTCTCTCCAAGGTAATCTATCTGGATGAACCATAATGATAACACGCGAGGTCTTCGGCAGGCGCTCGCCGTCAGTTGCGCGCTGGATGGATGGGACCAAGGCGGCAGGGTGAAGGGCCCCGATCAAACCCTGATCAAACCTTGCGGGGCTCTCCAGCATCCATCGGGGATGATAAACTGAGCCCTTATGCCCTGATCGCGCGGAAGTGCGCGACTGATTGCGTGCCATTGATGGCTGTCAGACCCGACCGGTGCCGCTGGTGCCGGGCCGGGTTCCAGCCCTTGAATCTTGATCGGATGGAGAGCAGACCTGTGCAGAATAGGAAACAAGCGACGCCCCTCGCCGTTGCGGTGCTGATCGTGCCCGTTGTTTTGATGCTGTTCAGCGCGGCTAACCTGCGGGCCGCAGGCCAGGGTGGCATCGGAATCTTGAGTTTATCGCCCACCCAGTTGAACTTTGGTGACGTGCTGATTGTGAGCGCGACCGGAGGCGGGCCCAGCGCCCCGCAAACCGTCACTGTAACCAACATCGGCGACGCGGCGCTCAGCATCACGACTATCGCATCGAGCAGCCATCTCTTCTCAGAGACCGATACTTGCCGGACCTCGTCAAGCGGAAGCAGCCCTTCGATCGCGCCGGGAGGGAGTTGCACCATCAGCGTGGTCTTCCAGCCGCTGGTGTGCGGCCCCACAACAGCTACCCTGACCGTTTCGTCTGACACCGCCAGCAACAGCCCCCAGACTTTCAGCGTGGCAGGCACCGGAACCGGCCCGTGCGCCACGCTCTCCGCCACCACCTTGACGTTTGCCAGTCAGCTTGTCACCACCACGAGCGCGCCTCAAACCGTAACACTCACGAGCTCAGGCAACCAGTCGGTAGTCATCTCAAGCCTCAGCTTGCAGGGAACATTCAACGAGACCAATGATTGCACGGCGGCGCCGCTCGCGCCGGGCACGAGTTGCACCATTAGTGTCACGTTTACGCCCCTTCAGGGTGGTGTCACACCTGGATTCGTCCAGATTAACGATAATACCGGCCCCGTCGGTCAGGTTATCTCGTTGGGTGGTACCGGAGCTGACTTTTCGCTTGCGTCCTCGCCAACGTCAAACACGATCAGTGCCGGAGCCAGCGCCACCTATACCATAACCGCGACTTCCGTTGGCGGGTTCAATCAGGCCGTCACGCTGGCTTGCACAGCGCCTCCGCCAGGCGTGAGTTGCAGTTTCTCGCCGGCGTCGGTGACCCCGGGCGCGTCGGGCACCGCGACTGCAACCGTTACGGTAGCCACGACGGCAGCCGGCTTAGCGCCTGGCGCACGGTGGAGACCAGTGTTTCCGATGGGTGGGCCTGGGCCGGAGATTCTGTTGGGATGTCTCCTGGCTGCCCTGGTCGCCTTGGGGATTGGGGCGCGTCTCGCGAGAAGACAGCTCAGCCGAGGGCTTAGGCCGATGTGGGGTGCGATCGCCCTCATCGCCGCGCCAATCGCCGTTCTGGCCGTAGCTGGATGCGGCGGTAGCAAGTCGACAACAGTGTCGACGCCGGCAGGCACGTACCAAGTGCTGGTGGACGGATCAACCTCGGCGGGTTCAACGACCGTGACACACCCCGCCCTACTGATACTCATCGTGCAGTAAGCGGGGACGCCTGCCCGCCGCAGCGCTCACCGTGCGCACCGGCAAAAACAGGAAGGCCCGTTCCGAATTTCCTTCGCGTGGTTAGCGGGTGCTGGTGTCATTTGAACGCCCCAAGCGCAGTCATTCCCGCGAAGGCGGGAATCCACTTTGCTTGACACCGTGTTTCCAATAACTTCAAAAATGGATTCCCGCCTTCGCGGGAATGACTGCGCTTCAAGAGAGGTCTCAAACAGGAAACGACGCCAGTACCGGATAGCGGAGCGGGCCGTGGTGAGCCTTTCAATAGGTCTATAATATCACCATCAAGGCGAAGACTTCCCTTTTATGAGCTTGGCATCCGAAGTGCGTTGGTTGACCAGCGTGAATGACTCACCAGAGCCCCACCCATAACGTCACTCAAATCAGAGTGGGAAGCCCTTGCTTGTCGTCGATCGCGATGGTCCGGATACGATATCAATCAGGGGGCGTTCGGGTGCCCGGAGTCTTTTCCCGAACTGCAGCGTATACCAAAGTGGAATGGGCGCCGCGATTCATCTCTTTGCCTTCGCGATGGAACCTGAGACCAGGGCCGTAGCGCGGGGCCTGCGCCGCCGCGATCCTGAGCTGCTCGACAGCCTGATCGCGCAGTACGAGCATCGGCTGTATCGCTACCTGCTGTATCTGAGCGGTAGTCGGGAGATGGCGCGCGACCTTTTTCAGGAAACCTGGCTGAGAGTGTTAGCGCGTGGCCACCAATACGACGGCGTCACGCGCTTCGAGGCCTGGCTGTTCTCGATCGCCCGGCACCTGGTAATCGATTTGCAGCGCCGCAAACAGATGGCGAGCCTGGACGAGATGCTGGAGCCTGGCGAGGCGAGTCGGGCGTGGGAACCGCGCGCTCCGGATGCGACGTCACCGCTCGCACAATACGCGGGACGCGAACGAGGAGAGATGCTTCAAACGGCGCTCGCGGGTTTGCTGCCGGTTTACCGCGAAGTATTGCTGCTGCGTTTTCAGGAGGAATTGTCACTGGAAGAAATCGCGGGTGTGATTAAGGCGCCACTCTCCACGGTGAAGTCGCGTCTCTATCGGGGTTTGAACGCCGCCCGCGAGCTGTTGGAGGCACGGGAATCATGAATGGCGGGATGAACGTTAGTATGAACGGCGATCTGCACGAACGGGCGCGAAGCCTGATTGATAAGGAGCGCGTGGAAGGACTCGCAGCACCAGAACTGCGGTGGCTCGCGGACCATCTTGGCGCGTGCGAAGCGTGCGCTGGCCGGGCTGCGGCCACCGATGCCGCGTTGCGAGCCCTGAGGACGATGCCCGTTTCCGTTCCTAGTGGCCTCGCGACCTCAGCCCAGTTGCTGGTGCGGCGGCGGGCCGAAGAGCTGCGTGTGCAACATGCACGGAACGTCGCCTTGGCGGTGAGCTGCATCCTCTCTTGGGTAGTGGGGGTAGCCAGCGCACCTCTGGTGTGGCGCGTCTGCGCGTGGCTGGGCCGCGAGTTTGACTTGCCTCGCGTTGTTTGGGTGCTTGGATTTGGCTTTTGGTGGTTGGTTCCGGCCGCGGCCGCAAGTGGGGTTGTTCTCTGGTATCGTTCGCGGGCCGAACGGGAGGTGTCGTAGCTGGCGTTACGCCGGACCGGGGGTTGTTTAGGAAGTGAGGGTTTCAAGATGTCAACAGGCGATCAATTTCTGGGGCGTTTCAAAGACAATTGGCGGCAGAGGGCGCGCGAAAGGACGACCTTCCGGGAACAGTTGCGGATTGTCCCGCGCTGGCTGGTGAGGTTGCTGTGCGCGCTTTACGTGGCCGCGCTCGTGGTCGTGTTTTGGATAGGCATGGCCATGCCGAATTTCCCATTGTTCGGAATTGAGGGAGAACCGCTGGCGCTCAAGCTCCTCGCAAGCTTTGGAATCGTGACGGCACTCGCGATCGTGGTAACTGCGTGGGTCATGCTATTGGGCTATATCGGGTGCGATGCGAGACGCCGCGGTATGAGCCCGACGCTTTGGGTGCTGGTCTCGCTCTTCGTGCCCTATCTAGTCGGCGCAATCCTCTACTTTGTGGTCCGCGAGCCGCTTCCCTTCGAGTGCCCGAGCTGTGGGCGCCTGGTGAACGCGCAATTCAACTTTTGCCCAAGCTGCCAGTACAACCTGCGCCCGAACTGCCCGCAGTGTCGGCGCGAAATCCGGCCCGGCGATCACTTCTGCCCCCATTGCGGGTTCGGTTTGGAGTCAGGCGTTGCGCCCGCGCTTCAGACTGGTGTTCAGCCGGCGAGATAAGTCGCTGGCGGGAGGTCCAGGGAATAGGGAGTAGCGAGTAGCGAATAGGGAATAGACGCAAACTGGCCTATTCGCTACTCCCTACTCGCTACTCTCCGTCTCGGTTGTCTCCGTCCCGCTCGTTGACGTGGGCTCTTCCTTCGCGCAAGATAGAACAAAGGAGGGGCAATGAGTGAAGGCCGCGTGGTGGGCATCTTCGTGGGTGCGGAGGCGCAGGCGCCCCTGGTGTCGGTGCGAGAGGTTCGGGCCGAACCGGGTCGAGGCCTCGAGGGCGATCGCTACTGGCTGGGGCAGGGCACTTTCTGGAAGCAGCAACCCGACTACGAGGTGACACTGATCGAGGCTGAAGCGTTGGAGGCTTTCACCGCCGAAGCCGGCGTAACGCTTGACGCCCGCGAGGCACGGCGCAACATCGCCACGCGCGGTGTACGGCTGAATGATCTGGTGAACCGCGTCTTTCGAGTGGGAGAGGCCACGCTGATGGGCATCAGGCTGTGCGAGCCTTGCGGGCACCTCGAGCGTTTGACGGGCCAGACCCTGAGACCAGGGCTTGTCGGCCGCGGCGGCCTGCGGGCAGGTATCGTGACGGGTGGTGTAATTCGAGTGGGCGACTCGATCGGAGTCGAACGCGACCCTGAGGCGCCCCGCCGGGGGTACTACGAACGAACCCAGCATCTTACTGAAAACAAAGGGTCGTCATCTTGGGAACCCAGCATCTTACAGAAAACAATATAGTTATCGATGATATCCCAGCATCTTATTGATACATAAGGTATTTAATGTAAATTTTGGGCCTAGGGATTGTGACGGTTTGGCACGAGCGGTTGCCCTGTCCGACTTGGGCTCCGAGGACCGGCCGACAGAGTCGCTAGTGAACGGAATTAGCGCCGTTACGTTTCGTCGAAATCGGGAAGGCATATGGCAAAGATTCGGGAGCGCGTTGTCTTTGACAAGAACGGCCGCGCTGCAGGCGTGCACCTGGATTTTGTGGATTGCCACGATTTACTGAAGGAGCTTGAGGCTGAGCAGTGCGTGCGGGCCTACGACGAGGCCACTTCATCGGGAGGTGAGGCCCTTCCGTTCGAGAATGTCATCGCAGAGATTGAGCGCACCCGCCGTTGAGTTACAACATTCTGATCCTCGCGGGCGCCGCTCGCCAGCTTGCCGGCCTTCCGCCTGAAGTCTACGAGGCGGTCAGGGATCGCATTCGGGCACTCGCTGCCGAACCGCTTCCGCTGGAGTCGGAGAAGATCGCCGCTCGCGAGGGTTGGCGCGTGCCGGTAGGGCGCTACCGGGTGATCTACAAGGTTGACCAGCCGGCGGCCCGAGTGACGGTGTTAGACGTAAGCCCGCGAAGCGATGCGTGATGATTTCAGACATAGGGGCGGGCCTTGTGTGTGGCCGCCCGTTCACGAAGCAAACCTGTGGGTGGAGTCGGTTGGGCGGCCACAAGGGCCGCCCCTACGTTTGAAATCAGGACACTAACGAATCGTTCCGGGGGGAAGTTCTCTTGCCGATGAACGCCTTGCTCTTCGCCCGCATCGCACTGCTGCTGGCCGCCACGTTCGAATCGTGCGTGTTGTGGGCCGCACGGATTCCGGGAACCGCCAACCAACAGGAACCCGCGGGAACCGCGCCGCCGAGTCTGGTGGCACGCGTGGGCGACACGGGCTTTGTCCAGGTCAGTGCCGACAGCTTCAACGCGCTGTCGCCGGATCAGAAACTCGACGCCTACTGGCTGGTTCAAGCCGCCATTGCCGTCAACCCGATTGCCTACGACCAAAACTCCGCCTACGGTCTCCGCGAGAAGCACCTGCTCGAAGCCATCCTGACTCACTCGGATGGTGTCGATCCCTCGGTGCTCAAGAAGATCACAGACTACACAATGCTCTTTTGGGGCAATCAGGGTAACCACAATGAATTCACTTCGCGAAAGTTCGTGCCCGACTTCACGCCCGAGGAACTGAAGGCTGCAGCGCACCAAGCTCTCGAGAACGGCGCCATGCTCGGAGCCGGAGAGGACTCGCTGACGAGTGTAGATAACGAGCTGGAAGAACTCCAAAAGCCTATCTTCGATCCTGATTTTCAGCCCATGCTGACGGTGAAGAATCCGCCGAACGGTGAAGATCCGCTGCAAGCGAGCGCCAACAACTTCTATTCAGGAGTGACGCTCAAGGACTTGGTGGGCTTCACGGAGCGCTACGCGCTCAATTCGAGGCTAGCGAAGAAGGACGGCAAGCTGGTGGAGCAGGTTTACCGGGCCGGTACCCCGGACGGCAAGATTCCGCCCGGTCTTTACGCGCACCAACTGGCGCTTACCATCAAGGATCTGCAGCACGCGCTGCCCTACGCCCCCGAGCAGCAGAAGAAGGTAATCAACGACCTCATTCGCTACTACCGGACGGGCCACCGCGCAGATTGGATTCAGTGCGGCACCGATTGGGTCCAAGACAAGACCAACCCCGATTTTTCCAACGGCTTCGTGGAAGTCTACAAGGATGCGCGCGGCCAGAAAGGCTCCATCCAGGGGTTCGTCACCGTGGTGGATGAAGAGTTGAACAAGCTGATGACCGGCTTCGCGGCCAACGCCGCTTACTTCGAACAGCGGGCGCCCTGGGACGCAAAGTACAAGAATCCGAACCCGACGCCGCCGATTGTCAACGCCGTTGAGACGCTCGTGGAAACCGGCGATTTCAACGTCACCACCATCGGCGACAATCTCCCCAACGAAAACGAAATTCACGAAAAGTACGGCTCCAAGAGCTTCATCTTCACAGGTTCCATCCGCGCCCTCAACAGCGCCACCGGGCAGAAGGTGAGTCAGGAATTTGCCGGCTCCCAGGCCGAAATCGACCGTGCGCGCCAGTACGGCGACCTGGCCGAAAACCTGATGACGGCCATGCACGAGGTAATTGGCCACGGCTCAGGCAAACTGTCGCCGAAACTCACCAAGGAGCCGGCCTTCTACCTGAAGGAGTACTTTTCCACTCTTGAAGAGACGCGCGCAGACTTGATGGCACTGTGGAATTTCTGGGACCCCAAGCTCATCCAGATGGGCGTAATGCCGAATATCAACGTTGCTAGAGCAGAGTATGACAGCGAAGCGCGGGCCGCGCTCACTCAACTTCGCGAGGTGCCTACCGGAGACACCATCGAAGAGGACCATCGCCGCGGCACACAGCTTATCGTCAACTACATTCGCGATAAGACGGGCGCCATCCAGCCCATCGTCCGCGACGGCAAGGTCTACATGCTGGTGACCGACTACCAGAAAATGCGCCAGGGCGTGGGAATGCTGCTTGCCGAATTGATGCGCATTAAAGCCGAAGGCGACTACGATGCCGCCAAGGCGCTGATTACCAAGTATGGGATTCACTTCAATACGGCTTGGCGGGACCAGGTGATTGCGCGCTATAAGACGCTCGACTTGCCGAC
>DATJYK010000223.1:0-3070 GCA_035578005.1 Terriglobia bacterium
GGCCGCGTGCAAGGTCTCGTCGAGCTCAGAGATAGCGTCGGCTGCAGTGACATCCACACTCGTGACGGGCTCCGCCGCGATGACTACCCAGCGCACGGGCGTGGGTGATTGAGTAACAGCATCCACCACCCGCTCGTGAAACAGCTCGGCGTTTGCAAAAAAAAGAGGCGCGTCCCAACGGAATAGCACTAAGCCGGGGAGGAGCTGAGCTTCGGGGTAGCGGGTAATGTCGTGATAGCCCTTGACCCGCTCGGGACGGCCGAGCACGGCGGAATGCGGACGCCAGCCATCCCAAAGGAACTCAATCACTGCAATTACGATGGCCATGGCAATGCCCGGAATGGCGCCAAAGACGGCCACGCCCGCGAAGCATGTCATCGAAAGCCAGAACTCCCAGCGCTGGATGCGATAGATGCGGCGCACGTCCGATATTTCAGCCAAGCCGATGGCCGCAGCGATAACTACGGCTGCGAGGGCTGGCTGGGGTAGATCTTGTAAAATCCCAGGCGCAAACAACAACAGAAGTGCAATCGCAATTGCGCCCACGACGCCAGTCAATTGCGTCTTGGCACCTGCTGCCTGGGCCACGGGCGTACGCGATGAACTGCTGCTGATCGGGAAACCCTGAAAGAAAGCCGCGGCAAGGTTGGCTACACCGAGGCCCACCATCTCCTGGTTCGGGTCAACCGGCGTCCGAAGACGAGCGGCATACGTCCGGGAGAGCACGCTCGTGTCTGCAAATGAAACCAGAGCAACCGCGACGCCACCCATAAGAATGGATACCCAGTCTACGACTTGGGCGAAAGGCAGCGATGGCAATGGCAATCCGCGCGGCAAAGGGCCGAGCACCGACACGCCGCTGCGAGTGGCGAGATCGAAACTCGCGACTACGACCGTGGCCCCGACGACAGCGATCAGAACGCCTGGAAGACGCGGTTTGCGCTTCAGCAACAGAATCAGCACTAGAGTGCCGGCTCCTATCGCGAGTGCTGTAATGTTCGTTTTCCCCGCGAGAATCTGTTGAAAGATTCCCCATGCCTGACGCAGCGGACCTTTTGCACGAACCGAAAAGCCGAATAGCTTCGGGACCTGACTCAGGAATACCGTGAGAGCGATGCCGTTCATATAACCATAGCGGATTGGCTTTGAAAGCAGCTCTGTGACGAAACCCAACCGCCCCAGCCCCGCAGCGATACACACAATCCCAGAGACGATTGCCATCATTCCAGCGAGTGTCACCGCACGATCTGGGTTTCCAGCCGAGAGCGGCACGACGACCGCCAGGATCACCGGGGCGAGCGCAGAGTCGGGTCCGAGGACAAGAATGCGGCTGGGACCAAACAAGGCGTACGCGAGCAAAGGGATAATGGTTGCGTAAAGGCCGTTGATGCCTGGGACACCGGATGCCTCAGCATACGCAATGCCCACGGGTACGAGCATCGTTGTCATAACCAGACCGGCGCTGAGATCATGCCGCAGCCAAGACGAGTTGTAATGACGTAGAGTCTCCAACCCTGGAATCCAGCGAATCAAACTGGTTCGATTTACTTGCGTCGTGGGGCTAACGATGCGGCCTGGCTCTGTGGGGACGGAGAAAGAAGATTCATTCATGGCTGCTAAATCACTTTCGCTAGTCAGGTCGGTAGAAATCCTTATGCCAGGGCGTGTGTTTACCTTGTGCACGTGCAGGACTGGGGAGTATAACGCAACTAGCCGGAAACTACCTTGACCCTTGTTGCTCCTTGCCTAACCTTTTGCAGCTCTTTCTCTGAAAGATTGGACTGAAGGAATCCACAGTCGGTGCAAATTATAAGCCTAGGAAAAACAAAGATGGGATCTGCTTTCAGGCCGTTGAGCCCAGGGAAGAGGACGCATGCCTCGGCAATTAACTCAATCAGGTTGGAAGAAGCGCAGGATTTGCAAGACAGCTCGGTACTCACGGGAACACTCTTACACGACAGAAGGTATTTAGGCCGTTAGTGGAGAATTCTTGAACTTCGCAATTTGGATGTATGTGATTTAGCGCACCCTAGTGCCCGGTTTGTCGTGCCGGACAAGTTCGTACTACCACCCCTTCTCTAGTATGATTTTGCGCCGAGGATGATCGAGATGAATGCATCGGCCGCTACCACAACTGAACGGAAGGAAATCCGCGGCGGTTTTCTGGGCCGTCATCCGTTCGCTCTGTTCCTTACGCTCGCTTTTGGAATACCGATCCTTCTCGTCGCATCGCTGCTACTTACTCCGCAGTTCTGGTCGTGGGTTCACGGAGGCCCATTCGACTACTTCGCCGAGTTCGAACGTCTGACTCGCGCTCTCGGTCTTGTCAGCCTTCCGGGTTCATCGCTCTATTTGTGGGTGCGCCTTTCGCTGGCGGAACCGATTTTCTGGACGGGCAACATCTATGTCGGTGCTCCAACCATCGCCGCGTTGATTGTCGTCGGGGCGACGGGAGCCAACGGAGGGCTGCGCGACTTTGTGCGGCGCCTCCGCCTCAGCCAGGGACTTGGCGCGGGTCAAACGGCGCTGTGGTACGCAACCGCCTTCGCGGTGATGCTGGTGCGCAACCTGTGCATTCCTCTGATCCTCGGAGTTCCGCTTGCCTCCTGGCAACATTACGCTACGCCATCGTTTGCGTTGGTGCTGGTCGCCGGGGCTTTTTTTGATCAGGGTGGATTGCTCGAAGAGGGTGGCTGGCGCGGGTTTGCGCTGCCGTATCTTCAGCGCATGTCGAATAGCCCGCTGCAGGTCAACTTTCTACTCGGCGTGATTTGGGGGCTGTGGCATGTGCCACGCGATCTGGCGCAGCACTTCACGGCCTCTTCCGGATACCTTCTTGGAACGCTGCTGCCTTTCATTCTTGGGTGCATCACGCTGAGTTTGATCATCGCGTTCTTCTTCTATCGTGTCGGCGGCAGCGTGTGGATGGGAGTGATGCTGCATTCGCTCGCGAACAATAACGCTGGAATTGGCTGGGACGATTCTCTCCTGCGGCAAAGCATGGCGCGGTTTAACTGGGGTTCCTTCGCGGTGGAGTTGGGTATCGTCCTTGTCATTGTACTGATTTACG
>DATJYK010000224.1:0-14867 GCA_035578005.1 Terriglobia bacterium
TTGGGCGATCTCTATTTGGACAAACTTAACAAACACCATCTGACGCGAAATCTGGTCCGTCGTTTGGAGCGACTCGGCTATCACGTCACCTTGGAGCAACGAGCGGCCTAGCTTCAATGTTTTCAACGTCGGTGACCGCCACTTTCATGGTAGCGAGAAATCGCTCTGAAAAGAGAAGACTTATGAGATTTCTCGCTGCCATGAAAATAGCCGGAGCCATTGCTGAAAATACAGGACTTATCGTCATAAGGCATTTTCATGATAGGTGGCGAGCCGAAGGCTCATGAAGTCTTCGCTCGAAATGACACGAATCGTAAGTCTTTTTTCATCACGCTGCTAGAGACGATCTGAAGTCGCGGCGTGGCTGGTCGTCATAAGAAGTTGCAGCCTGCAACCCGGTCTCTACGTCAATTCAACTTCAAGCGTTGTGATACCTTGGCCGTTGATTCTCGTTTTCGCGTTGGGCACGGGGTAGACTGGACGATGTGCCGCGCGCTAGTAAGCGCCGCCAGCGCTATTTGTCAATCAGGATCGCCGAATAATTTACGAAGACTCGTGACAGCGGAGTGTTTATCTTTGCCCACTGTTTGGCTTCGTGGTACAGGCTGTAAGCGAAGCGCATGCTGCGCACCCTGAGCCGGTGATTGGAACGCGGTTCGGAAGCGGCGAGAGGATAATCTAGCTCCCGGAGATAATTTCCTACTAGCCTTTCAAACCATGCTAATTGGCCGGGCGGAAAGCTGTGTTTCCACCGCCCCACCGGCCTGAACTCGCCGCGCTCGAGGTCGTCCGTGAACGCCGTGAGGGGATTATTGACAGAGCCAATACCAACTCGCTGAATGCGGTCGTAGTCGAGATCGTGCTGAATGAAGTTGCCGACTCGTCCCAGAGCATCGCGCGGCGCATTGACGAGGTCTTCATAACGTACCTCGAGGTACTGCGGGCCGACGAGGGAGCCGTACTCCCTGCCCTTGCGAACGATCCACTCCCAGTAAAGACCTGCGGCTAGAAGGGACCGGTGCCTGTCCCAGGGCAGAGGCCGGCTCCAACCGCGCTTGTCGAGCGACAGCGCTACGTCCCTGCCATCGCGGATGATGTGGATGAAGCGCGCCTCGGGAAAATCCCGCTTGATTCGGAGCATGTGGGGGACATTAGTGGGCGTGGAATCAGCCCAGCGATCGACATTTTGCCTGTGGGCCACCTCCTCCATCACGATACGCAGGAAATCGCTGGCGCCTCCGCACTCCGCAAACACTTTGCCTTCGATCTCTGCCGCCTGCAAACCGGAAACCTGGAAGGCCTTGCTTTGTAGCCATTCTCTCATCATCTTCTGCTTATTCTTCAAAATGCCGAGGTCACCGTAAATGGGCTCCAGTACGTCATAGACGTTCATTTGGGTGCGGAACTCAGCGAAGCCGCCGGCGGAGAGCAGCAAGTGATACAGGAAGCTGGTGCCGGACCGTGGGCAGCCCACGATGAACACGGGCGGTCTCATGCGAGCCATCTTATTTGACAATTGCAGGATAACACGGGGTAAACATAAGGAAGAGGTCCTCCTGCTTGCAGGCGGCCGCTTCCATCAGGATTCGCAGGGAGTCCGCCTTAGGTGACAGCGGGGGGCGCCCACGGAGGCGGCGAAAGCCGAGCCCGCCGTCATCCGACCTCTTCCTGTGGCTTGATATTCATCGCGTTGATCGCTGGAAGTGAGACTCCACATTGCCTGTATTCTGAGCCTACGTCAGCAGGCGAGCACGGGCAGGGGCGGACGGGCACGAGGCCCGCCCTACACCTGTCGTGCTGCAGCCAGACCGGTTCCTGAGTGATCCGGGCTGGCCTTAGACCGTTCCCCACGCTCGATGCGGATGCACTCACGGCAGTGGTCTGCTACTCTTACTGGTCGCCGGGTTCAGGCCGACAATCCAGACATCGCCCCTCGCTTCGCCCGAGATTACCTGCCCGTTGCTGTTATACGTGCAAGTGTCACCCGTCATCGGGTCGCACCCTAAATGCCACTCCATGTCGGAAGTGAACATGGCGAAGCGCCCGCTGGTAGACACATCAGCCAGGCTGGCATGGGAAAAATCGGATTCGCAATGTGGGCTCACCGAGCATTTGGCAAGCCAGTAAGCAGTACCCGAAGCGCGATGATGGGCGATGCGGTAAACGATCCCGGTGCTGGGGTCGACAACGTAAATCTCTCTGGCCCACGCGCGCCCGATATAGGTCGGACCCTGGCACGAAGAGCTGCTGGCCTCATCGGTCGAGACCAGGAACGGACTACTGAGGTCACCGAGGCCATTGCTTGAGTTCCATGATTGATGCTGGTCGTAATAGTCAACGCCGCAAACCGGATCAAGTGCTGGAAAATTGGCGATCACCCTCACCACCGATCCAGCGGGAACGTCCAGTGAGTGAATCGCTGAATAAGGGCGCCAGTTCTCGTCGAAGTTACGATCTGTTTGACCGGGTTCCCCACCACTAAGAATTGGACCTTGGTAGCCCATCACCCAGTGACCCACGCACGCAACGTAGGAATCGGGTGGGTTCTCATCGGCCGCCGTCAGGTTGCACCATTCCGAACTGGGAGCGCCCAGACTCCAAAACACTTCTGAACCTTGCAGCGCCTGCTGTCCCCATGAGACCCAGTTTCCGTCCAACGACATCAACTGGGCATGAAGGAAGACCCCGAGCGTGCTCACGGCTGGAGGGGGCGGGCCACCACCCGTGATGGCCTTCAAAGTGGAAGCCGTACCGGCGGGAATTGTTCCCACGGCGCTCAGGGCGACAAGTTCGCCGCCGTTGTCATTGAACGACCCTGTGCTGGCGGACTCATGAATTTCCCCCGGCAGATAGCCTTGATCCACGGTAGCCGTTCCACTTACCCAGTTTCCGGTGATCAGGCGATAGCGGCTGACCGATGCGCCGGATACTGCGCTGGCGGTCACCTTAATGTAATTCTGGCTGGTGAGAGTTTGGGGACCGTTTGTGACCGAGACGGATCCCCAGGTGTTGCAATTGGGCCCCACGGCCTCTTCGATGTAGTTATAAGCGGTCGATCCCGCACTTCCAACCACGGTAGCCGTGGGATGCGGCCTACCCATTGTGCAGCCGAGGTTGGCCGCGGGCTGAAGTGTGGGAGCGCATCCCGGGCTGGCGGTCTGGTCGCAAGCGTAGACATTGTAGTGGGTCCAGACCATGGAATCCTTGGCGCTTGCTGCTGGGCTTGGTAGGGCGATGGCGTTGTTGGCGCCACCTACCGTGATCCACTGCACGGGCGAAGCTGCGCTCTCACCGGTGCCATTCTCGTTAGTCTCGTACACCAGCGAGTACTGTAGTTCGTAGGTATGGCCGGGAATCAGACCTCCTCCAGCGATCGTGGTCGGGGCTACCACTGGCACTGCAGGGCCCCCATTTTGGTCGAAATTCAGCGGGAAGGCGCCTGTCATCTGGCCCTCTGGCCACAGATTCCCCCCGATTTGTCCAGTCCTCAGATCAACCCATCCGCAGGCTTTTGCACCTTGGTCGTAAACCACACTGAGCCAGCCTTCGTTCTGAACCGGTCCAACCGTATACATGATCCGGTTGTCGTCCAGGCTTAGCGAAGGCGTGGGCGACCATTCCGTGGCTTGATTGGAAAGACTGCGCAGGAAGGACAAGCCGGAACATTGACTCAAGTCCATAATGGTCGCCGGATAGTTGCTGGGGTTCGAATATTGAGTGACGTCATACTTTGCCAGAATATACCGGGACTCGACGCCAAAATACTGGCCGGCGTCCGCGGCGGCCCTGCCGAAGATCCCAAAAGACCAGGGTAGCTGTCCGTTGGTACTGATCGCTACCTTGGAGCACCCCACTTGCAGGGTGGTAGGGCTAAAGCTCATCAGCCAGTCCTCACCCCACTGGTCGGAGACGCGGATCCACTTATCGTCCGAACTGAAGACATTGACTTCCGGCGACGCCGGGCTGCTCAGACTCGTGTTCTTGGTGGACGGACGGTCGAAGCATGTGGGCGACGTGAGGGTGTTGTTGTCCGTGACCCGGAGAATGGGCGACCCGAAGTCAGGATCATTTTGGACCGTATTGGCGGACGGATTCCAACTCCAGCCAGGGGGCGCAGACTCCTGCTGGACGTTTAGATCTGTTCTTGCGCACGGGTACGGACCGGCACCCGAGCACTGCAGACGTCCGAACTGGGGAATACTCGACTGTTGAGCTCTGCCAGAGCTGGCATGAAGCAGGAGAGTTGCGACGAACACGAGAAGTAACTTGGCTGCGATGTTTGCCTTCATTGAGCATCCTTTCTGCCGTAGAGATAAGGTTGTGCTATATCAACAGGTCTCTCTCAGAGACTATGAATAGCTCTCAGATACCACGCCGCGGTAGACCAACGAGGCATATCGCCCCGGCGTCATCGCCGGCCGAAACACACTCGTTCTCCGCCAACGCGAGCGGTGGCCTGCTGTTGGTCGATTGCGATGGTCGCGGAAAAAGGGTGGGGCCAAGCTTCGCGCTCCGAAGAGGGTGAGGCTCTCCATAGGCCCTGCGAGGCAGGCGCCACCTCCCCCTTCAGTTGTCGCTTGTTACTAAGTCGTCATTCCCGAGCCACACCCTTGACTCTTTTAGAGCAAGGGCGCGGGTCTGTCGGGTGTTACTGGGTCACCTGTGGAATTTACTGCGGGACGGCCAGAAAGCCCTTTAGGGGCAAGTCAAGGTAGCGAGAGAAGTTGTTATAAGAAAAGGCCAAAGCCCCGGGTGAAAAGCCGATGCCTGTCGGCTGCCAGAAGTTGATGGCAGGCAGAGCCTCGGGCGCTACATCGTCACTGGGTAAACTTGTGTGAGCGCCGCCGCCCAACCTGTCGCTGACGCCGAGGTACCGGAACCTAAAGATCGATTTGCAGTTGAGAGTCTCGCGGAGCGAAACCGGTCAACCCTCAGCGCTTCTAATCCTCCTCGAGTAGCCGTGTGCTACCGACCGCTTCGCTTCTCCCCTTCCGTCGGCAGCTTATTTATCAAAGCCCTGCCTGGACTGTCAACTGTTATTTTGCACTCAAGCGGCAATCCGCAGAATCCACATTACGTTTGAAGCGATGACGCCTCTCGGCTACTCGCGACAGGCGGTCACGGCGGCAGGATGAGTTGATCTCAATGTTAAACTAGCTCCTGTGCGGCGGTAACGGTCTGCCGGGCCGGGGCCCGCGTTCGGCCGGGTTCTCGCCAGATCGGAATAATGCGCCAAAGTGCTTGGCGCGCTGGCTGACGTCGGCCAGTGCAGCCTCACTCAGGCAGACGGGTGGATCATAGCGGTGGAACGAATCGCATCCCCGGTTTTCGTCATAGGGTGTCATCGGTCCGGCACCAATCTGCTCTATGACATGCTGCTATCTGCTGGCGGCTTCGCCATATACCGCGGCTACCTACCCGTCTACAAAATGCTTATCCCTCGTTTTGGACCCCTGGACAGGCCGAAGAATCGCGACCGGTTGGTGAAGACTTGGCTTCAGAGCAAGGGTTTTAGGAGGTCGAATCTCGATGCCAGCCAGCTCGCTGGGCAGTTTTTGCGAGATTGCAGGAATGGAGGCGACTTCATTCGAATCGTCATGGACGAGATCACCCGGCAACAAGCTGCCATTCGCTGGGCCGTTTATGACCCTGACAACGTGCACTACATCCGCCAGATTAAGCGGGACTTGCCCGGGGCCCTGTTCGTCCATATCGTCCGCGACGGCCGGGACATCGCTCTTTCGTTGAGCAAGATGGGCGGCTTTCGGCCGTTTCCTTGGGACCGGAGAGCAAG
The DNA here is from genome assembly GCA_035578005.1 of Terriglobia bacterium. Classification (GTDB taxonomy): domain Bacteria; phylum Acidobacteriota; class Terriglobia; order UBA7540; family UBA7540; genus Gp13-AA77. The sequence goes on from DATJYK010000224.1 coordinate 5,795, forward strand.
AGGCCTCTTGCCGACCGCGCTGTATTGGGAGTGGATGGTCGAGCAGGGAAGAAGGTACGGGAGAGAAATACCCGGTGATTACTTCGAGGTCCACTATGAGGATCTGGTCTCTGAACCCCGCCGGACTCTCGCGAGTCTCGGTGAGTTCCTCGATCATGACCTCGACTATGACCGCATCCAGCGCGTGAGGTTGGGCCGGGTTGGCGACTCCAACTCGAGTTTCAAAACGGAGCCGGAGGACGTCAGCGCCAACCCCGTGAACCGATGGAGGGAGCGGTTGTCGCACCCTGAAGTCGCCGCCATCGAAAGCTCGGTAGGGAACTGCCTCGCTGAAGCCGGTTACGAACTCACAGTACCCGAGAACGAACGAAAGCTTGGCACCCGCCTCAGGATGATGCGCTCCGCCTATCTCAATTTCCTGGACCTCAAGCTGTGGCTGAAGACGAGCACACCGATCGGTCGATTAGCCAATCTTTCAGCGCTGGATTTGGCGGACACACACATCGATACCGACGCCGCGGGATAATGGAGCGCCGCCGGAGCGGCACCGGGTGGGGCGATTTTCAAACCGCGCCTTCGCAACCAATCGGCTGGGGTGTTGCGGCGCGTTCCAGGAAGTCGCGATGCCACAGCTCAAACATCAAGAGGCGCCAGATGCGGCTCCAATGCGAAGTCCGGCCGCGGAAATGCTCGTCCAGCATTTTGCGGACGCCCGCCTCATTGAAGAATCCGCGCTGCAGCGTTCGTGGTTCGAGTAAGGTTGTCAGAATCAAATCCTTCAATTCTTCCCGTATCCAATGGAGGAGGGGCAAAGCAAACCCCTGCTTCGGCCGGTCGAGAACTTCCCGGGGCACGCCCACCCGCTCAGCCAGTTTTCTGAAAATGTACTTCTGGCTCTCGCCGCGCATTTTCCAGTCCGGTCTCAGAGCAGTGACCCACTCCAGGAAAACGTGATCCAGTATGGGAACGCGCACTTCGAGCGAAGTCAGCATGCTCATCCTGTCGACTTTCGTCAGAATATCACCTGCAAGGTAAGTCTTTGTATCGAGATAAAGGAGCCGGCTCAACGGATCTTGTGCTGGCGCCTTGCGCAGGTAGTCGCGCATAAAGTCCAAAGGGTCACTCGATCGCGGCAGTGTCCGCCTGAAGTCTTCCGAAAGCAGGGGAATGTCTCTCTCAAAACTGGGGAGGAATGATACCTCCTCGAGGTAGCGCTCTTCCCAGGAGAGTGAAGCGCTGTAGGCGAGTTTGCGGCCGTAGAGGTTCTGTGGGAGCCGCCCGTGAACCTGCTCGCGATACAAGCGGCCGGCCCAGCCGGGAATCCGGTCGAAACCCTTACGGAGGCACCGGCGATACCGCTCGTAGCCTGCAAAGAGTTCATCGCCGCCGTCCCCAGACAGTGCCACCGTCACATGCTGCCGCGCCAGACAGGAAATGAAATACGTGGGCAGCATCGAGGAATCTCCAAAGGGCTCCTCGATCGTGCGGGCCAGCGTTTGCACCGTCTCCACCACATCCGGCTCCAGGATCAGTTCGTGATGATCGGTGCCGAAGCGCTCTGCCACCTGCCTGGCGTAAGGCGCTTCGTTAAAGTCGGCGTGCTTGAAACCAATGGAGAACGTCTTCACGGGCCCTGAACTGGCCCTCGCCATCAGCGCCACGACCGTGGAAGAATCCACCCCCCCGCTCAGAAGGGCTCCGAGGGGGACGTCGGCAATCAATCGGATGCGGACGGCCTCGGCCAGCCGGTATTCAAGTTCCTCCAGGCATTCCTCTTCACGGCGCGGCTGGTGGGTACCGTATTGCGGCACGTCCCAATACTGACTAACGCTTAGGTTGCCGTCCTCGAATTCAAGCACGTGGCCGGCAGGAAGCTTATGAATGTCCAGAAACGCCGTGGCGGGATCGGGGACATAGCCCAGGTGGAAGTATTGCAGAAGCGCTTCAGAGTTTACCCGCGCCAGATCGGGCTCCGCGGCCAGAATGCACTTGATCTCTGAACCAAACAGCAACCGGCCCTTGTACAAAGCGTAGTGCAACGGCTTGATGCCAAGCCGGTCGCGCGCCAGCAGCAAACGGCGGCGGCGCTCGTCATAGATGGCGAAAGCGAACATGCCGCGGAGCTTTTCAACGCAGCGCGCCCCCAACTCCTCGTAAAGGTGGACGATCACTTCCGTGTCGGTGTGGGTGCTGAAGTGGTGGCCCCGGCTCTCAAGCTCCGGACGAAGCTCCGGAAAGTTGTAGACTTCCCCGTTGTAGACGATCCAAACCGTTCCGTCTTCATTGAAGAGCGGCTGATGGCCGCCCGCCAGGTCAATAATGCTGAGGCGGCGCATGCCGAGGCCTACGCGGCCCCTGACGAGAACACCTTCATCGTCGGGACCCCGATGGACGATGGTCTGGCACATGGCGCGGATGGTGGCCGCATCCACGCCGGACTCGGTGCTAACGATCCCCGCGATTCCGCACATAGAGGGTCACAGGCTACGGCAGCTTCACTGCATCGGGTCCACTGCCCTGAACCGGCCGAGCCTTAAGTAGCCGGTAGTCCCGATATTGCCCCGGATTCCCTTCCCTTCCGTCGCAGGCCGCAAGTGCGATGTTCACCATTTCACGCGCCGAGACAAAATGAAGAGATTCTCCCCGCTGCGGCGCTCCTTCCACGAATTCCTGAAGAAATCTCCTCATGGAGGCGCCCAGCATTGCGTCTTCATTCTTCGGCCTTGGATCCATTCCGTGGCAGTGCAGCTTCACAAAGATCCAATCCGGCCGGCCGCGAACCGCAATACCCGCTCGTTTCCACAGTTGCAGACGCTGCAGGCTGGGTGGCCTCGCGCCGGTGATGGCGCTGTCCTCGATGCTCGGCGAGAAAGGTCCGGCTCCGCCGAAATCCGGCAGCAGCGGCCCCTGGACCAACAGCGGAAAAATGACGGGCGGAGTGCCGCGCCGCAAATCGCGGCCGCGCCGGTGAGGCGCCTTCCGGTCTAGGGGCGGCGTGCACTCGTAAATCGAGTTGATTTTAGCGATCTGCGCGCTGTGAAAGGCTCCGGGCGGAAGCGTAAAGTCAGCGTAGCAACCCGTCTCCGCCAGAATCTGGATCTCCGAATCCACGCCGCAGCAGCGCCCGCCCGCCGAATTCGAAAGCGCAAAATTCCCGTGTACGAAGGCGTAGCGCGGCGGACCTGAGCCCTCCCAATAACAGAGGCATCCTCGTTCGGCCAAAATGTCTCGAAAACCGGCCAGTTGCCGCCGCGTGTTTTCCGCTGTGTCGGGAGCCAGCATGCCGTGGTGCAGGTGAATTTCGATCTCGCCCCAGCCGGCGCGGCAATGCTCCGCCAGGCGGCCCACCAAACCTTCATCATGCTGCTCGGCTGGGTAAAAGTAGGTATGAACCATGGGGCGGCCATCGCTGTCGCGCCAGCCGCCGACAAGCTCCGGATAATCCCGGCACCAGCGCTCCAGCCGGCGTTCCTGCACGTCATAAGGTGCGCGCGCGAATCCATCCTCCGGCACGATCGACGGCTCGAAATGGTCCGCTAGCGCAAAGATGAGATGCACGTGGCCCCGCGGGCGCTTGCGGGTGAGGCGCTGCCAGGCGTAACTGGGCAACCAGCGTAGAGTGTAGGCTATTTTTTGCGGAAGACCGGTAACGGCGCTCTGCCGGTTCGGAACGGGCCCTGCCTGCTCCACGGCCATCTGCCCGGTGGCAACCACGTCCTTCGCTCCTTTGCCGAGTCCTCGTGTATCGTGCTCGCCCTCTCGGTTGGCTCGGTTGGCCCCTTCAGGCGCGAGAGCATCGCTCTTTCTAGGTTAGCAAACCCCGCAGCCACATTCCTAGCCTTATCGATCCTTCGAATCAGTCCCGCCCGCGCACCTAAAACGGCCTCCGGCATTTGCTGGATCTTGGGCCGCGGGCTCAACGGTCACTGATACGCCGGGATTCCTGCGTTGTACGCGGGTAGAAGCTCGAGCCGAAGATCGGGCGTTTCCTCCAATACCGTCACCGTGGCCGCCATCAAGCGGTAGCCTCTGCCGCGAAGGCACTGAAGGCGATGAGCGTCGGAACCCAAGGCTGTTCTCACCTTTTGCGCTGCCTCCTTGATTGAATGCCTTGCGTCCACATTGACGTCCCGCCACAGATGCCGCTGAATTTCGTCATAGCGAGCTAACCTCGAGGGTTTCGACAGCAGAAGCTCCAGCAGGCGGAACGGCTTGTCCTGCAGATGCTGGAGCCTCCCGTTTCGGAACAATTCTCCGGTCTCGAGGTCTGCTACGAACTGCTCTCCAAATCGGACTCTCATGCAACCTCCTCAGTACAGTTTTGGTCGATGACTCTCTCGTCAGGGATTTGGAACCGTGGCCGAAGCCTCATTGGAGTATCCGCTTTGAACTCCACTCGAATTCACAGCGGTGGTTACGTAATAGTAGGCTTGGCCGGCCACGACGTTGCTGTCGGTATAGGTCGTTGCGCTGATCAGCGAAGAGTTAATTTGAGTATACGGGCCGCCCGACGTCGTGCCGCGACAGATGTTGTATCCGGTTACGCCGCTCGAGGTGCTCGCAGCCCAAGACAGGCTGACGTAGTGCGAGTTCACGCCGGCGCCGGAGAGCGACACAACCGTCGGCGAACCGGAAGCATTACTCACCACGGAGGCGCTGCCTGTCGCGCTCCCCGCGGCAGCGGGAGCAAAGGTAATGCTGAGGTCGGTGTTCTGGCCGGAGGAAAGAGTGAAGGGCAGGCTGAGGCCGCTGCCGCTGAATCCGGCGCCGGTAATCGTATCCTGTGTTAGGGTCACCGCGCCGGTACCGATGTTGGTGAGGATAATTGGCAGCACATTCTGAGTCCCCACCGTGACGTTGCCGAAATTGAGGCTGGTTGGGGAGGCGCTCAGCAGGTAGGTCGGTGGAGCTCCGCCGCCCGACGGAGTCCGGAAGGCAACCATCTGCATGATCCACGCCCCGGATGAACTCAGAGGCGCGCTGGCGCTATAGGTCCCGGTGGCTGCCACCATCTGATCTTCTGCGATATCGCCATCCGGTGACGTGAGCAGTCTCTGGGTGAAGCCGCTGCCCGGACCCGTGGTTGAGGTATAGACGATGTTGGCGCCAAAGATCAGGTCCGTTGGATTCGTCGTGGTAGCGGCGGCGCTGCTGGTCGTGGCGCTGCTGCCACTGCCGACAGCGGTGACATCCACCGGGCTGCTGGGATCCGCTCCGCTGTATTCCACAATCCGAATGTCGGAGTTCACCGCCGCCGTGGAGAAAGTCACGGTGACCGAATTCGCTCCCGCGGCCGCCGCGGCGACGTTTTTCGCATAGTAAATGGACTGGGACACGGGGCCACTGCTGAGGATAGTGGGGCCGACCGCTAGTGCATAAGTATTTCCACTGATATCGGTGACCGTTTTGACCGAAGCCGAGGCGTCGTTCCAGCCGACGACGACAACATTGAGGTCGCCGACGGTCTGCGCGGCGGTGAAGGGGACCGTGACCGTGGACTGAGCCGTTTGCGGCGTTGAGTAATTCCCCTGGACGTAGGTGATGGTTGTCGACGCGGTCGCGATGGTCAGCGTCACCGTGGCATTTTGCTGGACCCCTCCACCACTCCCGGTCACGGTGATGGGATAGGTTCCGGTTGGCGTGCTTGACCCAACCGTCATGGTCATCGTCGAGCTGCCTGCGCCCGGCGCCGTAATGGTGCCCGGATTGAAGCTCACCGTCGCGCCGGACGGCGCACCGGAAGCCGACAAACTGATCGAGCTGCTGAAACTGCCGCTGACCGTGGTGGTGATCGTAGAGGTTCCTTGGTTGCCTTGCACCACACTGACAGAAGCCGGTGAGGCCGAAAGTGTGAAGGTGGGTGCTGCGGTCACGATCAGCGTGACGGTGGCACTCTGCTGCACTCCTCCGCCATTCCCAGTCACGGTGACGGGATATGTTCCCAACGGCGTGCTTGCGCCAACCACAATCGTCATCGTCGAGTTGCCCGCGCCAGGCGCCGCAATCGTGCTCGGATTGAAGCTCACCGTCGTGCCGCTGGGCGCGCCCGACGCTGACAGGCTGATCGAACTGCTGAAACTGCCACTGATCGTGGTAATGACGGTCGATGTTCCCTGCTTCCCTTGGGCAACACTCAGCGAAGCGGGTGACGCTGAAACAGCGAAGCTCCCCAACGTTACAACTGGCGTCCGGAAGGCAACCATCTGCATGATCCACTTCCCGGATGGACTGTCTGGCGCCTTGGCGCTGTAGCTGCCGGTGGCCGTAGCCATGCGGTCCTCTGCGATGTCGCCGTCCGGTGACGTCAGCAGCCGCTTGGTGAAGCCGCTGCCCGGGCCGGTGGTCGCGGTCTGAACCAGGTTGGCTCCAAGGATCAAATCGGTCGCGTTTGTGGTTGTTGCCGAGGCGCTGCTGGTGGACTTGCCGCTGCCGGTGCCCGCGGCGGCGACATCAACCGGATTATTCGGATCCGCCCCGCTGTACTCAAGAATGCGGATGTCCGGGTACGCCGCTGCAACAGAGAACGTCACGGTGACGGTGTTGGCTCCGGCGCTCGCCGCCGCGATGTCCTTGGCGTAATAAATCGATTGCGAGGCAACTCCTCCCTGCACCGTTGGGCCCACCGCAAGCGTGTACGTGTTACCCCCCGTGTCCGTGACCGCAATGACGGTCGCGGTGCTGTCGTTCCATCCTACGGCCACGACATTAAGGTCGCCAGCAGTCTGGGCGGCGTTGAAAGTGAGCATCACCGTGGTCTGAGGCGATTGGGGTGTTTTGTAATTGCCCTGGACATAACTGATGGTCGCAGATGTCGCCGCTGCGGCATTACTAAGCACCCAGAAGAGCACCGCAAATACCACGACAACCAATGCTGGCTTTTGGCCCAGACGATGGGAATCGGCACGGTTCATAGACACCTCCAGGATGTTGCGTAGACCCGAACTGCGGACGGATCGCGGCAGTTGTCGACGTTGAACCGCCATCCGAGAGCGGGTATACGCGGCTGAAAAAGGGTGTACTTCCCCTCCGCCCTGCGAGGCAGGGTCGATTCCCCTTCGACTTTTCGTTGGCCTTACTTGGCCGGCAGGCACAACTCCGAGTCAGCCGCTGAAGGCGCAGCTTGGCGGGATTATGCTAGCCGTCTGTAGCGTCGTACTGGTCTTGGGCGTTTACGCCCTGCGGGGTGGCCGTGAGGCCCTTTCGGGCAAGTGACGTAAAACAGTGTGGTTACAAAGATCAGTTAGGCCATAACCCGAGCGAATCCAGGAAATAGTTGCCGTACAGCCTACTTCAACTGAACACCTCGTGTGATGCGATGGTCGAACTTAAAGGCAACCCTGAAGCATAACCGTCGCCCGTGGGAGGACGCCGGTTTCAATCATGTGGCAGCACTGCAGCCCCGGCGAGTTACTTCCGGAGCGGCTCCCAGTAGCTCGTCTTGATCAAGCCCGAGTCTCTGGAAGGGGTGGAGGGCAACGCAATCCAGTGGCCGAACACCCCATCCACACGATTAGGTGTGCTACAGGTAACAGTTTACGGCAGTTACGTCTTGCGCCGTGTTCTTCTAGAATTAGCAGAACCCGAGTAGTTAGTTCACCAGGTATGTATTATTTTCCGCAATCATGCTCGCCGTGTGGCGCGCATCCTAGTGGTCTTGGGGCGTTCAGCCCGTGAGGGATGGCCATCAGGCCCTTGCAGGTGTGTGAAAACCTAAACAGCAACCTACGAAGGTAATCCAGGCCAACCCCGAGCGAATCCAGGAAACAGCTCTCCCGAATTGCCTGCCTCAACTGAACACTCGTGTGATGCGACGGTCAGAAATCTTGAAGCAAATGCCATCGCCCGTCGAAGGGCGGCGGCTTCAAACGAAGGTAACACTGCGGTACGGCTGATGTGTAACAGCCGCTCCCATCGGCCCTGGGGCTTGATCACACCCCAGGCCCTGGCACGCCACTCGCGAGCGCACGCCAGCGTCCAAATTCTAGCAGCCTGATCGAATGTCCCTATGCGGTTGGCTATATGGAGGTTAGTTGATTAGGGTTCTTGCACTTCCAAGCTGAGCCTGATACGTAAGACTTACACATGTACCTTATTAGGTGTTACCTAGATGTATTACACTCCGGCAACTTCTCGATCTGCGTCATCTGCCATTTCAAATGTTTTAAAAGGCGGTTCTCGTGCCGTTACGCCAAACAGGATCCGAAAAACAGCCGTCGTCGCGTTGTAGGGCCGGGGCTTGCCCCGGCCAAGGCCGACGCAAGGGTCGGCCCCTGGAGTTTGTACATTTCTGAGGCCCGGAGGGCCGCTCTATCAAAGCCCTGGGCAACGCCCAGGGTGAGTCATCGCGCGGTGTGAGGAGTGTAGCCCTGAAAGGGCGAACTAAGAGGAAGTATCGGAAGGGGTCAATCGGTCTTCCAAATCTACGTTCATCGGATCTTCACCGCTAAAGGAGCCCCTGCTGGTGGGAGCGCGAGGGGGCCAAGCACATGCCGATCTTTCAGGAGGAGTATCGACGGTTCCTGGAGCACGATGACGTTAGAGATGACGAACGCTATCTGCGGGACAGAGGGGGGTTGTCTTGGTTCGCCCTTTCAGGGCTCCAAATCTCGCCGGGCTTGGCTGATCGCCCTGGGCGTTGCCCAGGGCTTTGATAGAGCGGCCCTTCGGGCCTCAACAGGCAAGAGTGCCTGTGCTAGCGGTGGCACAGCCACTCCTGGCTGTGCGACGTCAGCCCCCGGCGTACTTGTGTTTTCCACAGCCTATCTCCTTGAGCCACAAGCGCGAAATAAACGTTCTCAATTTTCTCACTATTCTCCATCGGGGGGCGGAAAGGTGCTAGGTATCAGGTGTCGGGTATCAGGTGTCAGGTGGTAGAAGTCAGAAGCAAGAAGCAAGAAGGCAGAAACCAGAATGGGACTGCTGATAGCTGACGGCTGAAAGCTGAAAATGGACTTCCTCAGCGAGAAACCGAAGCGGCAACTCACTCCCGAAGCGCGCGAACGTCAGCGTCTCGGCCAGTACAAGGGCTTGCTGCGGGCCGTCCTGAAGCGCAAGGCGGACAGCTCCGCCGATT
>DATJYK010000225.1:0-1353 GCA_035578005.1 Terriglobia bacterium
AGTGTGCCGAGGTCATGAGACGATAACGGAAATAACGTCCTATGACCGAAGCAACTGTGACCAAGAAGAGCAAGAACCCGAAGGCGCCGAAGCTGTTCCCTGACGAACTGATCGATCAACTGCTTGCGCAGATTCAGAACAAGGATGCCGAGTCGGTTCTCGGCGAATCAGGCCTGGCCGGGCAACTGAAAAAGCAACTGGCTGAGCGCATGCTGGCAGCGGAGCTCACGCATCACCTGGAGAACGAGGCTGAGCAAGGCAAGGCCGGCAACCACCGCAACGGTACGAGCCGCAAGACGGTCCTCACGCCCAACGGCGAACTGAATCTGGACATTCCGCGCGATCGGCAGGCGACGTTCGAGCCGCAGTTGGTGGGCAAATATCAGCGCCGGCTGCCGGGCTTCGACGATCACGTCATCAGCATGTACGCGCGCGGCATGAGCGTGCGCGAGATCCAGGGCCATTTGCTGGAGCTGTATGGCTTGCAGGTGTCACCCGAGCTGATTTCGACCGTCACCGATGAGGTGCTGGCCGAAGTCGAACAGTGGCAGCAACGCCCCCTCGAGGCGATGTATCCGATCGTGTATTTCGACGCGCTTCGGCTGAAGATCCGCGACGAAGGCACGGTCAAAAACAAGGCGGTGTACCTCGCGCTGGGCATTCGGGCCGATGGCCGCAAGGAAGTGCTGGGCCTATGGATCGAGCAGACCGAGGGCGCCAAGTTCTGGCTGAAGGTCTTCAACGAACTGAAGAACCGCGGCTTGCACGACATCCTGATCGCTGTCGTCGACGGCTTACGCGGCTTCCCCGAAGCGATCGAAGCGGTGTATCCGGCTGCCCAGATCCAGACCTGCATCGTGCATCTGATCCGCAATTCGCTGAATCTGGCGAGCTGGAAGGACCGTAAGCCACTGGCAACCGCGCTCAAGCCGATCTATCAGGCCGCTACCGCCGAAGCCGCCGAGGCGGCGCTGCAAGCCTTCTCTCAAAGCGAATGGGGCAAGAAATTCCCGACGGTCGCCGCGATGTGGCAGCGCCAATGGGAGCAAGTCATCCCGTTCTTCGCCTATCCCCCGGAAGTACGCAAAATCATATACACGACAAACGCGATCGAGAGCATGCACATGCAGCTTCGCAAGATCGTCAAGAACCGCGGTCACTTCCCGAGCGACGAAGCCGCCAGCAAACTGCTGTACTTGGCCTTGCGCAACATCGAAAAGGATTGGAAGATGCCACCTATCACCTGGCGGCAAGCAGTCAATCAGTTCGCCATCCTGTTCGGCGAGCGATTCACCGCCGCCATCAGCTGAGATTTTTAACCGACCTCAGCACACGAAATTCCTGACACCTCCC
>DATJYK010000226.1:0-1421 GCA_035578005.1 Terriglobia bacterium
TGTCCAGCCGGGGACATGTTTTACATTTCAGACCGGGGACATACTTTACACTTTTCGGCTCCGTTCCGGTTCTGAATCTCTTACTGGTTCGTCGTAGTAGAGGCGGTGGGAATGTGGGAATCCTGAAGTTGGATTTCCACATTTCCATCGCCTAGGCCGGCCGCGTGCCGTTGTCTTCGGGCCTGAGCCGCTGAATGCGCCGGGTGTGGCTGTCGAAACGCGCCAGCGGAAACTCGGCAAAGTAAATCCGGAAATAACGATCATCCAGCGGCAAAAGCCCAATGGGTTCTCCCTCCAGCACTTCACTCAAGAAAATGTTGTTGTTCGCCCAACTGAAGTCCCCGCTGCAACGCACTCGCCGCACCCGCAAAGCGCTGCCGTATTCCGGTTCGCGCACCCGCACCGGATACTCACGCGACGACGGCTGGTAACAGGAGCTGGGAGTGCGCATCTGCAAAGCCTGGTGCGGTCGCTCCTCGTTGAACACCCGACGAAAGCGATCCATGGCACGCTGCTGCGCTCGGCGATTGGCCGCCGGTGGTTGGGCGACTTCTTCCGCCAGCGTGCGATGCATACGCTCGTGTCGTCCGTTCTGCTCCGGATGCCCCAACCCGATGCGCTCCGGCTCGATCCCCAGCTTCATCCACCACACCGACAATCGCGACAAGCCGGCAATCGCCCGCGATGCGAACGGAGCCCCGTTGTCGGTGCGAATGGCCAGCGGTAATCCGCACTCGCGAAACGCCGCTTCAAAGATCGCCCGCACCCCAACCGTGTCCATCTTCTCCACCGCCTGGCAGCGCAGCAGATATCGGCTGTGCGCGTCCGTGATGGTCAGCGGATCGATGCGCTCGCCATCCCGTGTGCGCCACCAGCCCTTGAAATCGGCGCACCAGATACGGTTCGGTTCCGTCGCTGCCGCCAATGGTCGCGTGTACGGATCCGTCTTACGCCGCTTGCGCCGATGCCGCGTCAGACCTTCACGGTCGAGCAGGCTGCCGATCGTGCTCGCCGCCGGCCAGGCTACTGCCGGTTGCAGCGTTTGCAGCCGCGCTCGAAGCGTCCGCGGTCCCCAGCGCGGATGCTCTCTCCGCAGCTGCAGTACCGTCTGCTCCACCTTCGCTGACATCTGATTCGGATGCCGCTCCGGCGCCCGGCTCTGTTCCCGCAAACCCGGCTCGCCACAGGCGGCATAGCGTCGCAGCAACTCGTACCCGGTCGGCCGCGAGATGTTGAATACCCGGCACAAGTCGGTCATCGTCCAGTCACCCGATGCGTACTCGGCCACAAACTGCTTGCGCTGCTCCATCACTCCGCTCACTTTCCAAGGCATGCCTTCTTCTACACGCCCCTGCGAACGGAACCGATCTGTAAACCATGTCCCCGGTCTGTTCTGTAAAGTATGTGCCCGGGCTATACCG
>DATJYK010000227.1:0-3809 GCA_035578005.1 Terriglobia bacterium
TGCCTCTCGAGGCCCTCAGACCTCCCAAATTCTTGTCGTCGAAAATAGCCTTCGATTCATCTGCGGCCTCGATTCGCTGTGGGCATGCCACCCATGCCTCTCAATCCTTGTTGTCAACGTTCAGAATTCCGAAACGGCTGGAGTAAACCACGGCTTCTTGCTGAACGCGGGAAACTTCACTAAACTTGACTTCCCTGGAGCCACCTTTACACAAGCCCTGGGACTCAATAACCAGCAGCAGGTGGTCGGCTTCTACATGGACGCCGCCGGCCTCACCCACGGCTTCGTCTATAACAATGGGACCTTCCAGCCCGTCGATGACCCCAGCGGCATCGGGACCACGACGATCAACGGAACCAATGATCTCGGTCAGATTGTTGGGTTTTACGTGGACAGCAGCGGCAACACCGACGGCTTCTTAGGAACACCGCAATAATCTCGAATGCCGGTACCCACGGTCAGCATAGGCTGGCCGTGGGCTCGCGCCGCCAAGCGTAGCCCACTCTGGCCGCGCGGAGGTTTTTTGCGGAACACATTCCCGGTGTAGGGTACCCGGTAAGCACCAGCGGATGCTCGTGCTGCTTATCCCGGCGGAAAGTCCTTCTGCAGGGTTTGATTAATCTCCACCCAATACAAGCCCAGAGTCTGGACCACCTGCTGAAATCTCTCGAAGCTCACCGGCTTCTGAACGTAACTGTTGGCTCCAAGCCGGTAGCACGTGGTCAGGTCCCTTTCTTCCGCCGACGAGGTCATCACCACCACCGGAAGCAGTTTCGTCTCTAGCCTGGTCCTGATCTCGCGGAGCACTTCAATGCCATCCACCTTGGGCAGCTTCAGGTCAAGCAGCACCAGCTTAAGGCCGTCGAGCGATCCACCGTTTTGACTTCTTTCACCGAAAAGAAAGTCCAGGGCTTCCTCGCCGTCGCGCGCCACGGCAATCCGCTCCCGCTGGATTCTGCGCGTGAGCTCTCGAAGGGTGAATTCCCGGTCCTGAGGCTCATCCTCAACGTACAGAACGTCCACCCGGTTCTCCACCTTGACGCCCCTCCGCCCCGATCAGCCTTCCTCCTACCGGCTCCGTACCTTCCTGCATTGTGAGGTTAATATAAAAAGTAGCCCCTTTGTCAAGCTCCGCCTCGGCCCAGATGCGGCCGCCGTGTTTGCGAATAATGCGGTACACCGTCGCCAAACCCACGCCCGTCCCTTCAAAGTCCTCAGGCCGATGCAGGCGCTCAAACACGCCAAAAAGCTTGTCGATGTACTTCATGTCGAAACCTACTCCGTTGTCCCGAATAAACAGCACGGTCTGGCCTCCATACCGCATCTGGCCAATTTCGATGACGGCGGTTTTTCGCGGCCGGGTGTACTTGACGGCGTTGGAAAGCAGGTTATGAAACGCCGCTTTCATCAGGCCGGCGTCGCAATCGACCAACGGCAGTTCGCCAACCTGCCAGCGGATGTCTCGGCCCTGCAGGTCCGTCTTCATCTCTCGCATAACGTCCGACACGAGAGAGCTAAGGTGCGTCGGGCGCCTATTCAATTCGCGCCTTCCCACGCGTGCCAGGCCCAACAGGTTCTCGATCAACTGCCCCATGTGTTGCACTCTCTCGTTGATACGCTCCAGGTGGTCGTTGGCCTCGGGCGGCATTTCGGGGCCAGCGCTCTCTTCCAGTAACTTGGAATATGCGTGGATGTGCCGCAGCGGGGCCCGAAGGTCATGAGCCACCGAGTGAGTAAAGGCCTCCAAGTCTTCGTTTGCTTCAGCCAACTCGGCGTTGCGGCTCTCCAGGTACTGATTCAGGATTTGAATTTCGTGCCCGGCTTGCTTGCGTTCGCTGACATCGGTAACCACACCGATCATTCGGACGGGCCTGTTGTTCGCGTCCCGAAAGAGCCGGCCTTGAGCGGCAATCCAGCGAACAGAATGGTCGTCCGCCCTCCTGATCCGGCACTCCATGTCAAACTGGCCGGTGGTGAACGCCTCCTCGAACCGTTTCTTCACGCTTTCGATGTCCTCCGGCACCACATGCGCTATGAATTTCTCATAACCCCATTCGGGCAAGGGCGAAGCGTAGCCAAAGATCTCATCATGACGCCGCGACCGGATTGAGGTGTCGCTGATGGGATCCCATTCCCAACTGCCCATCTGGCCCGCGGCAATGGCGATGCTCAGCCTTTGTTCGTTCCTTCGGAGCTCCTCTTCGGCTTGCTTCCGTTGCGTGACGTCGCGAACCGCGCTCGACACCAGGAGCCCATCCTCGGTCTCTAGCGGGCTTAGCCTGATTTCCACGGGGAACTCGTCGCCATCTTTGCGCAGGCCATATAATTCCAGGCCGGCTCCCATCGGCCGCACTCGGGGATCGGCAAGGAAGCTCCTTCGGTGTTCGGCGTGCTGCCTGCGGAACCGCTCCGGCACCAGCATCTCGATTGCGCACCCTAGCAGCTCGTCACGCGGATAGCCGAACAGTCTTTCGGTTTGGGTGTTCACCAGCACGATTTTCCCTTCGCGGTCGGCCACCACCATCGCGTCCGGTGCGGATTCCAGCAAGCCGCGGAACTTTGCCTCCGCCTGCCGGATGACCGCAGCGGCCCGTTCGCGCTCGGTCTTCACTCGGTGGCTCTCAACCCCTGCAAGGATGATCATGCTCGTGGCGATCAATACGAGAAGCAGGAGTACGAACGTCGCGCGGCGAACTCCCGATTCAATCCCACGGTCCCTAACCTCGAATCGCTCATGCTCCTGCACTTCCACTTGGGTCACCAGGTCTGAAACGGAGCGCGTGAGCGTCGCACCTCCGTCTGCATCAGGGACCCGGTAGTCAGGCGCACCTTGAAGCTTTCGGGAAGCGACAAATTGATCAGAGAGGGCTACTGTCGTCTTGACAAGGGTCCTCAGCCGCTGCACGTTCCCCTGCTGAAGCGGATTATCAGCCGTCAGGGCGTCAATCGCATCCACATCGCGCGCGAGCTCCCGGGATGCCGACTGGTAGTCCGCAAGATCGCTATCGTGGCCGGTTACACCATACTGCCGCATTGACGAGGTCACTCTTACAAGGCTCCCGCGAACATGTTCGATGGCTGCAAGCACCGCGTCCGTGTGCCTCACCCGCCGGTTCGAGGCCATCACTCGCTGCGTGATCCGGTACTCGGAAGCTCCCACGAGTATCAGCAGTCCGAACGAAACGCCGAGCCAAATTTCAACTTGGAAGGGAAGAAGCCGGCGCATGGCCTTAGTCAATCCTTTCGCGTTCGATCTTCGCCTTGTCTCGACCCGCCGGGTGCGTCAACCCGCCGGCAGCCATTAAGTCGCCACGGCATGGTACCACCCAATCGCAGGGCCTGTTTCGTTTGCGCTCAACGATCGGCAAGAGATCAATCAGGACTAACAGGTTTGCTCCGAGGATGGCCGCGCCCGCTACTGCGCGGAGAAGCGGCATCGGATTCCAATTCGACGAACAGCAGCAAACATGTGGCGTGGGATCGATCGGAGAGAAAGGCCTTGGGATTTCCATGTTTCCCAATTCTAGAGAGACTGACCGCCAGTAAAACCCAGCGAGCCGGCGTGTCTGCTGTCGCCGAGTCCCAAAGCGTCAGTTAGCTGTTTGCTAGCTACCCCAGATCGCATATTACCACTAAGCCAACAGTTATGCAAGCGTACATCGCCGTTGCCAGCCGTTTCGGAATTCTGAACGTTGACAACAAGGATTGAGAGGCATGGGTGGCATGCCCACAGCGAATCGAGGCCGCAGATGAATCGAAGGCTATTTTCGACGACAAGAATTTGGGAGGTCTGAGGGCCTCGAGAGGCA
>DATJYK010000228.1:0-1016 GCA_035578005.1 Terriglobia bacterium
AGAGGACGCGCAGTGCTTTCGCGGGACCATCGCCATTGCCGGGCGCAAGCCGATCCGCCACCTTGTCGCCGTCTCGGCCGACGTGGCCAAAACGCGTGCTGGGGCCGACCCGGAAGGCAAGCGAACCGTGCTATGCGATGATGAGCCGACTTTCATCTTCTACCGTATTGCTCAACGCTTCGGTCTGCCGGTGGTGCCGGAGTGGGCCGGTTGGTTCAAAGAGGAGTTGCGGCGCCACGAGGCGCTCCAACCCCTGGTCGGGCTGGGGTGCTCGCCGGTGCTGGTGACCGGCACCAAGAAGATGTTCCTCAAATGGGTCGGGCGGGCGCTGAGACAGAAACGCATCGGGTTTCCGGAGTCGAACGGGCCGGTTCGCTGGAGCGTGGCGCACGAATTCTTCGGCTCCGGTCCAACGGCGACCGAGCAGCCAAGCGGGGCAGACGGGCTGAGAACTGTCCCCCTGACGCGTGGAGAGGAACGGTCATGAGAGTTGCATTGAGGATTTCCAGCAGCAACGAGCATTCGGACGGAGGTTGCGAGTTCGCCCTCGTGGAAGTCACACCCGGATTGGCCGCACTGGCGCTGCGAAGGATTGCCGCTCTCCGTGCACAGAAGTCCGTCGATCCGGACATCGACGAAACGTACTGCTGGACGTCTTGCGTGGAGCGTCATTTCTCGCCCGGGATCACTCCAAAAGACGCCGGGGCCCAGGTTGAGGCAGTGTGCCTGGTAGCGGCGGAGAGTCTTTGTGAGGGCCAGAACGAAGAGACTGGAGTCGTCAAGGTTCCCGATAGCTTCCAAGTGCCCTCCTGCCAGATCGCCGCGGTCGAGTGTCAGGAAATGATCGTGCGTCTGGACTCCATTGCGTTTTCGGCAGCTCCGAAACACGCCAGCTTCTACATTCACACAGCAGAAATACCACTCGCCACGCTCGAACCCGCACTCGTCCCGCCGGCGCGCGCCTGACCACAGTAGGTTCATTGTTTGTTCCGACCCGCAGAATCCCAAGCATTGAA
>DATJYK010000229.1:0-16243 GCA_035578005.1 Terriglobia bacterium
ACCGCCGCTACTACCCTTGCGGCCTCAAGCCTACCCGGGATCAAATCGCTTCCCTTCGCTTGCAGCGCCATGAAACACTCCCCGAGTGGAACTACACCATCAAACCACAACTGTAAAGTTGTTCTTGCGTGATCCCTAAGACCAGTCCGTATCGTTTCCCTTGAGCCTTCTTCATGTCGCCCTCCGCCGCGGCTTTCGCGGTTGAGGGCGACCTTGCGGCACAAGGGGTCAGTGCCTCAATGCAAGGCGAGTCATAAAGAGATCATTTTGAGATCACAGCCGGATCTGCTTTGTTGGCATCGGGTTAGCGCCATCAAATTCGGAGACTGTGCCAGGGGGTTAACTGCGGGCGCGCGGGACGCGTAATTAAGGGGTGGTGTCATTTGCTCCCAAAGACCGCCCTCGAAACGCCGTCATTCCCGCGAAGGCGGGAATCCATTTCCTCGATGGCCATCTTTAAGAATTTGCGCAATGGATTCCCGCCTTCGCGGGAATGACGGCGTTCACGGACTTCAAGGGACACCGGTACTCGTAGTCAATCAGTGAGGCTTGCGAGGCTGGGAAGTGATAGAATCCGGCAAGTATCACAGGTGCAACATGCACGGGGTTGACCCGTCTCAGGCCTGCATCCGCTTCGAAGGGTTCGAGCTTGACCTTCGAGCCGCCGAGCTGCGTCCCGCCGATGGTCAAAACGGCGGCAAGGCTGTGCGCTTGTCAGAGCAGCCGTTCCGCATCCTCACCATGCTGCTGGAGCGTCCCGGCCAGGTAGTGACCCGCGAGGAGATCCGCAAGCGGCTCTGGCCCAATGACACCATCGTCGAGTTCGAGCACAGCATCAGTGCCGCCATGAATCGGCTTTGGCAGGCGCTGGGCGATTCAGCCGATAGTCCCCGCTACATCGAAACCTTGGCCCGGCGCGGTTACCGGTTGATTTGCCCGGTGGATGTAGGGGCGGGGCCGTTTCCCAGGGCTGGGGCCCCGCCCTCGCCGGATGGCCCACCACAGGTGGACGTAGGGGCAGGCCTTGTGCCTGCCCAACCGGGGCACCCACAAGGGGCGCCCCTACCCGCGCTGATCGGCAAGAAGGTTTCCCACTACCGCGTGCTTGACGTAGTGGGCGGCGGGGGCATGGGGGTGGTTTACCGGGCCGAGGACATTAAGCTGGGACGGCCTGCGGCGCTGAAATTTCTTCCCGAAGAACTAGCCGCCCATCCCCAGGCGCTGGAGCGGTTCGAGCGCGAGGCGCGCGCGGCCTCAGCCCTCAACCATCCCAACATCTGCACGATTTACGAATTCGGCGAACACGAAGGGCAGCCCTTCATCGCTATGGAGCTGCTGGAAGGGCAGACGCTCAAGCGTCGTATCGCCGTAGGGCCGGGGCTTGCCCCGGCCATGCCGACCCAAGGGTCGGCCCTACGCACGGACGAGCTTCTCGATCTCGCCATTCAAATCGCTGACGGCCTCGACGCCGCCCACCAAAAGGGCATCATCCATCGCGACATCAAGCCTGCGAACATCTTCATCACGACCGGAGGCCAAGCGAAGATTCTGGACTTCGGGCTGGCAAAGCTCGCTGGGAGCGCGGGCGTCCCGCCCGCGCTCCCAGGGCAGGACACGCCCACGGCCTTCGTCGGCCCGGAGCATCTCACCCGAACCGGGGTAGCCATGGGCACTGCGCCTTACATGTCGCCCGAGCAGGTGCGGGGCGAGAAGCTGGATGCCCGCACTGACCTGTTTTCTCTTGGCCTGGTGCTATATGAAATGGCCACCGGCCAGGTGGCTTTTGCGGGCGGGACCGTCGCAGAGGTTCACGATGCCATCGTCAACCGGGTGCCCGCTCCGGCTCGCGACTTGAACCCCGATGTTCCGCCTAAGCTGGAAGAAATCATCAATAAGGCGCTAGAAAAGGATCGCGATTTGCGCTATCACAGTGCGGGCGATGTGGGAGCCGAGTTGAAGCGTCTGAAGCGCGAGTCGGATTCAGGCCGGTTCTCAGTAGGGGCGGCGATTGCTGCGCGCAGAGCACCTGAGCGTGTGCTCCTACGCCGCCGGCCGCTGTGGCTGGCAGGATGCCTGCTGGCGCTCGTTCTGGTGGGACTTGCGGCCGCGTGGTTCACCCGACACCAGGGAGGGGCTCCACTGGAACTAAGTGAGCGGCAACTTACGGCAAATCCTCCGGAAGATTATGTGACGAGTGGCAGCCTTTCTGCAGATGGCAATTACATCGCTTACCATGACCAGACAGGAGTTTATATCCGCTCGGTCGCTTCGGGAGAAACTCACGCCGTTTCTCTTCCCGCTGGATTCAGCGACGCGCTCTGGAGCCTCAAATGGTTCCCCGGAGGTGGTAAGTTGCTCGCTGTTGTGAATAACCCACAGCCTAACGCCACTTGGGTGATCACAATCCTGGGCGACGCGCAGCCGGAATTGCTTTACCGCAACGCAGTCTCGCCTGCGATCTCGCCGGATGGCCAGTCGCTCGCTTTCATGAGCTGCTGCATGGAGAGAAGTATGCAGGAGATCCTCGTAGGCGGCATAAATGGTGAGACACCACGCAAGCTGGTGACGGTGCAAGAGAACCGGCCGTGGACAGAGCAATCTGTATGGTCCCCGGCTTGGTCCCCCGACGGCCGGTGGATCGCATATCTCAGGAAATGGAAGACTGCGCAGGGTTCCGAGGCGTCTGCCATCGAGGTTCGTCCTGCCGGTGGCGGACCAGCCGTGACTCTTGTCTCAGAGGCGAGCCTACCCAAGTCAACCTCGCTCTGTTTCGTTTCTACCGAAGTTGGGCCGTGCATCGTTTGGTCACCTGATTGGCGAGTGATCTTCGGGGCCAATCAGACTCCCCAGTCACCGTTAGCCCAACCAAAGTACAGCCTCTGGCAGGTGCGGACAAAGCCGAGCACGGGTGCAGCCGCCAGTAGTCCGAGAAGGCTTACGCCCTGGAACGAGTTTTATCCAACGGACCTGGCCATTACAGGAGACGGGAAGCGCCTGTCATTTCTCAAATCGCTCACCTGGGATGACGTGTACTTGGCCGAGCTAGGCCCAGGCGGCGCTAGCACCAAGCAGCCGCGCCGTTTCACGCTCGATAATCGGGGCATCCTGACGCTCGATAGCTGGACTCCTGATAGCAAGGCCGTCCTCTTCTCTTCGTCCCGAAACGGCCGCGCCGAGGTCTTCAGAAAGGGACTCGACGAAAACATTGACGAAGCCATAGTGCGAGGTCCTAAGGGCTATCGCAACGCTCGGCTGACGGCTGACGGGTCCTGGATGCTGTACACAGAATGGGCCCCAGCCGCACTTGGCACGCCTCCCTCATTGGACCGCATCATGCGCCGGCCCGTTGCTGGCGAATCGCCTGATCTTGTGCTCCAAGAACCCGGGGGTGCTGCGGCCCTACTCGACCCCAGGTTTTACGTTTGGGATTACAGATGTCCGTTCACGCCCGGCTCCCCCTGCGTACTCGGCGAGAAAACCGAGGACGACCTCGATTTCTACTCGCTCGATCCTGTGCGAGGCAAGGGAAAGCAATTAGGCAAGACCGGAGTTCGGTCCCAAGAGTGCTGCATGAATTGGGACGTGGCGCCGGATGGTTCGCGTGTGGCCTTGATCGGTCGGGACAAGCATCCCGGACAAATCGAACTGCTCACCTTTTCGGATAGCAACTGGTAAGAGATTTCACTGGGGTCCGGATATCCTGTCGCACTGGCTTGGGCAGCAGACGGGAAGGGATTCTTCGTAAACTCCTGGAAGAATAACTCCAGCGATTACGATCTGGTGCATGTCGACCTCGGCGGGAGAGTGAAGATGCTGATGCGCAGCCAATGGATGGGAAGACTTCTGCCCTCCCCCGACGGCAGGTATCTGGCGTATCAAGCTGAGACTACCGACAGCAACGTGTGGATGCTTGAGAACTTCTGAGCAAAGCTTTAGAGGGTGGCGGGTTGCTGACACGCTCGCCAAAGCCCGGACCGCCTATCAGGGGTTCCTCGCCGTCTGGAAGGACGCGGTGGCACAGCTAATCTTGGCTGTGCAAAGAACAAGCACAGGCAGGAGTGCCTGTGCCAGAGCCCAACACCGTTACCAAAGTAGAGCAAGGGTAGCGGGCGTAGCGCGGGGCTCGATTTCAGCTTCGCGGCTTCTTCATTGCAGGCTTCCCTTCGGGGAATCCGGTAGCGCTGGCGGCGCCCTTCTCTGCCGTCCTTGCGCGCATTTTGAGGGCTGGATTGACGTCCGACAGGGTAGGGCAAGCCCTACCCCTACATGATTTTCAGGATGGGCGCCGGCAGCCGGCGGTGAACGGTTCCGTGCAAAAACGTTTATAAACTAGCCTACATATAACGGCGTCGTGGCTTGACATCGTCGCCCGTCGGTGGTAGGTTTGAAAAGGTGAACTCAGGTGACAACTGGGTTCGGGACGAGAGAACGAAATGCGTAATCGGATTTGGCGGACGGCGGCCGAGCGTCGAGTGCGGGTTCGGGCTGAGCAAGGCGAGCCGGTTTGGTGGAGTGGAGTCGCCGACAGGATGGGCTCCGATAGTTATACAATAGTCATACAACTGGTATCGGAGACGCCGAGAAAAAAAGATACTAGCCAAAGCCACGGAACCCTTTAGAATCAGCATGTTACAGAATTCTGGGTTCGTCCCAAAGCCAAGAAGTTACGTGCAATCAATAACTTGGTGGCTTTGTGTAAATTTTACACAAAGCCAAGAAGTCTTTTAGATTCGGCGCGGCCTAAGTCGGCAAAAATTGACGCAAAGCCACCGTTTGAGCCACGTTTTGTAAAGTCAACTTTTGACTGCTGACTCTCCACTTTCCCGTTTGGTTCCGGCTACGCCGGGTTAGGGTGACCCTATGAACTCAAATCTGAACGCACCTGACAGTAACCCAAGTCCGCACGCACTTTCGGGCGCGCGGGAAGATGATGCCCTTTACCAAAACGGCCGCGTCGTGGGTCGGGCGCTGGACGCCCGCGTTGACCAGGAGGCGCGGGAAATTCACTTTGGTGAGATTTCGAACAGCGACGAGTTGCTGCTTCCCGAGGACTGCGAGTACCGGAACTACCGCGTCCTCATCCAGCATGTGGGCTTTGCAACCCGGGAGGAGCACGGCGCGGCGCACAAGGGGCGCGTGCTCAAAACCGTGGTGGCGGAGATTCTCGGTTTTCGTGAGCAGTAGGCTAGTTAACTTGTCTTTAGCTCGCATTCCTCGCCAGCGTCTCCGGAAGGGCGGGGTTCCAACCCCGCCGAGAGCGGAACACGTCAAATATCAAACCGACGCTGTAACGGCGGGGCTGAAGAGTCTGTGTGAGAACTCTATAGTTGCGCGCTGTAGCGGCGGTCTGTGACCGCCGAAGCCATTGATTCTTAAGTACGGCGGTCACAGACCGCCGCTACAGCACGCGGTTTTCACACAGACTCTGAAGCCCCGCCCTTTTCGAATCCCGGTGAGAAATGCGGGTTAGAGCGTATCGAACGCAGGTGCTACTTTTTGGCGGGGTTGAAACCGGTTGAAACCTGGTTGAAACCCCGCCCTTCCTCCGCAGCTCGAAACTGGTGAGAGATGCAGGTCAGACGGGGCGGTGATTCAATTCAGTTGCAGAGGGCCGGTCTCGAAGCGGGTTCAGGTCACGCGCCGGCGTTGAGGCTATCGCTGCCGCGGCGCTGGAGGGATGAAGTCAGGAAGGTCCAAGCCTTCCTCCATCTCGCTCTCGACCTTGTGGGCGCCGGCGGTATTGGCGCCAGGCCGGTTTGCGATCCTTCGGATGGAAGCGGCGGTGAGGGAAATTGCGCACTTTACGCACAGGAAGGTGCCTCCGTCCTCTGCTTCGGCTGAGGGACGGCACCCGGAGCAGGGCCAATCGCCTTGCGCGTGAATCACCACACCATTGACCGGAATAATTTCATCGAGCTTTGCCACTGGACTGCTCCTATGACCCTTGATGTCACTCATGATTTCCAACCGTGGGCCTTCCGTGCTAATGCTTGCTCGCAGCCCGGAGTCGAGACCACGCTTCACGCTATCGCTCTTACGCGCGATAAATTCGCGCGGCTTTATTCCTGCCTCGTGAGCCTGACGTCAGTTCGGACGCGCGCTCGAGGACTCAACCAAACACAATTCGCGCTCAGGCGCGCCAAAATGCGGCTCCGGCTTGCCGTCCAGCACTCTGCGCACAACCGCAGCCATTGCCTGAGGCACGAACGGCTTTTGAATGTACGGCGTGTCGGGATCGAGCACGGCATGCCTGAGAATCGCATCTCGCTCGTAACCGGACATGTAGACGACCTTCAGCCCGGGACGCCGGCTCTTCAGCATTTCTGCAAGGTCATGCCCGTTCATGCGAGGCATCACCACGTCGGTGAGCAGCAGGTCAATAGCGCCCGAATGAGTTTCCGCCAAGCGGAGGGCTTCCTCTCCCGAGGCCGACTGCAACACTTGATATCCGCAGCCGCGAAGGAGCTGTCGCGTCATGGCACGCACATTATCTTCGTCCTCGACCACCAGGACGGTTTCGGAGCCAAGATGAACTCCGGTCGCCGTCGTAGAGGCTGGGCAGCCAGCGGCAGCCGACTCCGCGCGAGGAAGGTAGATTCGGAATCTCGTGCCCTTGCCGACTTCGCTTTCCACTTCGATGTGACCTTGGCGCTCGCGCACAATTTCCTGCACCATGGCGAGGCCCAGACCGGTGCCTTTGCCGGGCTCCTTGGTGGTGAAAAACGGCTCGAAGATACGCTTTCGGGTCGCTGCGTCCATACCACAGCCGGTGTCAGTCACTGCAAGCGTGAGATATCGTCCCGAAGGGACCATGCCTCCAGCCCCTGCTTGATCGATGTCGCACGCGCCGGTCTCGATAACCAGGCGGCCGCCCGCGGGCATCGCATCGCGTGCGTTCACGACGAGATTGATGATCACCTGCTCGATCTGTCCTACGTCCGCGAGGACGTGGCCCCCTCCGGCCTGCGCGGCAGTCACCAGCTCAATGTCTTCGCTGATCAATCGCCGCAACACCTTCCCGAGGTTGCCTACGACGCTACCCAAGTCCAAAAGCTCAAGCGACAGGGAGTGCCTGCGGCTGAAGGTCAAGAGTTGCCGCGCCAGGATGGTGGCCCGGTCTCCTGCCTTTTTGATCTCTTCCAGGCTGGCGCGTCGCGGGTCCGTGGACTCCATGCTCATCAGCACGAGGTCTGCATGACCTCCGATGACCGTCAGCAGGTTATTGAAATCGTGAACAGCGCACCCAACCAGGCGGCCAACTTCGTCCATTTTCTGCGACTGCCTCAGAATTTCTGCGGCCCGCTTCTGCTCCGTGACGTTCACCATTCGGCCGCGGAGCTTCCGGGGTTTCCCTCCCCAGGCACGCAGAACTTGCACCGAGTCTTCGATCCACAGAGGCTGACCTTGCTCGCTCGGTACACGGTACTCGAATCGTAGGATCTCCTGGCCCTGTTGTATCGCCGACAAACAGGCTGCGAGTACCCGTTCACGGTCTTCGAGTGCAATGTGACCGGGCCAAAAGCTGGAGCCTACCAGCCCGTTTTCAGACGCTTGTCCCAGCGTCAGCTCTGCGTTACCGGTGACGCCTGTGATGCGAAATGGTGATGGTTGACCCAGAGAATTTACGACCTCTGCTTCCCACAAGATTCCATCATCGTCGGCGGTGGTTCCGGGAATGCTGCCCGAGGCTTTACCCTTGCCTCTGACCATGGGTAACGTGATTGCCGTCAGGGAACACGCGGCCAGAGCTGCGGTCCACGCTCGGCTTCGGAACCCTAGGAGCGATGCCCCAAGGATCACCGGCAGACCGATGCCCAGCATCAGAAGCGACGGCTTTGGGTTCGGTGAGCTCATTCCATGTCCCAGGTGGCTCTATCGGCAAAGTGAGTCCGCGAGTTGAGCGCGGTTGTGGCGGTGATCGCTACCGGGATCAGCAAGCAGACGTTTTCGCAGTAGTGCTTTCGAACTTAGTGCTTGACGTAACAGTAACATCGGGGTAGAGTAGGTGTTGTATCGGGGGTTCGGTTGATGAGCCGTCGTTCTGGGGGGAAGTCACCAACGACGGACCCTCGTGCGGATCCGGCGTGGCAGCCGATTCTCAAAGGAAGATCAGGAGGGCAGCTCCAGCCGCTGCTTGGGCGGCCTGAGGCGACGAGAGTCTGTGTCCGGAAGGAGTTCCCACGTGCATGCCGCTTCACCATATTATTGAGGCGCAGCAGTTCGATCGCAGCACGTTAACTGAGATCTTTGACATGGCAGCCCGGATGGAGCCCGTTGCTCGCAGCGGGGGCTTTGCAAAGTACCCGAACTCCATCATGGCGACTCTGTTCTACGAACCCTCGACGCGCACGAGGTTTTCGTTTGAGACGGCCATGCACCGGCTCGGTGGAAGGGTGATCAGCACCGAGAATGCATCGGAGTTCTCGTCGGTTTCGAAGGGCGAGACCCTGGAAGATACCATAAGGATTCTGAATGGCTACGCCGACGTCATCGTGCTGCGACACTACGAAGTGGGCGCTGCGGCGCGCGCCGCGGGTGTTTCAAGGGTTCCGGTCATTAACGCCGGTGACGGAGTGGGCCAGCACCCCACGCAGGCGCTGCTTGACCTTTACACGATTCGAAAGGAAATCGGCCACATCGACGGCCTGCGAATCGCGATGCTCGGTGACCTTGCACAGGGGCGAACGGTGCGGTCACTCGCTTATCTGCTTGGCAAGTTCGAAGGCGTGCAGATGTGGTTTGTGGCTCCGCCGTTACTAAGGATGAAGGATGACATCCTCGCCCATCTTCGCGAGCGTGGGGTGCAGTATCACGAAGAGAGTTCGCTCGAGAAGGTGTTGCCCGAGGCTGAAGTGGTTTATCAAACCCGAATTCAGAAGGAACGGTTTGGAGATCGCATCGCCGATTATGAGCAATGCCGCGACCTCTACATCATTAGTCGGAAGAGTTTGGGCCTGATGAAGCCGGACGCCATCATTATGCATCCACTTCCGCGGGTGAACGAGATTGCGCCGGATGTGGACAATGACCCGCGCGCAGCCTACTTTCGTCAGGCGGAGAACGGTCTCTACGTGAGGATGGCGTTGCTGTCGATGGTGCTCGGTCGGCACGGGGAAAGCTGAGTGCTCTTTCTCTGGGTAGAATAATAGAACGGTCAACGGGCTACGATGGTAATGGCACTTTCGAGCCATTGGCGGAAAAATAACACAAGGCGATAATTAATCGATAAGGCGTTAGGCCTAGGGCAACTAAATCGAACAGGAGCGTAACAAATGTTAATTGGTCAGAGAATACGACAGCTTCGCGAACATAAGAACCTTTCGCAAGGCGACATTGAAAAGGCCAGCGGTCTGCTCCGCTGTTATATTTCCCGGGTTGAACACGGCCATACCGTGCCGTCGCTCGAGACCTTGGAACGTTTTGCCGCCGCTCTGGACGTGCCGCTGTACCGGCTCTTCTACACGGGCGAAGACGCCCCCGCGACTCCGCACCTGAGCCCGCGCCGTTCACTGGAAGACCTGGCCGATGAGGCTGGTCCGACCGGCACCGAAGCGCGCTTTCTTCTTAAACTCAAGGGACTCGTGGGAAAGATGGTCGACTCCGATCGGGCTTTCCTGCTCGATTTCGCTCGCAAGCTGGCCACCCGCTAAGCGGTACAGAAGAGGGTCAAGGGGCGGTGTTGCCAAAGCCACCGAAAGCACACCGCCAGCACCCGCACTGTAAACTCTTAAGTGTATTGTGAAGAAGTATTCTCTCTTTTCTTACGGCCGCACCTTTCGAGGTACGCTCACACATCCCTTCAGGACGAGAGATTGTGGTGATGACGCCGCGCAGCAACGAGCATGCGATTTCGAAGCGCTCAGATGCGGCTTCGGGTAGGCATCTGGCGGGCCGCGCGGGCCTCAGTTCCTGAGGGGCTTGCCCTTCTTGAGCGTGTATTGTATGCGCTCCACGGTCTTAGGCTGGCCGCAGAGGCGCACGAAAGCCTCCCGTTCGAGATCTAACAAGTATTGTTCGGAGACACGCTGCGGAGAAGTGAATTCGCCGCCGCCTGAGAGTACGCGAGCGAGTTCAGTGCCCACCACCACATCGTGGTCAGAAATAAACTCGGCCCGCCGCATGAGATGAAGGCCTAACTTCATCTTGCTGAAGGCGGCTTGCCCTAACACCGTCACGTCTTCGCGGGGAGTACTGGTGCGGTAACCAAGCCTGACGAGATCCAGTGCTACGTTTTTGGCATCGGCGATCAGGCGGTCACGATTCATGGTGACCGAGTCGCGTGGCGACAGATACCCGAGTTCTCTAGCTTCCTGCGCGCTGGTAGAGACCTTTGCCATGCCAATCGTCTCGAAGACTTCTTTCACGTAGGAGAAGGCATCGGCGTCTGGGTCTTCAGGCACGGTATCCATGGCGCGCACAAGCATCTCCTTAGTGCCGCCGCCGGCGGGAATAAGTCCCACGCCGAACTCAACGAGGCCCATGTAGGCCTCGACTGCAGCGCGCACGCGAGTGCAGTGCAGGCAGATCTCGGTGCCACCTCCAAGCGTCAGGCCGAACGGCGCAGCCACAACGGGTTTGTGCGCGTACTTCAATGCCATATTGGCGCTTTGGAAGGTACGGACCGCCTGATGGACGTCATCCCACTCACCCTCCTGAATACTGACGAGCAGGAGCATGAGGTTGGCGCCCACAGAAAAGTTTGCCGCCTGATTGCCAATTACCAAGGCATCGAAGTTCTCGTTCAATGCCTTCAGACCTGCGTGGATCATCGACACGGTGTCCGCGCCAATGGTGTTCATCTTCGAGTGAAACTCGAGGCAGAGGACGCCGTCGCCGAGGTCGATGAGGCTGGCACCAGCGTTCTTGCGAACCTCTCGACTTTGCTCCTTGAGCGATCGCAACAGGATGATTCCCTCGCGTTCCGGCAAATGAGAGTTGCTGGAGCTAGCCTGGTCAAAGTAGAAAGTGACTCCGTCAGATCTCTTGTAGAACGCCTTCTGGCCTGAGTCTAGCAGCTGAGCAGCCAAAGGGGGAACAGGTCGATTCTCCCTGAGCCAGCCTTCCACGACTTTCTCGACGCCCACAGCATCCCAGAGTTCGAAGACGCCCAACTCCCAGTTGTATCCCCACTTCATCGCCTCGTCGATGGTGACGATACTGTCCGCGATCTCAGGAATTTGATTGGCGGTGTAATGAAAGGTATTGCTGAGAAGCCTTCGATAGAACTCTCCGACGCGATCAGCAGAGGCTATGAGACTGGCTACTCGTTGACGCGGGTCTTCGATGTTCCGCGCGATTTCCAACGAAGCGAGTCTAGGCTTTTGGCGCGGACGATATTCGTACGTCGCCAGGTCAAGCGTTCGAATCTCGCTGTCCTCACCCGATGCTGCAATTGCCTTCACCTTCTTATAGAAGCCCTGTTGAGTTTTATCGCCCAGCAGCTTCCGTTTCATCATCTCGGCTACAAAAGGAGGCAGCTCAAACAGCTCGCGGCGCTCGTCATGGGGCAGAGACTGGCGCAAATTGTCGACAACGTGCACCAGCACGTCGAGCCCCACCAGATCGAGCGTCCGGAAGGTGGCGCTCTTCGGCAACCCCATGGCCGGGCCAGTGAGGGCGTCGAGCTCTTCAATCGTGTAGCCGCCTTCCCGTCCGTCCACCTGCACCATCCTCAGAACATTCAGGGTGACGAACGTCCCAATGCGGTTGGCGATGAAGTTGGGCGTATCCTTGGCGATCACAATGCCCTTACCCAGTGCCACTTCGCCAAATCGCGCGATCGACTCCACGACCTGCGGCAAGGTGTCAGCGGTTGGAATCAGCTCGAGCAGTCTCATGTAACGGGGCGGGTTGAAGAAGTGCGTGCCCAGCCAGTGCCGGCGGAAGTCTTCGCTCAGGCCTTCGGCGATGCTCGCGATGGAGATGCCCGAGGTATTGGAGGTCACGACCGCGCCAGGCGTCCTCAGCGCGTCCACCCGTTTCAGAAGCGCCTGTTTGATGGCGCGATCCTCCGTGACGGCTTCGATGATCCAGTCGCAGTCTTTCACCAGCTTCAGGTGATCTTCAAAGTTGCCCACTTTGATGAGCCGCGCGTTTTCCGGGGAGAAGAAGGCCGCGGGCTTCGACTTCAGGGCCGCGTCCAGACCTGCCTGCGCCAACCGATTGCGCGCCCGCGGGTCTGCCGAAGTCGAGCCTGCACCTTGCCCGCCTTGGTTTAGCTCCTGCGGAACGATATCGAGCAGCACGGAAGGTATCCCGGCGTTCGCCAGATGCGCGGCGATTCGCGCACCCATGGTTCCGGCGCCGAGAACGGCGACCTTTCGAATTTCACGCACTCCCGACCTCCATACCTGAACGAGGGTTACGCCTCGGCGTCCCTAATCCGCCTCAAGCACCTTGAGCTCCAGTGTGAGCAGAGCTCGACAAGCGACGCAGACGAACTGATCTGTAGATTCCGACGCGCCGATGACCTTGAACAATTTGTATTCGCCACACCGCGCACAGGGCGCCGTGGGGCCCGTCGTGTCAACGTCCGGCACGGATCCGATTTCGCCCGTGAACTCGCCCACGCGCACGGTCTCGGGCTCGAACGTCGCGTAGCAACGGCTGCAGACGTGGTTGAAACAACACGCCGGGCTGCACGAGTAAATGACGTCCGGTGAGCCGCACTTCGGACATGCAAACGACAGAGGCGCGAGGGTTGCCAAACGCCAGAATGGCCCCTGCCGAACGCCGGTGTCAACCGGGACGGCCGTTGAGTAGACGAGCAACGCCTCTCCAATGCTCCGCGGCGGATCGTTACCACGAGAGTCGCCCCCGCTCACAATTGAAACAGCACTGTGATATGCAACCCTCAACGTGCCGCTCCCTCGAGGTCTCGTAAGACGCCGGCCAGCGCTCTCACTTCCGCCTCATTGGCAACGAAACGAGTGTATTCGTCATTCGCCGTCGATCCCATGGAAACATTCCTCTGAAAGCGCATCGGGCTTGGCACCGGCGCCTTGGCTGAGGCGTGAATTTCGTGCACGCGAGTGGTTGCGATGACCTCCGCGACGTTCTTGGAGTGAATCCCACTCCCGGCCATGATCCTGATGCGCTCGCCGGCAGTCTCGACAAGCCTTTTGATTTGCCTTACGCCTTCAGGCGCTACAGGCGTTCCACCTGACGTGAGAATCCGTTGAGCGCCCGTTTTGATGACGTCTTCCAGAGAGCGATCGAGATCAGCCGTAAGGTCGAAAGCGCGGTGGAAGGTTACGGGCAGCGGCGCCGCTAGTTGCACCAGCGCTGCGGTTCTGGCCACATCGACATTGCCGTCGATACTCAAAAACCCCAAGACCACGCCATCCGCGCCTGACGACTTGGCAACGCTGATGTCTTCCTTCATCGCTGCAAACTCGGCGTCGCTATTACAAAAATCTCCTCCGCGGGGGCGAATCATCACGAACAGCGCGATGGAAGTGCTGGCGCGGGCGGTACGAATGAATCCGGCGCTTGGCGTCAGGCCTCCTTCCAACAAGCTGCTGCAGAGCTCGATTCGCTGCGCGCCGCCGCGCTGGGCAGCCAACACAGAGTCAATCGAGTCGCAACAAATCTCCAGTGAAAATGGGCTCTTCATACGCGTCGTCTCCAAATGATACAAGTCTGACCTTCTGCATTCGACAGGCCTGAACGTGTGAAAGAATCAAGAGCCTCACGCAAAGACGCCAAGGCGCAAAGAAATGCAAAGTGTAACTCCCCTTGCCTTATCTACGGCCCTTTGCAGCTTGGCGTGAAACCTTTTGCTTCGGAGAATTGACCGTAAGAGCCCTCCGACTGAGTCCGCAAATAGATCGACCTTTGAGGGCTCGAATGTACGCCTCACCGCCGTGTTATCACATTCGGCACTCCCCTCGACATTTGCTTTCGGCCCGTGTAGCATGTCTGATCCACCGGGTTGCTCCACTTCAGGTGGCCTCACTGCGTCCCGAGGGTGGCTTCGAAGGGGCCAGGGACAGGAAAGCCTAATTCGAGGGGGTATCATCGCATGACCGAACGGCTCGCCCGCAAGCGCGGCACGCTGGCATTCTGCGCTGCGGCTCTCACTCTGGCACTCATTCCGTTTTTCAGTGGTCCGCTCCGGGCTCAAACGGCTCCGGCCGCCGTCGTCCTCAACAAGCTCAGTTCTGATCCTTTCACGAACCGCTCCAGTCAACACGCCACGCAAGTGGAGCCGGACACGTTTTCTTTTGGATCCACCATCGTGGCCACTTTCCAGAGCGGCCGCTTTACCGACGGCGGCTCCTCCGACGTGGGCTTCGCCACTTCGACGGACGGCGGCGTCACCTGGACCAGCGGCTTCCTTCCCGGCACGACCACCATCGAAGGCGCGGGCAATCCTTACGATCGGGTCAGCGATCCTTCTGTGACCTACGATCCGAAGCATGGGGAATGGCTGATCGCGACGCTGCCCATCGTCGATTCTGGTGCCGCAATACCCGCTGTTATTGTCAGCCGCTCCACCGACGGGATCAATTGGGATAATCCAGTTGCGGTCACGGGCAACGTACCCAGCTCGGACAAGGATTGGATTGTGTGCGACACCTGGGCCGCCAGTCCGTTCTACGGAAACTGTTACGTGGAGTGGGATAATCCCGCCATCGGCGATCAGCTCAACATGAGCACCTCCACCGACGGCGGCGCCACCTGGGGCCCACCGCTTCACCCGGGCGGCAGCGACTTTGGCCTGGGCGGTCAGCCCGTGGTGCAGCCGAACGGAACCGTGGTGGTGCCGTTTCTGGGCAATGGCATTCAAGCGTTCACTTCCACGAATGGTGGCGCCAGTTGGACCAAAGTGGCGACGATTTCTTCCATCACGGACCACGCGGAGGCCGGCAGCCTGCGCAGTCTCAATCTGCCTTCGGCTGCGGTTGACGGCAGCGGCACGGTGTACGTGGTATGGCAGGATTGCCGGTTTCGCACCTCGTGCTCGTCGAACGATATCGTGATGAGCACCTCGACGAACGGCACCACCTGGACGCCGGTGGCGCGTATTCCCGAAGATCCCACCACCAGCACCGTCGATCATTTCATTCCCGGAATCGACGCGGATAAGACAACCTCCGGCTCGACGGCTCATCTTGCCCTCACGTTCTACGAGTACCCTGTGTCCAAGTGTACGCAAAGCGCTTGCCGGCTGGCCGTCAGTTACATGGCCTCGTCCAATGGCGGCGCCGCATGGAGCAAACCCGTCCCGCTGACTGGGCTGATGCAGCTCAGTTGGCTGCCTACCACCACAAGCGGATTGATGGTGGGCGACTACATCTCGACCTCGTTTGTGAACGGCTCCGCTTTCGGCGTGTTTGCCGTTGCCAAAGCCAAGAGCGGAACGACCTTCAATGAAGCCATGTATACCACTGCCAATGGCCTCAGCGCCGTGGAACTGGGCCCGACGTTCAGTTCGGCTGATGACAAGCCGGTTCCCAACGCCAAGTCTGACCACGGACCTCGCCACGAACAGGAAGAGCGCGGTCCTAAGACCCCGCCGCCGGGCGCGAAAGCTGTGAAGCGCGCCGCCCGCAAATGACGTTCTATGACTGACGGCAGCCGTGCTTTGTCTCCCCGAGGTGCTGTCCACGCCAACTTCCGGGCTCCGGAAGTTGGCCGTTTGCCGCGCCTCAGATTCGCCTTTTGGCCGCAGCAAAGGGTTTGAGAGCGCCGGCTGATTCTAAAAGACTTGCGCTGACCTTCGTAGGTGCACCTTGGGTTCGTTTTAGGTTCGTTTGGGTTCGTTTCAGGTTCGTTTTTTGGAGCTTTTGTTGATTCTCGGGTTCGTTTTTGCATTTTGGCTATACCCCCGGGGGGTGGGGCGTCCGGAAGGGGTTTCCGGCGGGTTCGGCACCCCGCTGACGGCCCGGTTCCCGGCTTTGCCGACGGTCCGGATTCCGGCTTTGCCGACGGTCCGGATTCCGGCTTTGTCGGCGGCCCGGTTCCCGGCTCTGCCGGCGGCCCGGTTCCCGGCTCGGCCGGCGGGTTGGTCCCCTGACCCGCCGACGCCCTGGTCTCCGGCACTGCGCCTCGGTTCACTTCCGGCCCCGGCCCTAGGCTGGTCTCCCGCCCGGGCCGTGGGCTGGTCTCCTGCTCCGACCCTGGGCTGATCTGCTGCCCCGCCGGACGTTCCGTTCTGGTGACTCCCGCCCCCTTCGTCCGCCGCGTTAGCCCCGTAGCGCCGGGTCATCATGGGCGTTTGAAGGAATCCCGTGATCAC
>DATJYK010000230.1:0-2926 GCA_035578005.1 Terriglobia bacterium
TGCGGATTCCGGGGCAAGGCGGCCACGATTCCGGGATGATCCCGGTCACCATTCCGAAATGAAGCCGGTCACGATTCCGGGATGAAGCCGGGCAGGGATTCCGATTTCAAGCCGGTCACGTTTAGCCGGTGATCGGAACCGTGCCCGGGATCATTGCGGAGAGATTTCGACGGGCGAAGGACGCTGGACAACGACGCCGGCAATGCGGCTCCACTGCAAGTGGAGGGACCACATTGCCAACGAAAAGGTTGTCCATGCGAAAGCTCAAAGAAGTCCTGCGACTCCGGTACGAGCTGGGGCTGGGGCAGCGGCAGATCGCCCGCAGTTGCTCAATCGGACATGGGACGGTTTATGAGTATCTGAAACGCGCCCAAGCGGCGGGCGTCTCCTGGCCGCTCCCCGAAGGCTGGGATGACCGCCGGCTGGAAGAGGCTCTGTTCGGACCGGGGCCGCGGCGCGCCTACGAAAGCCACAAGCCCGCTCCGGATTTTGCGCAGCTCCATGAAGAGCTCCAACGCCATCCCCAACTGACGCTGCAGTTAGCCTGGGAGGAATACCGCCAGACCTATCCTGACGGCTACGGCTATAGCCGGTTCTGCGAGCTCTACCAGCGCTGGCGGCAACAGTTGGATGTCGTGCTGCGCCAGGAGCACCCGGCCGGCGAGAAGCTCTTCGTCGATTACGCCGGAGCGACTATTCCCATCTATGACCCTCAAGGTGGGCCCGAGCGTCCGGCCTCCATCTTCGTCGCCGTCCTGGGGGCCAGCAACTACACCTACGCCGAAGCGACCGAGAGCCAGGAGCTGGAGAATTGGATCGGCTCTCACATCCGGAGTTTCGAATTCCTGGGCGGGGTCCCCAAGCTGGTCATCCCCGACAATACCCGCAGCGGCGTAAAGCGCGCCTGCCGCTACGAACCCGATCTGAACCGCACCTATCATGAACTGGCCATGCACTACGGCGTGGGTGTGCTGCCGGCACGACCCTATAAACCCCGGGACAAAGCGAAGGTCGAAACCGGGGTCCAGATCGTGCAGCGCTGGATTGTGGCGGCCCTGCGGCACCGGAAGTTCTTCAGCCTCGCCGAACTCAACCAGGCGATCCGCGAGTTGCTGACCAAGCTGAATCAGCGGCCCTTTCGCAAGCGCTCCGGCTGCCGTGCCAGCCTCTTTCAGGAACTCGATCGGCCTGCCTTGCAACCCCTGCCCACCGAGCGCTACGAGCTTCACGAGTGGTCCTCGGCTCGGGTCAACATCGACTATCACATCGAGTTCGAGCACCACTACTACAGCGTCCCTTACGTGCTCACCGGGCAGATGGTCGAGATCCGCTCCACCCTGACCACCTTGGAGATCTTCCACCGCGGCGAGCGGGTGGCTTCGCATCCCCGCAGCCGGCAGCACTATCAGGCCACCACCAATCCCGAGCATCGGCCGCGGAGCCATCAGCAGCATCTGGCCTGGCCGCCCTCGCGCTTGGTGAGTTGGGCGCAGTCGGTCGGACCTTCCACCGCCCAGTTGTTCCAGACCATTCTGGAGAGCAAGCCGCACCCGCAGATGGGCTATCGGTCCTGTCTGGGCATCCTGCGTCTGGGTCAGCGCTATTCGAACGAGCGCCTAGAAGCGTCCGCCGGCCGGGCGCTGGCGACGGGAGCTTGTTCCTATCCCAGCGTGAAGTCGATCCTGGAGCGCTCGCTCGACCGTCAGCCGCTGGAAAAGCAACCCCAGCCGCAGCCGGTGGAACATGCCAATCTGCGGGGTCCGGCGTATTTCGACTTCTCGCCTTCCCCCATCAGGCCGGGCCTGCCTCGGCCGAGGAGCCCTTATGCTGAATCAACACACCTTGGAGAAGCTGCAGGCCTTGCGTCTGGTGGGCATGGCCGAAGCCTTCCGCGCCCAGGCCGAGCAACCTGACATCACCCAGTTCAGCTTCGAGGAACGCTTCGCCCTGCTGGTGGACCAGCAGTGGAACTGGAAGCAGAACCGGGCCCTGGCGCGCCTCCTGGCCAACGCTAAACTGCGGCATCGCGCTTCGCTGGAGGACATCGACTTTCGTTCCCCACGCGGCCTGGACCGGGCGCTGATCCGCTCTTTGGGTCAGACCTCAGGCTGGGTCGGTCAACATCAGAACGTTTTTCTGATCGGCCCCACGGGGATCGGGAAAAGCTTCCTGGCTTGCGCCCTGGCCGAGAAAGCTTGTCGCGACGGCTACACGGCCCTCTACACGCGAGCCTCCCAACTCTTTCGTGACCTGGCGCTGGCCCGCGCCGATGGCAGCTTGCGCAGTCGATTGGCCAAGCTGTCCAAGGTGGATGTGCTGGTGGTGGATGACTGGGCCATGGCGCCGCTGAGCGATCTGGAACGCCGCGACTTTCTCGAGATCTGTGAAGATCGCTACCAGATTCGCTCCCTGGTCTTAACCAGCCAACTGCCGGTGGCGCAGTGGCACGCCCAGATCGGCGATCCCACGCTGGCCGACAGCATCCTGGACCGGCTGGTCCACAATGCCCATCGGATCGAAATGCAAGGGGAGTCGATGCGCAAAAAGCGCGGAGGCAAGGAAGACTAAACGGCGTCGCTGCGCTCCGAAAAAGCTGAGGTTAGGCGCCGTGGAAATGACGCCCCGTGGAAAGCGTGGAAAACTCCAAAAGCAAGAACGAGTTTCCCACGCTTCCCACCGGGCTTGGAAATCCGGCAAAAAACAAAGCGCCGGATTTCCACATTTCCACCGCGCCGGCGGCGGATCTATACAAGAGGAGGAGCAACCCAGATGGGGCCAGAACCGAATTCCAGTTGACCAATCAGGGTCACTTCACGCACCATAATCACGCCAGCGTCGCTACGCTCCGAACGTGACCAGCATGCCGTCGGAACGAGTGACCGGGATCAAATCGGAATCACTGTCCACCTTCATCGGAATCAGCAGC
>DATJYK010000231.1:0-56953 GCA_035578005.1 Terriglobia bacterium
TCCCCGCCCAGCCGCTTAAGGTGCTCCGCCATGACTGAACTGAAAGACAAGCGGCTAGAGGCTGCGGCGGAGATACGCAACTCGGTTGTCACTGAATTTAACAACGACCAGCACGAGAATTGGGGCAACGTCATGGACACAGCCCTGCGCGTAACCGGCGCGGACGAACTCGCGGAGGCGTTGGAAACGTTCGCTGCATTTGCAGACGCGCTGTCTGAAGACGCGCCAGATAACATCGCACTTGGTCTGATATGTGGTGGAAGCACCCACATAGGTCCCGGCGCGTGCACGATAGGTGGATTGCGCAAAGCTCGCGCCGCCCTCGCCCGCTACAAGGAGTTGAAAAATGGATGAGAAAGCGTTGGCCGTTAGGATATTAGCCGCCCTGCTGGATGAGCCTGACATTGAGCACGTGGCAAAGCTGCCATTCGGCAAGCTGAGTTTTGCGTCGTTGCCAAACATGCACCTTGGCTGCGCCATGAACCGCGTCGCCGCCGAAGCCGCCCGCATCGCCAAGGAGGCGCGGGTGGAGGCGCTCGCTGCCTGCTGGGCAGCCGGTTCAACCAAAGGATGCCGTGAAGCCCTCCAGCAATTAATCGACGCCGAGACCGCGCCGGAGAAGCCGGATGAATGAAATCCTCTCCTCTCTCGCCTCTTCCGGCGGCATCGTATGGCACTGGTCCCAAGAGCCCTCAGCCGAAGGCTGGACCTGGCGCTGCATCTTGGCGAAGCCCCTCCCAGGGCGAAGCCCCAAAGTCTGCAAGCAGGCCGAAGGCCCAAGCGCGGAGGCCGCTTTAGCAGCGGCGTGGTCCAATTGGCAAGCCGAGGCTTTCCCCGAAGACACATGGCGTGCCGCCCTACGACCTTCCGTAGTGGTCATTTCGGCCCGTAGGGCCGGGGGCTTTGACCTATCTTTGGCCGATCTCGGCCTCTAAACTTTTCCTAAATTCTTGTTTACTTCCCCCAAATTTGCGTCTAAACGCAAATAGTCGACACATTCCGTGCCGATTCAAACCCCACAAGGAGACTTCTCATGCGTAACACCTCTATCCTCGCCGCCCTGCTTCTCGCAGTTGCGGTCCCGGCCTTTGCCTCTTCCACCTCGGTGACGGGCACCAACTCCTTCGGCTCCGAGTCCTTTGGCTTTCTCAACGGCAGCGGCTATTCCAGCGCCTTGGCGGTCGGCACGGGCTCCGCTGTGGGCGAAGATCGTGTAAGCGTCACGCCGCGTACCGGCTCCGCTTTCAATGCCTCCAGCACCACTTTCGGCATCGAGGGCTATTCCAACGGCAACGCTACCTTCAACTCCAACGCGTACGCCCACACGCAGGGCACGACCAGCTTCAGCAGCAAGTCGTCCGGCTTCAACTTCTAACTGCTTCGGGCCGGGGAGATAATCCCCGGCCTTCTTTCTCCTACCACAGAAGGAACAGCTCATGCTTAAGAAATGTTTTTGCGTGCTTCTGCTTCTCGCAGGAGGCGCCGCCCACGCCCAAAGCGCCTCCAGTGCCAATACCACCGTCGCCGGGGCCGGGGCTGAAGCTGTCGCCTACGGAGGCGGCACCACCAGCTACAAGGACAGCAGCATCGCTACCGTCCCAGCCCTGGCTACACTTCTCGACAGCCCCACCGCTTCCTGCCAAGCCACCTACTCCGGCACCGCAGCCGCCGTAGGCTTCGGCATCGGCCTCTCCGGCTCCAAGACCGACAAGAACTGTGAAGACCTCGAACAGATCCGCGCAGTCTATAATATGCAGCAGCAGTCAACCGCTGTCCTCATGATGTGCGAGTTCGCTAACTTTCGCAAAGCGCGAGCGCTTCAGGGCCAGCCCTGCCCGCCGCAGTACGGGGACTCAGGCCAAGTGGCTGTGACGCCGGTGGCCGCCGCTGCAAGTAGTCCGCCTATCCCGGCCCCAGCAGGCTACGCCGCCTCAGCGGCAGCTACCCAGCCCACCATCTACCGCCCAGCCTTCTGCAACCAGCAGATCCCAGTCGATGAAGCTGACAAGGCCACCTACGCCTATTACTGCAAATAAGTAAGCGGAACATAAAAACCCCCGGCCCTCAAAAAGAGCCGGGGGTTTCTCTTTTGGCCTTCGGCCCTTAGATCTTGCTGAGCGCCGCCAGGAATTCGCTGAGCAGGTTG
This sequence comes from Terriglobia bacterium, assembly GCA_035578005.1. GTDB lineage: Bacteria > Acidobacteriota > Terriglobia > UBA7540 > UBA7540 > Gp13-AA77. Next base: position 2,147 of record DATJYK010000231.1, read on the forward strand.
GCGAACGCAGCGGCGATACCAACATGCTGCGCGTCGGCGTTACCGATGGTGCCGGTGCTCTGCACTTCCGTCAGCGTGGCCGAAAGAGCGCCAGCGGCGGCGGAAGCAGCAGCCAGCTTATTGCCGGAGGCAACAGCGGCCTCGGTCGAAGCGACACCGGCCTCGATAGTCGGCGCGGTTTCAACAGCCGCAGTAGCGGCCTTGGTCAGATCAGTAGCGATAGCTTCGGACATAGAAGACTCCTTGGGGGAAGTAGCGAACTGCGCCACACAGACTCCCCGGCACAGCCGGGAGAATTACTTAGCCGCTTTTGGCGGCTCAACCGCCGAAGCGAATGCACCAGCCGCAGTCACGATCTGGCCGATCTCCGCCGCCGTCACCTGCTTCTCTTCCGGGAAGATGATGAGGACGAGGGCGAAGAGAATGGCAGAAATGGCGTCGTGGATATTCACCTGCCCCTGGAGGTAGGTGGAAACGGCGCCCAGGATAGTGGCGATGCCGGTGATCGTCGTGCGCTGCTTGAAGAAAGAAAGCATTTAATCCTCCGTTAAAAGTTGTTGAATCGCCTCGGGTTCCAGCGGCGTAGCCGCCCTCTCCGGCAGGGCCTTCAGCCCTAGCAGCGGGTCAGGGTCGAACGCCCCGTTCAAGACCTCAGTGATTGAGTAGAGGTTCATGAAGAGAACTTGCTCCCGGCGGCGACGGCGCTCGAGACCCAAGTTGGCCTGTCCGCCCACCAGATTCCACCGCGGGAACTCCAGGGCCGCCGCATCCATATCCCGGAACTGGATCATCTTCCGCAGGGTAGAGCCGTTGAAAGCGGCTTCACCCTCATTATAGCAGAAAGAAACCAGGGAAGCGGCTCGGTCCAGCGTAAACTGCTGGTAGTTGTCCGGGTTCAGCAGATTCGTGCGGAGGAAAGAAGTGCGCTGCAGGATGCCCTGCACGAGATCCTCTTTCGCCAGAGCAGCCGAAAGCGGCGGAGTGTTCGGCCCTACGGGATGCCCATTGATAACGGTCTCCCCATCTCCGATGGTCCAAACGCCCCCGGCATCCCTGTACGGCTTCAGCCGTTCGCCCTCGAGGAAGAAGAGAAGGTCAGCGCAAACTGGGACGAGAATCTCGTCGTCGGGGATAAGGTTGATGGGCATGGGGGCTCCGTGGTTGGGAGCTTCTTATAGCGCGCCGCAAATGCGGGGGCAAGGAGGCTGAAGTGGAGCGCCCGGTGGAGCTACTTTAAGAATTCAAGATGCTCCACCGGGCGTCCCGCCGAGAGGCCCTTCGGGGAAAGGTAGAAAGAAAAGTGGAAAAATCTGCCCACGAAGCGCTTTTCCTGTTGCTTTTACTTCCCGAATGTGGCAGTAAGTAATGGTCAAGGGCATGTTGCCCGGCCCGGCCTAGCCGGTTCCCCGCCACCCCAAAGGATTCCCCAGTGGCACGCAAGCACAAGGAAGTAATCGAAGTGACCAATGAACATGAAGAGCCGACTGTCCAGCTCGCCCAGGTCCGCATCAACGGCAAGGTCTTCCTGGCCCCCATCCCCTACGGCGAAGGCCACGTCCTGTCCGCCGCCGAGGCTGACGTTCTGAACCAGACCTACCGCGAGAACCTCCGCAACAACTTCGCTGGTGCCATGCGCCGTGCCGCCGAGAAGGACGGTCGTGAGCTGGTCCAGGCCGACTTCGACGCCTACGTGGCCGAGTACTCGTTCGAGGCCCGTGCCACCTCCCGCGCTGCCGCGGCCATCGACCCGGTGGAGATCGAGGAGCGCGCTCTGGCCCTCGCCGCCATCAAGCAGGCGATCAAGGCGAAGGGCATCAAGTTCTCCGCCGTCGCCAAGGAGAAGGTGGAAGAGCTGGTCGCCGGTATCGTCGCCAAGGGCCAGTTCCGCCGTCAGGCCGAAGTCATCGTTGCGGAGCGCAAGAGCCTCCTGGGCGGCGACGACGTGCTTGGCGAGCTGGACCTGACGCCGGACGCGTCGACGGACGAGGATTACGACGCCGAAGCGGCTGAGTAATCGCGCGCTACGCGCACAGAGGGAGGGGGCTTCGGCCCCCTTTTTCGGCCCTAGAGCTTAAATGCTCCACCCCCACTTCAGGAGAAGAAAAGTGCCCCGCCTCGACAATTCTAACCACATCCGCGTGAGCGCCTGGGTTCCCCGCGACATATACCAGGCCTTCAAAAAAATCTACCCCTACCACGGCGCAAGCTCGAAGTTCATCATCAACTCCATGCGCCGGAAGGTGCTTGAGGTGGACGCGCAAGCGCAGGCCGTGCTTGATAGCAACAGGGACCCGGAGGTCGGCCATGGTGAATAAATGCTTCGCCTGGAGCGCCGTTTTCTTCGTTCCGAAGAACCCACAGCCTCTTCACACCATCACCTTCGGCTACGCCTCTACCGAGGCCGAAGCGCGTAGCGCCTCCGAAGAAGGGCTCTTCGAGCAGCATCCGCAAGCCCAGATCCTTTCAACCGCCATTATCGAGGTTCTTTCCGAGGAAGGGCTTCTGGCGAAGCAACAGGAGACCCTTCAGTGACAGATATGGACAAAATCCAGGACGAACTCAATCCCGGCGTCCTCTCCGAGATCCTCGCCAAGAACGCGACCGAACTCACCGACGAGGAGATCGACCTGCTGATAACGCAGTTCCGCGCCGAGCGAGAAGCCGTGCTGAAGGCGCAGGAAGAAGGCAAGAAGGCGCCGCGGAGCAAGATCAAGGCCGCAGGCAAGAAGATGGAGGGCGCCGACATTTCACTCGCCTCCCTGGGCCTGGAGGATATTGACCTGGGAGATCTGGGGATATGAGCGCCGAAGTCCCCGCGGGCGACAAGATTGAGGTCGGCCAGTTCCACTCCTCGATCGCCGTCCACAGCGGCAAGCCTTCCCTCCAGATCGCCCTGGACAACACTTCCCTCTCTGTCTATAAGGAGTGCCCCCGGAAGTACTACTACAAAATTGTCTGTGGTTACCGAGCCCCCGGCATCCGCCCTCCTCTCGCTTGGGGCGGGGCCTACCACTCGGTTGTCGAGCTTTACGACCTACTAATTGTCAAAGGGGAGGACGAGCAAACCGCCCTACGGGCCGCAATCCGCTTGGCCTTCTCCCTTGCAGAAAAAGGCTTCGGTGATGACACTGCGCGAACACTTACAACGCTCGTCCGCACTATCGTCTGGTACGCTGCGAATTATCGGGCAAGAGATCCGCTTAAGACTCACATATTTGGCAATGGGAAGGTGGGATTGGAGCTCTCCTTCCGCTTTTACCTTCCACAAACTATTTCTGGAACCAACGACAAGTACGTGTACTGCGGCCACATCGACAAAATTTCTGACTATGCCGGTGGCACCTACGCCGTCGAGCGCAAGCACTCCAAGGGAGCCCTGAACGATGAGTTTTACGCCCGCTACGCGTTTTCTGCGCAGATCGGCGGCTATGCAACGGCTGGCAAAATCTGTTTTGCTACTGAGCTGTCCGGTGTTATTATTGATGGAGCCCAAGTACTGGTTAACAGTTCACGTTTCGGGCGCAGGGTTGTTCACCGTGTCAACTCCCACCTGGAAGAGTGGCTGGACGACACCCTTCTCTGGGTGAAGCTGCTTGAGGGCTCGGCGGTAGCCAACTACTGGCAGCACAATACGGAAAGCTGCAACAAGTTCTCGGGCTGTGAGTTCCGAGAAGTCTGCTCGAAGCCGCCCGGGATTAGGGAGGCAATCCTGCGGCAGGCCTACGTGGTCGAGCGCTGGAATCCGATCGAGGATCGGTAGAAAGAAAACTGGTTGCAAGGGAAGCGTTTTCTCTTGCAATCCGCCGTACCCGGCGCTATACATTAATCGTTAATTCCCCACCACCACAGAGGACTCCCCACCATGACAACCAAACCCGCTCTCGCTGACTTCTCCGACTTGGAGATGGAACAGCTTATCCGTGAATACGTCCGTTCGGCAGCCAAAGCGCTGCAAAGCATCAACGGCGTTTCCGAGCACTCAATCATCCTCCAGTTCATCTTCTCCGACGAGGGCGGTAAGTGGTCCGTGCAGGCCGGTTCCCGCTACCCCTATCAGAACGTGCAGAGCGAGCTGCTCATGCTTGCCGTGCAAGAGGTCGAGCATCGCATGAACTTCGAGGCGAACGCCAAGTTCAATCTGCTGGCCGGGCCGGAGGCCGCTTAATGGCCTCCCTCGAAGACGACATTAAAGCCGAAGGCCAAGAGGGGAGCGCCATCAAGGCGCTTCTACTCGGCCACTCAGGCGCCGGGAAAACCGGCGTCATTGGCTCCCTGGCGCGCAGCCACCGCCTCTTCATCTACGACTTCGATAACGGCACGAAAATTCTTCGTGACCCGAAAATCGTTCTTCCTGAGTGGCGCAAGAACATTTTCATCAAGCACTTCTACGATAAGACAGTGTTTGTGATGGGCAAGGCTGAGCCCGAAGGCACCGCTTTCGACAAGTTCAACAAGGCCCTGGCCGATTGGAAGGAAGAAGACGGCAAGAGCCTCGGCAACATCTACTCCTGGGGTCCGAAAGACGTTATCGTCCTCGACTCCTTCTCCTTCCTCGCCAACATCATTCAGAACTCGGTGCTAAAGCTGGCAGGAAGGTCGGGGGGCAAGCCCCAGATCCAGGACATTGGCGCCATTCAGGATGCCCTGGAGAACGTGCTTGAAACCCTGTACAATCCGGCGGTGAAGGCGAACGTGGTCATCACCGCGCATCTGACGCGTCAAGCCGACGACCTATCCGGCGGTCTGCAGAAGCTGATGATCTCCACCATCGGCAAGAAGCTGGCACCGAAGATTGCCCGCTACTTCAACAACACCCTGCTCGTAGAGCAGAAAACAGTGAATAAGGAAACGAAGCCCCGGCTCATCACCAAGTCCACCTTCGACGTGGACCTGAAGACCGAGCGCCCTTCGGCGGTCCAGCCCGAGATGGACCCTGACCTGGATAAGCTCTTCACCCTTCTCCGCGGAGTCCCCGCTTCGCCGCAGAATCCCACAGCCAAATAACAAAGGAGCAAACCATGCAACGAAATTCGCCTGAGCGTAAAGCAATGCTTGCGGCCCGCCGCTCTGAACAGCTGGACCGAGACGGTGGGGACAAACGTGTTCCTGTGGTGAGTGCTCCGAGTAGGAGCAAGCGCGGACAGTTGAACAGCAGCATCATCAAGCTCGGCGGCAAGCGCTACCACGCTACCAAAGGTAAGCGCCCGCCCACGGCTTATGAAAAGCTGATAGGCATCAGCTGATGGAACAGCCGTCCCAAGCAGCCCTCCTCCAAGCGGTAAATGACGCCGCGCACGATACTAACCTTTCCCGCCGGACCCTCTGCTGGTTCCTTTCCGAGCTAACCAAACAGCTCGGCCCCAATCAGGCAGCTGCTATCACAATCCAGCAGCTGCAAGATGCCCTTGCTCGGGGCTACTAGAGCACGGGGCTTCGCCCCGACCCCACAACCGACTAAACAACCGAAAGACAACTTCACATGACTGACATGCTTTCCATCCTTAACACCCCCGGCACCCAGATCGAAGCTCCGAAGTCGGCCCCTCCGGGCTGGTACGTTGCCCGCTTGGTCAGCGTCGACACCTCCGGCAAGCAGAAGACGAAGAATGGCAATGACCAGATCATCTTCGACTATCAGCTGGAGCAGGGCATCGAGATCGACCCGGAGGCCCTGCAGGGTATCGAACTGCCGATCAAGATCCGTTCGTGGCAGGTTGTCACGGACAAATCGGCATATCGCATCCGGCAGCTGGTCGAAGACCACTTCAAGGTCGATCTGACCTCTGCGACCCTCGGTGAGGGCTTGCAGCAGGCCGTCGGGCGTCTTCTGCGTGTGCAGGTCACTCACGACCTGTCCTCCAACCCGCCGCGCGTGAATATCAACCAGACTGCGCCGCTGGAAGACTAACCCAATGCCCGGAGCTGGAAAACTAGCTCTGGGTTCAACCCCACCCTCAGGAGCATAAAATGAACCTCGACGATCTAACTTACGGACAGTTGAAGGAAATTGCTGCGAAGTTCGGCGGAGCGGCGGCACAGTCTGCGACTGGCGCACCTATTCCGGTGCTGGTTTGTACGGATAAGCGCGGAGTCGTCTTTGGCTATACCTCTGATCCGCAGGCCAAAGAACTCACTCTGACCAAGGCACGTATGTGCCTCTACTGGTCTTCGGATGTCGGCGGAGTCTTTGGTCTAGCCGAAAAGGGACCAACCGAGAATTGCAAAATCTCGGCTACAGCTCCATCGGTAACATTGGCAGGAATTACCGCAGTGTTTTCCGTTGACTCGACAGCAGAGACGGCTTGGAATAACGCACCAGTGCAGGGGCGATAATATGGCAAAGCTCCTCCAAGGGACCGCTGAGGAATTTTCTGGCGATGGCTATGGCTCTGGCTATGGCTATGGCTATGGCTCTGGCTCTGGCTATGGCTCTGGCTCTGGCTATGGCGATGGCTCTGGCGATGGCTCTGGCTATGGCGATGGCTATGGCGATGGCTCTGGCTATGGCTCTGTGGTTTAAATCCTTTGCTGGGGAGGGCTTCGGTCCTCCCCTTCTCTTTTTGCCAAGCCCTTCTTCTGGAGAATAACAAGTGGCCGAGACTCTCACTATCAATCTGTCGGAAATTACAGTTCTGGAAGGGAGGCAACGAAAAGACTTAGGCGATCTGCCCTCCCTGGCGCAAAGCATTGCCGCCAATGGGCTTCTGCAGCCCGTTATCGTCCGCCGCACAGATCCTGGCAAGTATGAGCTGGTGGCAGGCGAAAGGCGCTTCCGCGCCCACGAGCTTCTCGGCAAGCGCGTTATCGAGGCCCGGATTTATTCCTCCCTTTCCCTGAGAGAAAGGCAGATCTTCGAGTTCGAGGAGAATGTCAAGCGGAAGCAGCTGGAGTGGCCCGAGTACGTAGCCGCCGTTCACGGCTACGTGAAGCTCACCAAGAACCCCTCTTCCGTCGTCGCCCTGGAGCTGGGCATTTCCGAAGCCAGTGTGTCGATCCTGTGCGCCGTGCATGAAGCCGTGAGGAAGGAACCGGCCCTGCTGGAGCAGCGCGGGTATTCCGCCGTCTACAATATTCTCAAGGCCCGCGCGGCCCGCGCAATGGACTCTCTGAATGAGGAGATGCTGAACGAACCAGCGGTCGAGCCTTTTCAGCCGCCGCAGGCGCAGCCCTTTGAGCCAGCCCCAGTTGTCGCAGATGCCGGAAGGGAGGTAGGGGAGCCGAAGGCCGGTGGCGCTACTTCAAGCCTCAAAGTAACTCCACCGGCTACGCCGATAGCAGCGCCTAAGCCCCTGCCCGACTCCTACTTCTACAAAGGCTTCCGCACCGAGAAAGCGGACTTCCGCCACTGGGCTCCCCGCTACACCGGCCAGCGCTTCAACTTCATCCACTGCGACTTCCCCTATGGCCTGAACATGGACTCTGCTAATTTGCAGAATTCGGCCTCGAAGTGGGTCGCCACCGGCGACGGGCGCTACGACGACAGCCCTGCCCTCTACCTCGAGCTTCTGGAAACCTTCTTCCAGCACCAGAGCCGCTTCATCGCTGACAACGCTCACTGCATCTTCTGGTGTGCCGGGAAAAGCGAAGCTGCCGCGAAGGCGCGCTTCCGCCACGCAGGCTGGGACGTCTACGACAACAACCTGATCTGGCACAAGAGCGATAACGCGGGAATTGCCTCGAACGTCCGCAAGTTCCCAAGGCACACCTACGAGGTGGCGATCTTCGCCGTCCGAGGCAACCGCCAGCTGGCAAAGCTGAAAGCGGACAGCTACTCCGGCCCCACTACCAAAGAGCATCACCTTTCGGAGAAACCCTTGGAGATGCTCCGCCACTTCTTCTCCCTCACCGTCGATAACACAACCACAATGCTGGACCCCACCTGCGGCGGCGGAACCGCCCTCCAGGTCGCAATCGAGTACGGCGCAAGCGCGGCCCTCGGCCTCGACGTTGACGCTTCGCACGTACTTAAAACCTATCAGCGGATCAAGTCGTCCGCCGATGCGCAGGAGGCGCTTTCCTCCGTTTCCACCATAGGGGTCTAAGAAATGGCTGCCAAAAAACCAGTGCCGCGGGAAGTTCCCGCCCGCGAGGAGGTGCTTCGCACCGCTATCACCCTGACGTGCGGCGACCGGGACGCCTCCTACGGCCCTCCCGGCGTCAACCTCGCCTGCGCCAGTGCCCTCTTTTCCATCTACCAGGAGTACAGGGAAAAGACCGGCCAAAGCACCAGCTCCGCGCACGACGCTGCAATCTTCAACGTCCTGCAGAAGATTGCCCGCATCGCCACCGGCGCTGAGAAGGAAGACAACTATGTGGACGGCGCAGCCTATATGGCTATCGCCTACGAAGTGCGGGAGATTTAATGGCCGAGCGTTTCTACACGTTCGCTGGAGCCATTTGTCTTCTCCGCGAAGGCAAGAAAATTCGCTTCTCTTCCTGGCCTCCCGGCGACCACATCGACGTAACACCAAAACCTGAACGTGAGTGGTACATTTTTGAGCCTAACAGCACAATTCTGTACCACTCCCCCGAAGCAGTTCCCTCCGAGTGGGCCGTAGACCCCAAGGAACTCCTTCTCAACAACTGGCAAGAATACGAGGAATAAATGGCCCCTCCCCCACCACTACCAGCGGCGCTTCGGGCGCTTTATTCCGACTCTACCGGAAAATTAAATCCTGCGGCGCCGCGCAAAATTCCCGAGTTCAAGCCCATCATCCGGCCTGGCGCGAGGATTATGGTGGTGGGGGAGTTTCCTTCCGAGGAAGAAGAGATGCGGGGCTATCCTTTCTGTGGGAAGTCAGGGCAGGAGCTTGCGAGCGAGCTAGAAGAAGTTGGGCTTTCCCTGGATGAAGTCTCGCAGACGCTGGTGCTTTTTCAGCGTCCGAAGGACGGAGATATAAACAGCCTTTGCGTGGCCGGGAAGGAAGCAGCCGAAGGCCGTGACCCGGTGAGGCCCTTCCACGCGCTGCGCGGGAAGAGCGGGATGCTTCCGGCCTCCCTAGTCACTCCGGAGCTTGAGAGGCTTTACAAGGAGATAAGTGAAGCGCGGCCTAACGTGGTGGTGGCAATGGGAAACATGGCCCTAGCGGCCCTTACGGGCGATCACGGGATAGGCAAATTGCGGGGGACTATCCACCTAGCCACCCTTCGTGGACGGCCCTATAAAATCCTTCCCACCTATAGCCCGGAAACCACCCGCCGCCAGTACGAGCAACGGCCCACGGTAATCGCGGACCTGCGAAAGGCCCTGGCCGAAAGCTACAGTCCTGAGTGGAAGCCCAAGAGCCGCCTCTTGTATATCGAGCCGACGCTCGAGGATTTAGAGAAGATCTGGCTTCCCCGACTGCTTCGTGCAAGCGAACTAACGGTAGATATTGAGACGAAGAGAAGGCAGATCACCTGCATCGGCTTCAGCCCGACCCCCTGGGAGAGCTACATTCTGCCTTTCTTCTTCGCAGAGCGAAGCTACTGGCCGGACGTCCAGGCGGAAAGGGAAGCCTACAAGTTCATGCGCCAGGTGCTGCAGGCGCCAATGCCGAAGGTCTGGCAGAACGGAATGTACGACTTGACATATTTGTGGTACTACAAGATAGCGGTAGCAAATTCAGTCGAAGACACAATGCTCCTTCATCACAGCCTATTCCCGGCTCTGCCGAAGGCCCTTGGCTACATCGGCAGCGTGTGGGCGAATGAGCGGTCGTGGAAGGTTTGGAGACAACGAGGCGGCGAAGAAAAGGATAATGCGTAAATGACTGTAACTGTAATTGCCTCCCCCTGGTCCGGCCTTGGCGCTGGGGATAAAGCCAAAGCCTACCTTCGGGCCTGCATCCGCGACTCCCTTGCGAGGGATGAAATCCCCTGGGCCTCTCACGCAATGCTCGCCTGGACTAGGGCCCTCTACGAGGAGGATGAGGAGCAGCGGGCCGAAGGCATACTGGTTTCTAAGAAGATGATAGTGAAATGTGAACTGGTTGCAGTTTACGTGGACCACGGCATTTCGGCGGGGATGAAGGAAGAAGAGATATACGCAAAAATGCACGGTAAGCGAGTGGAAAGACGAAGCCTTTATATTGCGAAGGGGGCGGTTATTAAATGAGGGTATTAGACTCCGCAACCCTCCAGCCCGAGCGCCTTTCCGCCCAGGAGCAGCTCTGGGCCTACAACGGCTTGGACACTGCCATCACTTCCGAGGCTCTTTCCAAGCTCAAGGCCCAGTACAACCGCGAACCCTTCGCCTACGTCATGTCCCGCGCCATGCAGGGGCCTTCTTTTACTCTGTCCAACCGCGGGGTGCGGATTGACGACTTCCAGCGCCAGGAGGCCCTGAAGGATATTCAGGCAGATAAGGAGAAGTTTGAACGAATCTTTAAGAGGTTAACGGTCGAAGGCCTCGGTCTCGAGATCAACTACCGTTCGCCCCTTCAACTGCAGAAGCTCTTCTTCCAAATTCTCGGTCTGAAGCCCACCACCAAGTATGACAGAAATACGAAAAAATCTGTGGTGACAACCGGGCGCGAAGCGCTAGAGAAGCTGCAGAAGGAAGGAAAGGCGAAGCCCTTCGCTGATCTAATCCTTGCGCTGCGCGACTTAGATAAGAAGAAATCTGTCCTTGAGACGAACATCGAGAATAGCCGCATGTATTGCAGCTACCACGTCGCTGGTACGCTAACCGGCAGGTGGTCCTCTTCTTCCGACGTCTTCGGTCGAGGGATGAACTTGCAAAATATCACCAAGAAGCTCCGCCGCATGTTCATCCCCGACCCAGGCATGAAACTTGCCTATGTGGACCTGCAACAAGCGGAAAGCGTCATCACTTCCATGCTTGCACTTCCCTGGGGAGATCGCTACTATCGCGCCGTCAAATCTGGAGACGTGCATACCTATGTCACTCGCGCTGTGTGGAACAAGGAACTTCCGTGGACAGGAGATCCGAAGAAGGATAAGGCCCTCGCGGACGGGACCAAGTTCTACCGGCAGCACTCGTACAGGGATATGGGTAAGCGCGGTGGCCATGCGTGCGTTACAGGTGATCACGAGGTTCTAACTCGGGGCGGTTGGGTTAAAATTTCCGAGATGCCCTCTGAGATTCTTACATGGTCTGAGCAAGGCTCCAATTTTGCTCCAGTCCAGCACTGGCATAGCAGCCAGTACAAAGGAAAGATGCTCCGCTTAGAGGGTCGGGCTCTTAGTATAACCATGACACCTAACCACCGGGTTTACTATGTGCAGCGCACAGCTAACCCCAAGTCAAAAGTTAAGGAAAAGCTTTTTGTAAAAACTGCGGCTGAACTTCAAGACAGTGGACTCATTCCACTTGGAAATAACTATGTGGGCGGAAATATTTCTGTATCTGTGTGGTTCGCTCGAATGGCAGCCGCTGTTCAAGCGGATGGTCACATTAAAACCACAAATAGAACAGAGTTCCATCTGCGAAAAGATCGAAAGGTGGAACGTCTCCGGATGCTCGCAGAGAAGTGCGGCGTCTTTCTCGAAGAAAAACCGGAACAAGAAAAGTACTTTCTGCACACAACAAAATTTCCAAAGTATGCTGGGCCTTACCTTCTTACTTGGACTCGAGAGGCGCTAGAAGCCTACACAGATGAACACAAATACTGGGACGGGTACATCGCTAAAACGGCCGTTTCTGTGGCCTCAGCTGACCGGCGCCACCTCGAGTGGATACAAACCGTTGGACGCTTAGTAGGCATCGGTGGCAACATCCAAAAAGGCCAAGTCAGTGAGTATGGAACAGTTTGCTACAGCTTGCAGCAGAACAACAGGCAATACGCCAATATCGCCAACTTGGAGCAAAAATGCTGGATACAGGCAGATGAACAAGTTTACTGCCCTACAGTTGAAAGCGGAGCTTTCTTCATTCGCAAGGACGGAAAAATTTCTGTCACGGGAAACAGCAACTATGGTGTAACTCCGCTGATGCTAAGCATCAATCTAAAAATCCCCATCGGCGTAGCCGAAGCCTTTGCAGCCAGGTATTACGAAGAATTCCCAGAGATCAAGCAATGGCACAATCACATCAAGCAGCAGCTTGCTTCCACCCGTCGCATCACTACTCCCTTCGGGCGTACCTGTCATTTCCCAGGGAGACACTGGGACAACGATACCATAAAGTCTGCGATCGCGTATGGTCCGCAGTCAACCATTGGAGATTTGCTGAACCTGGGCTTTTACAGAGTGTGGCAGAAATACGACAGGATCTTCGACTCCCGAAGGAAAGTCGAGTTCCTTCTTCAAGTGCATGACGCGGTTGTCTTTCAGTATCCGGCGGACGAAGAGCAAGAGCTTATCCCGCAGATACTGAATGACCTCGTGGTGCCAATCGAGATCAACGGCAGAGAGTGCGTCGTCGGGTGCGATGCGGAAGTAGGCTTTAACTGGGACTCCTATAATGAATTCACAAACCCTCACGGGCTTATTAAGTTCAACCCCAGCAAGCCTGATACGCGAAGCGAACCATCCACACTTGATCGACTCCTTCGTGGAGGTAATGCAGAGCCGTAACTCGCCAGACATTTTCAACAAGTGGGGAATGGCGGCCACTATTGGCGCCGCGCTTCAGCGCCGAGTCTGGTTCTCCCTCCAGGGCCGCCGCCTCTACCCCAACCTCTACGCCTTTCTAGTCGGCCCTCCTGCCAGCGGCAAGAGTCAGACTGTCCTCGCTTGCCACGAGCTAGTCAAATCTATCCCGAATATCTTTGTCCCAGGCGCAAAAACTACGAAGGAGAAATTCCTTGACCGACTCTCAAAAGCTACGCGCCTCGTGGAGGGCCAATCTGCCACCACTTGTGCAGCATTCGTTACTGAACTCGTCACCTTTATCCAGCCGAACGATCAAGTCTTCCTCAACGACCTCACAGACCTCTACGACTGCCCCGGCATTTGGACCTACGACACCTTCAAGCGAGATGAGACACGAGTCGAGAATCTCTTCCTCTGCTTCCTGGCCGGAACAACACCCCGAGGACTGGCCGAGAACTTTACAAAAGCCCGCTCAGGAATGGGCTTCCTTTCTCGGGTTAATTTGATCTGCTCGGACGAGGTAAAGCCGCCCGACATGTATTCTTCGGCCTCGGTCGAAGACCTTACTTCCTTCAAGGAGGACTTGGGGCAGATCTGCCGCTTGAAGGGGGAGATGCGGATGGAGCCGAATGTGCGACGGGAGATTCAGAATTGGATTGACGCTGGGATGCCTCCCAAGATCAACAATCCCCGGCTGGAAGAGTATCAGGGCCGAAGAATCCTGCACTTCTTGAAGCTCTGCATGATCTATGCAGCGGCAGATGCGTCAAAGCCTGACCGCATGGTCATCACCATGCGAGACTATAAGAAGGCGCTCGGTGCGCTACTAGAAGCTGAGTCCCAGGTAAATATCGCGCTTCAATTCTCAGCGGAAAGCCCCGCCTTCGAGTCGATCAAGAATATCGAGGCTTGGGTGCTGGAAGAGGCGAAGGCCGCTGGTGGTGCCGTTAGTGAGTCCGTGCTTAAGCGGAAGATGCTGGAAGAGTTCCCGCCGCATATTGCTGGTAGTGCCCTTAAAGAACTGGAAGCGAGTGGCTTCCTTCGGGCTTCCTATAAGGGCACTACTAAGTTATTTACTGCGGTTGGCCCAGAGAAGAACCGGGGCAAGGACAAGAGCGCCGTACAGGGCTACGGCAATTAGCTGGGGGGTGGTGGGGCTGCGAAGCATGTGGGACCAAAGGTCCAGCCCTCCGCTCACCGCGATAAGCGGCAAGATCAGCGCTTGCATGAGCGCGATTGCTCGCTGCGAAAGAATGGTCCCGGCGATGCCTACAACTGAGGCTAAAGCCTCAGTCCGGGCTTCTGCTTTCGCGGCGGCTTCCAGCGCCGCCTCAGCCCTCGTCCTCTCCTCTTTCGCCCTCGCCAGTAGCATCATCAGCTCCTCGTGCGAAGAGGGAGACGATCTTGGGGTCGTCGGAGGGAAGTTCGGGGCCTCCAGCGGCTCCGGCAGCACTTCCTCCTCCACTACTTGCAGCCGCGAGTTTGTCCCGGAACGCGTCAAACCCAAGTCCTTGTTCATCTCCATCTCCTGCTCTGGTGGTCGCTGAGTAATACTGGGTCAGCGTCCGCATAGCAAGGAGTTTCACTTCCAAGTCCAGCTCTTCCACATCTTTGACGATGGAAGCTGCGAGCTTGTCGAGGGAAGCGGCCAGGGCGGTTTTCTCGCGTCCGGCTTTTTTGAAGTTCTTAATGGCCATTTGGGGTCCTTTCAGGAGGTGGAGTACGAGCTAAAATTTTGGGGTTATACGGGCTTTTGGCCCGGGGGCTATGACGGTAGCCGCCTTGCGGCAAAACCCGCCCGGCGCCAAAAATCCCCGCTAGATTTGCCCGCTATTGCTTAAGCGGCGGTATCTTGGACCCTTGCGCGGCAATATCCCCCACACCCGGAAACAGCAGATACTGCAGCATCCTAGCTCTATCCTCATTCGGCTTCAAGTGAATGGCTCGAAGCGCATTAGATATAGCCAGCAGTGGTTTGTCGGCAAATTGCGCAGCCCTGAACATGGTGGGGACGTTCACGTCCTCGTCTTCTGGGTGCTTAATGCCAGTATCCAGAGCTTGCGCAGTTTGGCGGTACGCGCCCTCGGCCTCCACTTTCTTCTTGAAAGCGGACATTTTGGCCGAATCGCCCACCGCGGCCTCCAGCCGCTCCATAACCCCCGGCACATCCAGCATAGTTTTTACGTCAAGGTTGGCCGAGGGCACACCATTGATCTTCGCCATCAGATTTCCAGCTACGCCGTTGAGATAGGCAGCTTTCTGCTCCGGCGAAGCCTTTGCCAGCATAGCCTGTATCTGGGAAGGGTCGGTTTTCAGGAAATCCTTGCCCTTGTCCTGCCATTCCAGCTTACTGGAGTAAGACTTGAAAGTAGCCCTGGCCTTGCCGTACTCGGGGTTCCGAGCATCCACATCTTCTAGAAACTTGTTCAGCATCCCTTTGGCCGCAGCGCCGCTCGGGGTCAGACTTCCGTCAATATTGGTATTCGCTTTGATAAAGCTATCGACGCCCTGCTTCGCTGCATGGAGCAGATTCATGTTAGGGAATTTACCCACTACTGGCGTCCCATCAGGGCCAAGCACAGGATTTCCCTGCCTATCCTGTGTTACGCCGTATTCGGTGGGGTCGAAAGTCCTGCCTTCTTCAATCGCGCGGGCCTTCTCTTGATTCAGGCCCTCGGCCAGCCCCTTCTTCGTCCACTGATGGCTCATGAACTGATCAATAGCGGGGGACCAGATAGCTCCGCGCTTACCGGAGGAAGCATCCGCCTGCGCTTCCACCATCGCCTGCTTTACAGCATTGTGGTGGGCCACCGCTTGCCGCTTCTTGTCGAGAAGAGAAATCTGCGTGTTCTTGGCTTCTTGCGCTTCTCTTCTGGCCTGCGACTCCGCATAGACGTCTCCGCGAGTCTCAGTGAGCTTTGCCGCTGCCTGCGTCACCCGGTAATTAGCGCGGGAAATCTGCTCGTCCAGATCAGCTACAGCTTTCCCTGCGGCCCAATTCTGCTTCTGTAGCTGCTCCTTGAGCGGAGCCAGCGACCCGCCCTGCATCGCAGCCTGGAACTGGGGTGAAGCCTGGGCTTTCCGCTCAGCTTTCAGCGCTTGCGCTTCCGTCCAGACCTGCCCCTTCTGCCCTGTCAGCTCCTGCACGGCCTGGATCGAGCGCTGCGTGGCCGCGCCCTGCCTGCTACGCAGGAATTTAACCACATTCTCCGATACAAGGCCTGGCTTGGAGGTAATCTCTTTTGCTCGCGACTGAAGACGCTCGAGATCCGCCGGAACAGCGTCCTTTCCAAGTTCCTGTACCGCCGCATCCACCTGACTTGGCGACATACCATAGGTCTTCAGGTCATTCTTAACGTCCTTGATAGCTTTCTGCCAGCCCGGAGCGAACATATCAATGACATGCTGAGAAACGGCGGCTACAGGTCGAGCCAGGGCCGATACGCCAGCAGCGCCAGCTCCAGCAAGGGGAGCGGCGATAGCGCCCTGCTTCGCCGCTTGCATGGCGGGTGCGTAGCCTTGCTGCTTCGCAGTGACGGCGCTGGCTGCTGCGGCAGGAAGGACGGTAGGCGCGGTCCAATTGGCAAAGCGGGCCACATCGGAGGGCACCTGCGAAAGGACGCCGCCCAATTTCGCCGCGCCGGGGATAGCACCCACTACTTGCTGCGCCTTAGCCACATCCCCGGCGGGCGCAAGGGACGCAAGCACGTCACCGGCCCCTACACCTACGTTGAAGCCGGGGCTTCCACCCCAGATTTCGTGCATGTGCTGCTCATCTGGAGCAGTGATCGCTGCTACATCCGCGCCCGGAGTAAAGGACGCGGGAGCCCCTGCGGCGTGCGCCACATCACCCACACCGCGAGCGGCGGCTTCCGCAATCCTGTCCAGTGTCTGCAGCCCGCCATAGGCTACACCATTCCAGAAGCCGGGCTCTCCTGGGATGAAGGAGGTGGATTTCTCATACTGACTCTCCACCTTGTACGTCCGCATAGCATTATCAATGACGTTGCTCGGCGTGCCGTCAGGGAAGGAGTGGATGGTTCCATCATAGGATTTGGCTTGTATGCTCATGGCTTTTCTACCAGGCGGGATTTGTTTGAGGGGCCGAGGGCTGTGCGGGAGCAGGGGAGGGAGCTACAGGCTGAGAAGGTCCAGCATCCGCATTTGGCGAAGAGTCAGGCACATAGCCCGCCGAAAGGTCTGGCAGATCTCCGCCCAGCGACCCGATCGCCATAGCATACCCAGCCTTCTTATTCTGCATGTCGTTCTGCATTGCCTCCACAGCTCCCTGCAGCTGATCTTCCGTCATATCTGGGTTAATCATGCTCATCGCCAGGTTTCTAGCTGAGTCTGTCGTACCGGCGGCCCCGTAGGAGCCCTGAGCCACCTTCGAGTACTCGTCCACCGCCGTCTGAAGGGCGGTTACGAACTGCTGGGTCTGCCTATCGCCGCCCAAGTAGTTTAGCTTCAACTGCCCCTGTACCATGATCGGGGAAATATTGCCAAGATCTGGCGGACGCACAGAAAGCGCGTATTGAATGTTGCTCATAGCCGTCTGATCGGCGGCATCGAGCTGAGAGTAGGTGGTGGTAAGGCGGCTCAGGCCCACCGTTACGGCCTTCGTCTTCACCCCATTGTAGATAATGTCCCCTGGAGTGATATTCTCAGCTGCGGCCTGCTTCGCCACCGCTTGCATCACTTGGTTGTTCTCCGCATAGCCCTTTGGCCCCTTCGGCAGCGGCGGCAGCTTACCCGAAGCCATATAGCTTTGAACGTAAAAGTTCAGTGTATTCGGGTCCAACTGCCCCGGAGCGCCCTGAGTTTCCTCAATCTGCGCCTGCGCTTTATTGTAGAGCATGGCCGCTGTCTTGCCTTGCTGAGTGTCTGGGAAGGTTCGGCGGGTATTCCCACTTTGCCAGTCGCTTATTGCCAGCGCATGAACGTCCGCATTGCTCATTCCGGTCGCCGGATTGACGACAGTGGAAGACCAGTCGGAGTTCTGTGAGGCCTGATATGTGGCATAGGCAGAAGCAGCTGAAACTTGCGCTGCCAACTGCTGCTGCTTTGGCGTCAGCTTGGAAATATCGGCCCCTTGCGCCGTTACTGCCTTGTAGTCCTCCGGCGAGTAAGAAGTTCCGTCGATGGAAACCGGACTTTTGGCCGTACTCAGCTTCTGCACCCCAGTATAGGCATCCTGCGCCTGACTGACAATAGAGGCCGGATTATCGAAGCCACCGCCCGTCTGTGTGAGAAGTGTAAAAAGGGCAGGATTCTGGTTAAACTCATCAAATTGCGTGCGCTGCACATTGGCCTTCTGCACCTGCAAGTTCATTGCAGCGCTGGCGCGGTCGATCTGCAACTGCTGGAAGGCAATTGCGTCGGAGTTCCGCATGTGCATAGCTGAGACTTTATCCTGATGGATGGTAGCCGCCGCATTAATGGCGTCCATCTTCTCACTGTGCGACAGCTTCGCATTATCGAGGATATTCTGGTAGGCCTGCTGCTGCAGCTGCGCCTGCTGGAGGGCGAAGTCGGTGCTTTGCTTCCAGTTGTTGTAGTGGATTTGGTAATCTTCCAGGTTCTTCTGGTGGATCGCGTTCATGGCGCTGGCGCTGGCATTAAGTGCCGCGGTCACTGGGGCGCGGGAAACTAAGCTGCCAAGGATGGCGAAGAGGGAAGCGGCGCTGCCGAAAGCGCGAAGCGGATTAGAGGGCGCCTGCTGAGGCGGGGGCGTGAGGGTAGGGGCGGAGGCCTGCATGGCCGCTTGCGCCTTGGCGATTGTCTGAAGGTCTGCCTGATCGCTGGACTCGAGGGACGAAAGCTGAGAGTCGAGGTCAGTACCCGCTGCTTGTGCTGCCGGAGCAGCCGCCGGAGCCTTTGGTGCCGCGCTTTGTGCTACTTGAGCCGTAGAAGTGTAACCAACCATCCAGTCCTCCTATGCGGCCTTGGTGGTGCCGCCGCCCAGTGCGGCCGCAAAGTTGTTCAGTGCCTGCTGATAAGCGGCATCTTGCTGCGCTACAGTCTGCATAGTAGTAGCGTAGTCCGCGGTGCTGACACCGGCCTGGTTCGCGCCCTCGGTGTAGAGCTGCTGCGCCAGTTGCGCAGTCTGAATTTGCGCGTTCTGATCCACCTGCGCCAGCGCGGTCGCTTCCTGCGTGGAGCCCGAAAGGCCCATACTGGCGAAGTTGGACTGGATTTGTGCTTTTGCCGCATCGGCGGCCTGCATGATGCCAGAGGACAGGCCACCAGGGAGTGGGGCGCCGGAAGTGAGTGGGGCCTCAAGCTGTGCCGCTTGCTGTGCTGCAGTCTCTGCCGCCTGAGTAATCTGGGATTGCCCTGGCAGTTGCTGCTGCCCTTTAAGCATGGTATAGCCGAGTAGGGCTCCAGGAAGAATGTCCGATTTAGAAAGACCGAGGTCACCACCTACATCGCTGATAAGGGAGCCAAGCCCGCCGCCAGAGGCTGCAGCGGGAGCAAGGGCTGCATCTGCAGCGGCAGAGCCGGTGTGCGCGATCAGCTGTGCTGTTGAGGGTGCGGCTGCCGCCGCTGGAGTAGCCCCACCTAATCCAACAGCCGCACCTGCCTGATTAACAGCATTTCCAAGAACGGAGCCGGTAACTCCGCCGAGGCCCACAGTAGAAGCGATATTATTGATCGCGTTACCAAGAATGGTCCCGGTGCCAGCGCCAGCAGCTGCACTGGCGGCTGTGCCAATGCCGAGATCCGCGCCCGCTGTATTAATGGCGTTGCCGACGATTGAGGAGCCCCCAGTTATATCGTTGGCAAGATTGCCAATGAGGGTTCCGGTACCGGTGCCGCCTGCCGCCTTCCCTATTGCCCCGGTAATGCCGCCAAGGGCAACATCTTCCACCCCGGAAATCGCACCGCTTTTCAACGCGTTTCCAAGGCTCTTTCCTTCCACAAGATTTCCAGCGACATTACCAAGACCTGCTCCTATAGGCCCACCTATAATTCCACCGGCGATCGTTGCGATCTCAGGAACCAGGTTCTTCGCTGAAAAGGTGCGCCCAAGAAAGCCCCCGACGCCGCCCTTGCCGAAAACGTGAGACATATTACCCTCTCAAGCGCTTTGTGAAATACTGAGAACTGGAGTAGTAGCCCAGCCGCCGCGCTACCCGTGTGAAATCCCGGTCAGAGATGTTGCCAAAGCCGACTTCTACGGCGCCTAGAGCTTTCGCCCAATCCTCTGCCGCCCGAATAACCCCCAGAAATTCCCGCGTATTGGGCTTTTTGGAGAAAATCCAGAGAGAACCAACCGTAACTTCAGGCTCCATAAAAGTGCGAGTAGCGCCAGCGCAATAAAAAACATCTTCCCCCCGGATAAGTAGGAACTCAGGCGAAGTGAAGGCGCGAAGGCAGAACTCGCGAGCGCCCTCGTAGGTCAGGCGCGGAAGCTGCCTCTTGTACTTGGTCTGAGCCAGGGCAATGGCTTCAGGCAAGTCGGCCTCCACCATCGGGCGAAGCTCAACCATTTTGAAGCTCGAAGAAGTAAATGGGAGCTACGCTGTAAGCGCCCAGCTGGTCCATCTGGTCCTTGAGCTTGGTGCCTGGCAGGGGAAGCACTTGCAGGGAGGCAGCTCGAATCTCTTGCGCCCACTCAGCGAAAGCCTGATAGATAAGGGCCGCCTCAGCGGCCGGCCCCACCACCCAGTGTACCTGCACCTGCAGTCGGGGATCGTAGACTGTCTGCTGTGTAGAGGCGTAGCCGAAGGCATTTTCCGCGCGAAGTACTCGGCTGTCGGAGCGGCCCAGCGAGGACAGTATTAGGTACGCAAAAGCGCCATCCTCTAGGTGGGGGTAAACGGCCTGGAGCGCCGGGTAGGCTTTGGCGCGAAGCGCATCAGTGTCGGCAGCGCCAAGGCGCCACACTGCCTGCTTCTCCCCTTGCTCAATCCAGGGGACCATGTGAGGAATTGCCGGTTGCGGATCAGGCTGCGCCGGAGCCACGTCCTGCGGACCCAGATCAACCTTCTTGATCTGCTGAACCTGCGGCAGGGCTGGACGGCGGGGGGCGAGAAGAGCTGCGGCGCTTGCACTGGGGGAGGAAGTGCGCGGAAGATCAGAGGCCATTGGTGGGGTCCTATGCGTTAAGGTTTAAGAACTTGGCCACAGCCAAGTGCTCTTGGTAGTTGTAGTAGAGGAACTGACGAAGTTCGCTGGGATCGCCAAAGTTGACGGTGAGCATATTATTGGAATTCTCGCTCGCCACTGCGTCCATCTCTTGGTGCATGGTGGCGTGATCGAGGTTCCAGGCCATCAAGTCTTCGGTATTCATGGGATAGAGCTGGTAGAGGTGGGGCGAGCCGCCCTGAGCTTGCAGCGCCCGAACGATGGCGTAGTGGTGCTGCGCGTGGTTAAAGGCCCACTTATCCAGGGCTTCTGGGGTGGGGAATTCCACAGCGTAGAGAGAAGCGAGCGGCATACCAAATGCCTAGCATGTGGGAAGAGGAAGCGCAAGGCTGCTGGCAGAAGGGAAGACAGAGAAAAAGGGTGGAGCTACTTCGAGGATTAAAGTAGCTCCACCCGCTCTTAAGGCTTGGCCGGCGGCCCCACGTACTGCGAAGCCGTCGCTGTGTCAAATCCGTGAGTGCTAATCCAGAACCAGAGAAGCCCCGCGAGTGCCATAGAAAAGAGCCCAGCAAGAGACCATTTCCCGAACGTAGCGTACTGCTTATCCAGCCACTCTTGTATCGCCTCTTTAACCACCTCTTTCAACTCGCCAGAAAATTCGGGACCAAATTCGTGTTCTTGCTGTCTATCCACTTCACACTTTCCTTCTGAAGTTTACGGTTGAACTTGTTGCAGGGTTCCGCCAGAATTAATGAAGGAGCCTACTGCCTGACCTGTGGGGCTGGTGGGAAGGGCGTTGAACCAGTTGGTCATTAGAATATTAAAGGCTGTGTTGTCGATCGGATTGGAGGTAAGCGCCGCGTAGGCGACAGCGGCCAATGTAACCGCAGCCATTTGGCCTGTCGGGATGACTGTACCTTGCGAGAGGTCGCTAATGGCCGCCGAGAAAAGCAGGTTGCCCGAGGCGTCGGTGATAATCGGCAGATAGGACTGAAGGGCAGAATTCCAGCCGTAGAGGGTGCCCGGCGGGGCATTACCGAACTTCGCGCCTATATCATCTGGCGGCGTACCAACAGGAGCCCCTGAATTGAAGGTAACTCCGAGATTGCCGTAGGCATCCATAGCCAGCGGAATAAAGGTGCTGCTATTGGGATTCCAACCGTAGAGGGTGCCCGGCGGAGGGCTACCTGAAGAGGGAAGCGTTGCCATTTGATCCTACCTGGATAGTGTGTAATTCGGCAAGGGGCGCTTAATTAGCCCTAGCCGCAGACGGCGTGCTGCCAACCAGCACGTTGTAGCCATCATCCGTTTCGGCCAGCAACGCCGCCACGGGCCTTTCAGCCCTCCGGGAACCGCAACCCGGATTAGAGCTTGGCGAACTCAGACTTGAGCCAAGCGAAGAACGACGCAGCGATGCCTGTAACGGCAGCAGCCTGCGTATTGGTCTGCACGATCGGAGTGCTAGCCAGAGCAGTCACGCCAGCGCCGATGGCGGCCACGGCGGTGTGATGCGGCGCCTCGGCCTCGACGGCATTGGCGACGGTCTCAGCGGAGGACAGAGCGGCCTGCGCGGTGGCAGCGTGCGGCACGCCAGCAGCGGCGGCAGCCCCGACAACGGCATTGGCGATAGTTTCGATGGTCTGCGTGGTGGTTTCGACGGTCATGACTGATTTCCTTGCGGTGCGGTTGAAGGCGTACCGCCTGCACCAATGGCGGTATTTCGGATATGGGCGCCGATAAGGTAATGCGCGGCCATTGTGAATAGCCCTGTCATGGCAAGCGCAACATCGTCGGGTATGGTAATGCCACGAAGCGAGAGCAACCAGACAAGCACAGTTGCCAGCATTGTGCTGGCTCCAGAAGTCCCGACTACGGTTCCGGTTGTCGCGTTCATGCTGTCTTTTCTACATGACTGGGTTGTAATTGAGCAAGGGGCATCAGTAACTAACCGACACATCATACGTGGACGCGGTAGGTGTTCCCGCTGCAATGGCACATACCCGCACGGTCACGGTGTTGGCGGCGTCAGTTAAACGGCACGCCATACACATACACGTCTCCCGTATCGGCGCTTCCCTGCGCGGTTGTCAGGGACAGGTACAGCGTGGATGCCGTGAGCGTGTTGGATGCTGCGGCGGCGGCCAGCGTGGCAGTCTGCATCGTTGTGGCGCTGGAGCAGTTGCCATAAGTCTGGCTTGCCGCCACCAGTGTTGTGCCGCCCTTGCTCGCGGCGGTGTAGATGCCGCCCGCCGCCGTGCCAGACGCCGCCGAACAGTTATCCACCCACACGCCGGTTACGATGTATTTGCTGGCCGTGGGCATATACCCGGCCTGACCGCTGGTCAGCGGTGCAACGGTAATAGCTTGATCCGCCGTACTGTTGAGGTTCGCGCCACGCCGCACGCCGAGGATGCAAGGGCTTCCGATCACACACAGGTTCGGATTGGTTGCGCCCTGCTGGTAGCCTGTGATGACGTTGCCGATGTCAACGCCGTAGTTCTGTGATGAGGTTTGGGCGTCGACCGATCCAGATGTACCGATGAGGATATTGTTCCCGCCGCCTTGGAGCGTGGTATATCCTACCTGGAAACCAATCATAACGTTGTTGAGCCCCGCGCTTCCGGCTACGAACTGCCCCGCTTTATATCCGATGGCGATATTTCCGCCCGCGCTTCCACTGCCGCCGCTCATAGCGTAGCCGCCCAGAGCTATGTTGCCATTCCCTGTTATATTCAGGCCGACGTTATGACCGATAAAAATATCGTAATCCGTGTTTGTCCCGCCATATCCCGCGCCGGTTCCGATAGCGACATTGTCGTACCCGGTAAGCTGGCTGTATTCCGCCTGATAGCCTATCCCGATATTGTTGTAGCCCGACGTAAGCGCGTTGAAAGAGTATGAACCGAGTCCGATGTTTTGGTAGGCGGTCGTCAGGGAGCCGGACGACATAGAATAATAGCCTTCGGCGATATTATCCACCTCTGCCGAAGATGTTTGCCCGTTAAGGGCGTTCTGCCCAATCGCTATGTTTCTTGCCGTGCTGGTCCCGCTATACATGGCGTTTGGGCCGATAGAGACGTTCCATGTCGAGCTTGTGGTGTTGCGTTGTGAGTCCTCGCCAATCGCCACGTTGTTGCTGCCGTGCACATCATGGCCCATCGAGTTGATGCCGAGAGCGGTGTTGTAATTGCCGGTGGTCAGCAAGTTCATAGAGTGCCAGCCGACGCCGGTATTTTCCACGCCGGAGCTATCCGCCGCGCCCGCAGAATTGCCCACAAACGTGGTTCCGGCGGAATTTGGCCCTATGCCTGCCCCAGCTCCAGGCCCGACGAGCACCGGGCCGCCTTGCGTCGGTGCGCCCGGATACGGGGTTGCGAGCACCACTGTCCCGCCGATAGAAATGGTGCCGGTGGTGCCGATATTCCCAGACGATATGGTGGCGTTATCGTAAATGGAAAGAGTAGCCCCAGCCGACAGCGGGCTTGTTGCGCTATTGGAGAGCGTCAGCACAGGGTCGCATATGATCGAATCCGAAGCACCTGAGCTGTTCTGCGTCAGGTTGTTCGATAGCGTAATGCTCACGCCAGGGCTTAGGCTGGTGATAATTGACCCAGCCGGAACCGCAGATGTGTTGGTCGCGTCAGTGCACTGCATACCCGTAACGAGTTTGACGGTGTTAGACAGGGGGATTGTCGGTTGCCCCGCCAAAAATGAACCGTTCGCATTTTCGACGTTTTCACCGCTTCCCGCGATGCTGGAGATTACAGTGGCGGCCGGCAAACCCGTTCCGACTACCGTTTGCCCGGCCTGTAAATTGGTAGAATTGGCAACCGCCAATTCGTTCAGCGTCGCGGAACTCTGCGCTTGCGACGTAGTGAAGGCGTATGGCGTGGCGGACGTAAACCCCAGCGTCCCGGCGGCAGTCCCATTCAGCGGCGCAAACCCGCCAGACACGCCAGCGGCAGACCAAACAGGGGGATTGCCCGCACTGGCGGAAATCGGCGCAGCGAGAAAAAGCGCGGCAGATAGTGCGCGGAGGAATTTCCTAATCATCATGTGCCTCAATTGCTGTTGGCATAAAACTGGGAGCCGGAAGCACCGTTGATCGTAAAGGTACCGACAAACCACGGCATGTTTATCACCGCTGACCAATCACCACCTTGACGGTCTGCACCAGCGCCGGGATCGAGCAAGATAGGTGCAGTTGCGCCTTGAAGCCAAATCTGAATAGTGGCAGCGCTCTGGTTCATCACATAAAGAGCGCCGGGATGAGAGACTGTGCCGCTGGCCAGAACGGTCAATGGCGCGGGTGGATTTTCACTGTGATCTGTGCCCAAACCGGCCCCCTGTGGCGTGTATGAAAATGAACCCAATAAGGTTAGATTGTTGAAGGTTGGACTTGCATAATTTGCCATTCTGATTTCCTTGCGGTGCGATTGAAGGCGTGCCGCCTATTTAATGCCCAATACAAGGCCCGATTTGGATTATGTCACTCGCGCTAGGGGAGGTTGCTGCGCCAGATGTACGAAGATAGGTTTTTAGCGTGATGCTTGTAGAAGATTGCCCACTCTGCACCACAGAGATCGTATTTGTAGTTTGGTCATAGGCCGAGCAGTCCCAACCATTAGCCGCAGCGGGCATCGTAAATGTGGCCGTCGATCCGGGGGATGACCCAACCGTATCGGCAAAGGCGGCTGTTCCATTTGCCTGGGAAATGGCGTCTCCGGTTCCAAATCCGCTTGAGATGGTCGGCGCGGTAGCACTCATAGTTTTTACGCCGTTGAGGGAGAACGCAGAGGTCACGTTGCTGGTAGCAAACTGCGCCGCCCCGCACTCCGTAGGAGCCACCAGCCATGGCGTAGAGCCATCCGTATATGTCAGCGTCGCGCAGCTATTTCCGCTGCCCTGTGGGATGTTGACGGAGCCATTGCCATTGCAGGCGTCGGAGCCATTGCTGATGCAGACGCTCTCGGTATAGTTTCCGGTCGTGTTGTTGATGAGCAGGAAGATGCCAGAATAGCCCAGCACTGCGCCGTTGGAGGCGATGACCTGCAAGTTAGAGGTAAGCGTGCCGCTCACGTTGTAGATGATCGGGGCTTCGATAGCCGCCATTGCGGTAACGTCGAGGCCGCTCGTATTCCCTGTGCCACCGTTCAGGATTTGGACCGACGTGATCGCGGTGCCAGAAACGCCCGTGACCCTGATGTAGTTGTCATAGTTGCCGCGCGGGATGTACAGCACGTCCCCGACTTTATAGCCGGAGCCGCCCGCGAATATGGAATCGATGGACGTAATAACGCCGCCCGTCGCGGTGAAGCTGAACGCCGCCCCCGTGCCGATCGAGGCAAAGCTCATCGTCCCGCCCGTCACACCCGAGAGATAGACGGTGGATCGCGTGACGGCGAACAGGGACTGCACAAAAGCGTCTGTGGCGAGGCGAGTGGTGTTATCCACTGGCGGCTGCGTCACGGCATTGCTGGCACTGCCTGTGATATTGGTTGTGCCATTGAGGGTGATGTTGTTGCCGGTGCCGCCGTTGGCTGCAATCCCCGGCCTGTAAATAGAGACCGCTGGTTGATTGACAACACCCTGCGCCAGGGCAGGGCCGCAGAGCAGCACCGCAAGCAGTAGACTAAGAAGTTTTTTCATATTAACCTCCCTGAACAGTCAGGTGCGAAGTGCCGCTATCGCTTATTCCGGTGATGGCTGCGGTTGGAGGGGCTATGGTAACACAGCCTCCGGCGGAGGGCACATAGAAGCCCGTATTCACTACAGCGGCGCCTCCTGAAAGATTGAGCCACACATTTCCTGCGTCCGCCGGTTCGGTGCACAGCGTCAGAGTGTGGGTGTAAGCGGCAGCGCCGAGTACGGAGGTAGAAGCTGTGGTAACAGAAACCGTCGAGCCCGGCGCAGCATAGGCAATAGCCTGCGTTCCGCTACCAGAAATGACAGTCACCGGCATCGGGTTGGTGTTGCTAACTACGGTGCCGCCCAGCACCTGCTGCGAGAACCAGGCTTGCGCCGCGCTCCCCGCATTACCCTGATTTACCGTACTGCCTCCCCCACCAGTCACCGTGACCGGCAGAGGATTGCTGCTACTGCAGGGCACCGCGTAGTTCGAGCCGTTCAGGCTCATACACATCTGCCCCGGAACATACTGCTGGAAGCCGTTCAGCGGGGGAGTCGGGAAGTTGGTAGTCTGCGCCAGGGCGAGGCCTGGCAGCAGGACCAGCAAGAGGGAAAGGAGTCTGAGCTTCATAAAAGCCTCCAAATTTGTAGGGAGATTAGCTCGAATAAAAGGGAAGAGCTACTTCCCTTTCTTCTTGCTCTTCCGTGCCGTTGAGAGCGCGATAGCAACTGCCTGCTTTTGCGGATACCCTTCGTGTGAGAGCTTGGAAATATTCCCGCTCACGGCCTTTTTCGACTTACCCTTTTTCAATGGCATTTTTCTTCTCCTTAATAGCCAGAGCATTTAACTAAGAGCTTATCGCCCGCAACCCATGGCGTTGCCACTGCCGCATCGTTGTACTGCGTAAGCGTGACAGTAGTTGTAGTGGTGGTGGTCTCTTTTGTAAGAAAGACGCTGGCGCTTTGTGTAGTTATATCAGTTGCATCACAGGCCCAACCATCTGCAGCTGCCGGCAAAGTCAAAACGCCGCTAGAACCCGGGCTTGTCCCGACGGTAACGGCGAAAGCCGCTGTTCCATTATTTGCCGCGATCGAAGGGCTGGTGCCAAAACCGGAAGCGATCGTTGGAGCAGTAGAAGCGAAAAGCGTATGTGCAACCGAGAAGGTTGTTCCAGTGAAAACCGTGTTGCTGGCAAGTACAATCGGTCCCGCACTGGTCTGAATAACCAAACCGCCAGTATCGCCGCTGCCGCTTTCAAGAAAAGCTGTGGGGGTTGTGCCGTCGAGATTGATTAACTCGGCAAAGTCCGCGCCCCCGGTCAAAGCTAAAACAACCGCTGCAGTGCCAGGAGCAGAAGATACATTTTCATCTGTTAGAAAGGTTGTGGTACCGCTGTTTATTACTGTTCCGAATGTGGCACCTGTCGCAGCATTAAAACTTCCGGTGAATACCGGATTGGCCAGTGGCGCATATCCCGTAAAGCAACCAAAACCTGTGCCGGAAGTCCAGGATAACGCATCTCCTGCAGCGCTGCACGAAGGCACAGACTGGCCGCTTGGAGTGGTTGCCGTAAGAGAGCCTAGCAGCTGATTAGCACTCAAAGAAGGCAACGCCGTGTACGGGAGAGCCGTTCCGTTGGTTAGGTTAATAGATGCCGGAGTATTAAGTACGGAGCCGGTTGGAATTGTAACCGTGCCAGTAAATGTGGGAGATGCAGTTGAAGCAGCTCCAATGTTTGTCCGGGCACTAGCCTGCGCGGTAGAACCGTTGGCTGCTATCTCGGCCAAAGCGTTTTGCGCCTGCAAGGGTCCCTGGACAGTTGCTGCTTGAGCGCAAGCACCAAAGAGAAAGGTTAGAAGGTATAAAAATTTACGCATTTATTTCACCATCCAAAGGTTGGAGCCGAGATAGCAGAAATCGTTTACCTGATTTTCTAGCATTCCCGCGGGGGAGTTTGTGGTAAGGGAAAAGATTGTGTGCCCGGCAGGAGGGTAAACGCTGAGTATGTTACCGCCGGAGGCTGCATGGAAGACGCGAATTGCTGTTCCGGTGGGAGTAGTTTGAAGAATTACACCTGTGCCACTCGCGTTGGTTGTTACCACGTTCCACGTAGAGGTCAGTGTAGTGGCAGTGCCTTGAGTAGTCCCTGCGGCTGTAACTGCGGGACTAAGCGAATTGGTAATGTTTAACTGCCCTGCCAGATTACCAGCCTGGTCTACAGAAAGAACGGTTGTTCCATTCAGTTTCAGATTAAGCAGGTCGCCCACGTAGCCGGAAGGAGCATTGAAATAGACTGGCCCTCCCACAGAAAGAACGACCATGGAAGTGCCTTGGCAGGCCATGAGTGCCAGAACACCAGCGCGGAGCGCGTAGGGCTGCAGCGTAGTGCCATCGTACTCCAGGACAGGAACTGAAGGGTAGCCATTTACCTCAATGGTAGCCGCTCCAGTATTGGCAAAGGCGGGAACTACCTGAAATAGGTAGCCCGTCAGATTAGCCAGACTTACGACTGAAGAGGGCACCGGGACAGTTATATTCAGTGTATTAACTGAGCCAGTATCTGTGCCATAAAGAACGGGAGGATTCACCGCGGCAAAATTGGCATCCAGATAACTAGCTGGAACCAGCCCTCCAGGCAATGTAGCGAAGATGTAGGGAACCTGGGCCATCTGCTTTCCTTATGCGTAAGAGGTTGCAGGCTTGAACTGGATATAAAGGCCCACAAAAGTCAAATCTGCATTATACGTGTTCATGGTGAAGCCGACAAGCAAGTCATTTGCCTGTACATTGGCCCCAGAAATTCGCGGAGATGTGGACTCAAAGTACAGATTAGCTGGTGTGTTATCTTGGAACTGCTCAACCTGCCCCTGCACATTTACAAAATTAAAACCCTCTCCGAGGAAGGAAGCGGAGGACACGTCCAAGGAGCCTGACGTGTCGATCTGCATAGTTACCACGTCTGCGGTAGAAGAGGAAAAGGGCTGTAGGAAAGCGTAAGTACGGAAGACCTGCTTGTAGACAAAAATATTGCCCCCGTCGAAAAGTTTCGACTGAAGCTGCTTGGGTAGTGTGTTATCAGGAGTATTAAAATAATCCATAATGTAAGTGCCATCAGTACCAAGGATAGAAAGCGCACTGTCCAGTTCCTTTGTGCAGATGAAGCGTGTGTTGATGGTGGAGCCAAGGAGGGGGCTCGAGGCCACGCTGCCGCCGATTGCGTTGAGCAGAAGCTGATTGTAGGTTTGAGTGGCGGAAAACCATTTCCCGGCGTTCCAGCCCACCAGCAAGCGCACCGGATTACCCAGATAGTCATAGGTATCAAAGAGGAAGACGTAGCTGCGGATGCCAAAAATGGTGGCAATGGCTGCTGAATACTGCACTGCCTCTGGATTATTCTTATACGGATTGCTGGCAAAGAACCCGTTAATCGGAGTAGAGATCTTCTGTGCCGCACCACCCAGCAGCGTATAAACCCCATCAGGGTTTACAAAGATGATAGAGTAGCCGTACTGCTGAACAGTGTCACGCCAGACGGTGCCGACCTGCGGGTCCACGTTATACACCTGAAAGGTGGTTGTGGTGGTGGTTATTCCGCCCGAGGTGGTTGAACTCTGGTTGACGTTCGAGACAACGTAGATTGAGCTATCGCCGAAGATATAGAGGAAGCCGTTGGCCTGCTTGAGGGCCGAAATTTTCCGTTTCAAGTACTGTTCTTGGACAGAGAAGGCACCAGCGCCGTTGGGGATGGAGAAGTCCCACGGATTAATGGCGGAAGAAAATTGTACGGTGGTCTTGCCGCCAACCCAGGCACGACCCTGGTAGATCTCAACCGTGGTGCCCGCAACGCCAAAGGGCATTAAATTGGCTGTGGCTGTGGCTCCTACGCCGCCCACAGTTACTGAGCTGTTGGTGGTCCAACCAGCGCCGCCGGAAGCCACAGTAATGCTGGCAATGCCGGTGGGTTGCATGTAGGTGATGGTGGATGCGCCGAAGCCGGGAGTGGTGAATTGTGTGCCCGCTACTACAGCGGTAGGTTTGGTATAGCCTGTGCCTGGAGTATTGACGGTAAAGGAGGCAATCGGGAAGACGGGAACGCAAACGACAACGAGCCCGGCGCCGGGGCTGGGACTGGCGCTCAAAGAAGGAGCGCTAGTATAGCCGGAGCCACCAGCGGTGACTACGACCGTCTCGGCGTAGCCCTGCCCATTTACCTGCACATAAGCGGCAGCTCCAGAACCACCGCCACCAGTAATGGTCAGCGGAATATGGACGTTCGGCGTAAAACCGATGCCCTCATTGACGATATAGAAGAAGCTGGACTGCAAGCTGACGGAGGCCAAGTTGGCTGTGACACTTGCACCGGAGCCGGTGGGATCGCTAATTGTGACCGCGGGAGGTGTTAAGTAGCTTCCTGCATAGCCAGCCACCAGGTTAACAGAGCTAAGCCCGCCCCCGCTTTCAGCTGCAGTGGCTAGAGCCCCGCCCTGCTCCACCAAGATCGCCAGCGGCACACTCGTATAGCCGCTTCCGGCGCTTGTCAGCGTGATTGAGGCCACCGAAGTGTCAATATCGGCGTAGGCGATAGCACCTGAACCGCCGCCTCCACTGAAAGTCACTGTGGGCTGGGAAGTGTAGCCGGAGCCATTAGCCGTGATAACGGCCGCTTTTACAGCGCCGCCCTGAATAATGGCAACCGCGGTTGCGCCCGATCCTCCACCGCCGCTAATAGTTACTGTCGGCGGGCTGGTGTAGCCAGAACCCCCCGCATACACATAGATGTGGTTGAGGGGCGCCGGGATAAGGGTTGAAACCGCGGTAGCGTTGCCCTGCAGTACCACTGTCGGAGGGTTGTTGTACTGCCCTCCACCATTTAGAACGTCGATGTAGCCGACAGGGCCGGGCACCAGATTGGCAAAGCCAAGGGCAGCTACCGAGCCCACGCCGAGTACCGCCGTAGCAGTGGCCTGTACCGGGGTGCTGGAGTTCTGATTTGGGGCTCCAATCACCACCAGGGGCGCGCTGGTGTAGTTAGCGGAGCCAGTTACTGCAATGGAGGAAACCGTGGTACCGCTCAGTGTGGCAGTAGCAGACGTGTAGGTGCCTCCACCGCCGATCAGTGTGACCGTGGGAGCTGTAAGGTAGCCGCTTCCAGCCTGAGTTACAAGGATTGAGCTGATAGGGCAGCCGAAGTTGACCTGCGGGTTGCGAGTCCAGCCACTTCCGGCTCCAGTTACCGTGACGCCGGTGATTACACCGCTGCTGTTGGTGTAAGAAGCGGTGATCTGGCCGCTGGGATTGTCCGTGAAAAAGATAACAGGGGCCGGAAGGGAAGCATCAGAGGCCAGATAGCCCGAGCCCGAATTGATAAAAGTTCCCCCTGTAACGGCGCCTGTGGTCGAATTTGCCGCGGGATATATTGAAGCCCCTTCGCCAGAGCCTCCTGAAATGGTGGCTCCAATGGTCACATTGGTTGCAAGCCCATACCCTGACCCAGAATTGGTCATGGTGACGTTCGGCGCAAGGGAGCCCGGCCCGAAGGCTGTAACTACGAGAGAATTTGGGGAGTTAAGGTCATGTGGAGGGTAGACGAAGGGCTGGATAACACGGAAACTGACACTATCTACCACAAGCAGGTACTTGTTGTTGAAGCAGATGGCCTGGGGACTGCTGTCAATTACAGAAGTAGTAAAGGTGCCTCCTCGATAAGTGGAGGTATTAGCGATGACAAAGGCCTGATTTTGGGTGATATTGTAGAGGTAGAAGTGGTCGGAGTTGCCGCTGGCCGCAAATACCCATTCATCCGGATTGGGGGGAACAGTGGTAGCGCTTGTAGGAGTCTGCTCCGAAACCATCGTGAAGTAGTAGACGTACTCCAGATTACCTGTGGCTTCACTTCCCGTGCTTGCGGTGCCATAGGTATTTGCTCCGGCACCATAGAGCGTGCGCAGATTGCCCTTTCCAATCGGAAAGAGGTTAAGCAACCAGGCACACTCTTGGTCGTCGATTGCGGAGCGCGAATCGTTGTTGTTCAGTCCCTCAAAGCCAAGAAGCCCAACAATGTTGGGCGTCGCACCACGCTCTCCGTTCGCGCCGGGAAAATTCAGGGCCATTTCTATCTCTTTTTAACTGGAGGGTCTTTCCGAGTGCCTGGCTCCTCAGAGGGAAGCGGAATAGCGCACATTAACTCCTCCCATAGGGGTTGTTGATCTGGCCTCGAGAGGCGAATTGCCGCGCCCGAAGCATGAATTTCATGTACTCGCCGAACATCCTATCGGCCTGCTTAATCCTCGCGAGGTTCTCATTCAGCCCCGCAGGACTCACCTGCATGGTATTTAGCAGCTGGTAAGCAGCGTAGAAGGGGATTGCGTCCGTCCAGGGGCTTGGAATCGCTTCTACTTCCCCTGAGGCCCCCGATAGATCAATAGGGGCGCAATAGCAGTCCCAGAACATCTGGTACACGTCGTTTGCGATGGGATAGAGGTACATTACGGCGTTTTGGCCGTCGCCAAACTGCGCTCCAACGCATGGAATGTACTGGAAGCCCTGCGTGTAGTTCCGCACTACAGCCTGGTATTTGGAGAAGGAGACCCGCTCTACCACGTACTGGAAGGAGCCCCAGATAAGGGCGATCGACTTTACCTGATACACATAAGAATAGCCCGGAAAGGGTGTGAGATCGACCGCTGAGAAGGGGTAAATCTCCTGCCCTTCAACCGTATAGAGGTCCTGCGGAAGGCAACGAAGTACCTCGCCCTCCATCGCAACCTGCCTGCGGGCCTCATTTATGAAGAGGGCGACGTCGGTGGGATTGAAGAGGCTATAATTAGCATCCCCAACAAGCAAGCGGACCCTTTGAACGTACTCAGTGAAACTAGCCATTGGGGAGCCCCTGAGGATTTGCAAGGCCTGTAGCAGCGCCAGCAATCTGAGCGCCCAGCGCACCGGGCCACTGTCTCGCGTTAGAGGTGGGTGTGACGATCTTCCTGGCTCGATTGACGAACGTGGTGTAAAGCTCGAACATTAACTGGGCGTCTTGTGTGCGCTGGGCGTCTAAGTAGGCCAGGTAAGCAGCGTAGTAGGGTACGGCGTCGGTCCAGGGGTAGGGGATTAGCTCAGGGTCTGCATCCGTATTTAGCGGAATGGGCTGGATCACACTGTCTACTTGCAAAGCAACCGCGACAGAGGGGGTGGGGCATATGTAAAGGCTTGAAGATGCTCCAGAGCCTAATTGCGCCCAGACCGGAACAGCGGGGCTGAAAGCGGTGCCAAGGCACAAATTGGCGAACCATTCCCAGGGCCGCGCCTCATACGTCTGCCCGTTCAGGTAAATTCCGCGCACGACCAGCGCGTATTGCCCGCCGGAGGGCAGGTTACCAATTGAAGAAAGGGTATAGGATTGCTGGCCATTGGCTGTCGCTAGGGAGCAAAGGGCGCGAGTACATTCGCCTTCGAGCGCCACTTGTCCGCGAGCAGAATTCACGTAGTACGTGAGGTCAGGGTATTGGTAGAATTGTCCGGTTGTGTCGTGAAGGAGGCGCTGGACCTGTTGCACGTATGCAGTTAAAGCCACTGCGTCACTCCTTCACGATCTCCCCCACCACAGGGACTCTTAGGAGCCGAAGCTCCAAACTTAGGCGGGCTGAATGACGATGGTGTCGGCTTCCGCCGTCGAGCCATTCATCGTTGCAGTCGCCGTTGCACTACTACCACCGCCGCCGGTGATTGTCAAGGTCGGAGCCGAAGCCTCCGGCAGGCCAGGGTTCTGCAGCAGAACCGCGGTCACGGTGTTGGCCCCGGTCAGAACGCAGGTAGCGGCTGCCGACACAATCGCTGTGCCCTCGTCCGTCTGCGAGGTGACGAAGGTGATGCCCGGGGCGGTCGTGTAACCGGCACCTGCGTTGATCAGGGTGATGGCCGTCACAGCGCCCGAAGTAATGGTGGCGTAGCCGGTGGCCTGCACACCGCCTGCGGGCGGCGCGTCGAAGAGGACCAGCGGCGGCTGCTGATAGCCGGAACCCGCCGTGCCGATGGTGAAGGAGCTGCTTACCGCGCCGCCAACTACCGCAGTCCACAGGGAGCCGCCGACGCTCGAGGTAACGGTCGGGGTGCTGGTATAGCCAGAACCTGCCGCCGTGACCGTGCCGCTGATCGGGCAGGACGCCGTGTTGATGATGCGCCAGTTCACACCATCCGAGTTGATCCAGCGGCCATTGCCCGCCGCAGCGCCTGTCTCGAAGTTCGCCCAGACGCCCGACACAGGGTCGAGGTACTGAATGCTCGAGTAGACGCCCGGATTGATGATGTACTCACCGGCGGGAATGAGAATGGACTGCCCGCTATAGAGCCCAATCTTGTTAGGGCCAGGAGCCGCCCAGGGCTGACCCGGCGTATTGAACTGGTTCGCGCCCACATTGGTCGGAAGACCCTGGCCCGGACCCGCAATATTAAAGAGTGACATTTGCTTTCCTTCCTGTTAGAACGCGCCGCCGGTGATGCCGGTGATCTTCGCGCCCGAGATCGGTTTCGTGGTTATGACCTGATAGCCAACAATCGCCACACCGACCTGCGCGATCTGGAACAGCGGGATGCCGCTGTAGAAGCCGGAGAAGGCGAACGGGGCATCTTCGGACAGGTACATCGAGGTATACTTGCTGTTGATCATGTAAAGGGTGCCTTTCGGGCACCAGTGATCCATGAAGAACGGCACGCCGTTGATGACGAGGTTCGGGAAGGCCGAGCGAACCGCCGTATCCAGGCTGCCGATCGTCGGATTGCTCATCGGGCCGGGGTTGATATACTGCTGCTCAACGCCGATGAAGTCCTGCTGCAGCGTGGCGTAGTCCGAGGGGCTCATAACCACGAAGTCGGGAGCTTCACCACCGGCCACATCCGTCACCTGAATCAGGTAAGCGGCCATCGCCTTCCTGGTCAGCACTGCACCGGCTGCGCCGTAATACTGGCCTTTCCAGAAGCTGTTGCCAGCCGCCGTGCGGCTGATGCCACCGTAGGAGGTGACGTTGGTGCCGTTGTCGAAAGCGTCGAAGAAGCTGCTCGGCATCAGGTTGTTTGCGGTGTTGTTCGTGAACAGCGCCGAACCCATCTGCTGCACCATCACGGCCTTCACGTCGTTCATGCGAACGTCAAGGATGGGGATGACAGCTTCCGTGCTCTGCAAGAGAGCTTCGCCGAGGACCAGAGGGACCGGGACGAGGAAGTAGGAAGTATTGAACTGGAAGTTCTGGAGGCCGGGGATGACGGTCGGGCGGTTGAAGTTGCCCGAGTAGCTGGCCCAGGAGCCCTGGACCATGCTGTTGCCCTGCACCGGGCCGGTGATCTGCGACAGACCGCCCGCGGAGCGCTGCGCATTACGCATCAGCATCATCAGCGTCGGGGTGCTGTAGTAGATCTGCACAGTCACGGTCGGCATGAACGCGCGCCGCGTGACGGAGGTCAGTTCGTTATATATCGCTCCCGAGCCGGGAACCACACCTGAATTCGGGATCGGCACTGCCTATCTCCTGTTAGAGTTGAGTCCTTACTGCCCGCCCCACGCACCAGTAGGACCACCCTGACTGATCGTGCGACGGAACCCCTTACCGGCCTGCAGCTCATTCATTGTCTGCGAGACCATCTTGTTCTTGTACGCCGTGGGGTTGGACATGAGCAGCTCATGGTCCGCATCCCCTTTCTCCGGCGCCGCAAAACCCCAGTCACGGCTCTGGTAGGAAGGACGGCTCGGCTCATCAGCCGGAAGCGTTTTCTCCACGTAGGCCGCAGCCACATCGTAGTCGATGATGCCCTTCTCGGTCATCGTCTCTTCAATCTTCTTGATGCCCTCGGCATCCCAACCCTGCGCCCTCAGCTTCTCTCGCTCGGACTCAATCCCGCGGGCAGTCTTATCCGCCTTATGCAGGTTGCGAAGCTCGCTCACTTCCGCCTTCAGCGCATCGCGCTCAGAAGCCAGCGCCTCGCGCACCTTAGCAATCTCATCCTCGATCGGCTGCGCCGCGTCCAGTTCCGGGATAGGAACCTCCGGCATCGCTTCCTTGATGATCCGCAGAAGCTGCTTATGCGTCTTCGGGTTGGCGTCCAGCTTGGTGACGAGAGCGTCGATGCTCTGCAGTCGCTTCAGCTCTTCGGGGGTAACGGTCATTTGATGCTCCTATCTGTGGTGGAGGGTGAGGCTTAGCGGCCGCCCATGAACTTGCCAGCGGCGGCTTTGCCTCCGGCCTTAACAGGCTTGGCCGGAACCTTCTTCGGGCCGCCAGCGGCGGGTGCAGCAGCGCCCTTCAGGGCTGCAGGCTTCGGCGCCGCCTTCTTCATCGGCGGCATCTTCCCAGCAGGGCCTTTGTGGCCAGTAGCGCGGGCCATTACTTCTTACCGCGGCCAGTGTTGACGTGCTGGATGCCGAAGCGGCCATCCGACTTCACGTTCGGCTGCTGCGCGCGGCGGTTGCCCAGCTGCTCTTCATCGAAGCCGACGCGGACAATGCGAGAATCGTTGTCCGGCAGGTTCGTGCGGGTGTCTTTGAAAATATCGACAGCCATTGGAAAAACTCCTTGGTTGGGGTGCGGGTAGAACCTACGCCCTACAGCAAGGGCGCGTTAAAGGCTAGGTGCCTGAGTCTCCGCCACCTTCAGGCGGAGCGGCTGGGGTGGGAGGTGCGGCAGCGGGCGCTGCACCAGCGGCTTGACCACCACCGGCGGCCAGTGCTCTTTGCATCTGCTGCTGCTTGAGCTGCGCGAGCAGCGGCGCTTCCTGCCGC
Organism: Terriglobia bacterium; assembly: GCA_035578005.1. GTDB lineage: Bacteria > Acidobacteriota > Terriglobia > UBA7540 > UBA7540 > Gp13-AA77. The sequence goes on from DATJYK010000231.1 coordinate 39,169, forward strand.
TGCTGCATCATGAGTTGCATCAAGGCGGTCTGAGCGGTTCCCGCACTACCTTGGTCGTGCGCTACTTTGCTCAGGCCCTGCACCGCCTTGAGAACGGCCAAACCGGCCTCAGAGCCGCTTCCCAGTTCGGGAATTGTACTCTCAAGGATACGGACTGCGAGCGCTACCTTAGCGAGGGCCGCAGACGACGCTCCCTGAGTGGGCGCGGGTCCGCCGACAGTCGCAGGGCCAACTCCCTGCTGAGGATTTAACGCTCCGTCCATATCACTTACTTACGCTTATGAGAGCGCTTACGAGCCATCATAGCCTCCTGTCTATGTCCCACACAGGGAGAGGATTGCCCGGCTCCAGGCCGGACGCTGAAAGAAGCGGCTGCTTCGATAGTTGGACTTTATAGCTGAAGGGCCAGAGGCGCAATGCAACTCAGGTTAGCCCTTGCCGCCGGTCAGCCCGTTGATGTCCTTGCCGGTTTTCTGGGCCTGCAGGGCGGCTTCCCGCTTCTGCGCGTCCTGCAAGAGGGCCGCTTGTATCTGCTGCTTCTCTTGCTCGCGGGCCTTCAGGCGAGCCTGGAGGAGGTCACGCGCTGGGGTGTTGGTCATATCCAGCACAGTTGCCGGGTCGATGGCCCCCGCCTTCAGCAGGAAGGCCGCCTTGTTCAGGTTGTCTTCCTCGAAGACCGGGCTGGTGCTATGGCTGTCCACCACCACCCGCACATCTTCCGGTAGCTGCGCCAGGACGAAGCCCGGAATTTCTTCTTCGCTCGCCGCCGCAGCCAGCTGGGTAGCGTCGGTCTGCGCCAGCAGCTTGAAGAATTTGTAGCCCATGTCCGCGCACTGCCGTTCCACCAGCAGACTCATATCCCTTATCTGCGGTGTCCCCGTCTTTGTCAGGGTCTTTGCCTGGACATTGCTTCGCACCCCCGACTCACCTTCACCGCGAATAGTGGCGGGCTGCCCGCTCACATCGTTCAGGGCTTCGAGTACGAACTGAAGCTCCTCCATGGCGGCGCGAGGAATTTCTGGGGTCAAGTCCTTCGCGTCCATAGTCGGGTCGCCGGAGATGTATCCGGCCTGCCGGAAGTTCTCGTACATCTCATCTGAGATCTGCGTATTGCCTTTGAACATGATCAGGCGGTCGTACTGCATGGACATGAGGCGGGAGAAATCAGCGAACCTTTCTCTCAGCTTGTCTTGCAGCATTATCATGTTGCTAATATAGCTCCGGCCCCAGAAGTAGCCCATCGAGAAGATCGGCTGCACCAGCACATACGGATGCAGCTGCGGAACGAAGAAGTTCCGGCGCTTGAGCCGGGGGGCCAGCACGATACCCGGATTGATATACTGTATGGTCGTGTAGTCCCCCGTGGAGTCATCTACCACCGTCAGCTCATAGAGGATAATCATTTCGTCCGGCAGGGAGGGAGCCAGCTGACTCACGATCGGGTCACTGGCCAGATCAACCAGCCCTCCCGGCTGATTAGTATCCACGCCGCTGGTGTTAACGGGCGCGCCCTGCGTAGCGATGAGTACCTGGTGAAAGTACGTGTCCGCATCTGAGCTGTTCGTTTTCTTCTTGGCGTCCGTCAGGGCCTGCTGATACACCTTGTCAGGGTTGGGGATGCCCGACTGCATAATTCGCCTCCAAAGTTCCTGCTTCGAGATCACGTTGATCTCCAGCATCGCTTCCTGCTCATCCAGCCCGTTAACGTCATCCCGGAACACGCCGAACTGCCAGGGGGGAATCGCGCGCACCTTCCCCTTCCCGTGGACGTGCTGGACCTTCAAGATCATGCTGCCGAGGAGGAGGGCGTCGGGAAGGCAGGTGTTGAAGATGACGTCGGCGTCAGCGCCTTCCACTTTCTTCGTCAGGTACTTGGCGGCGATATCCGCCTGCTGCAGGACCGGGGCCGGTTGTCCCGTATCGAACTCCAGCAGGTAGCGAAGCTCGGCGGGGGAGAAGATAAGCCCGGCGGCCCTGTCTATAAAGCCCGGCAGCTTATTATACGTGGCTACGGAGCCATCGGCGCTACCAAGTGCTCGCCACTGACGCAGCCTTCTAGCCCGCATAGCGCGATCACCGAGGCTGATGCTGCAGGCCTCGATCAGATCCTCGGCGAATTTGATGAGGGCTTTCTGCCCGCCGCCGGTATCGGGGATTCTCATTTGCGCCCTCCAAGGCCACGGGTGATGGCGCTGAGCGCCGGGCGGCCATCCAGATTGGGATTAGAATCTGCGGCGCGGAAGCCGCCACCGCCCGATTGCCACATAGAAGCGCCCGCCGCTTCCATCTGGGCTATCTGTTCCGTCACCGGGTTATGCACCGGCTTCGCAGCCACGTCCCCTTCCCTAAGCCCGTCCTTGAAGTCGGTAATGCCTCGGGCTTCCATGTCCCTTTGCACAAGGTCAACGCTTTGGCTCATGCGTGCCCCGGCGCTTTCACTAGGCCGGAAGTGTGGTGTAGACAGCTCCGGTTCCGGGCTATCACCCATATACGAGTGGCAGATCTCACACTCCTGCGGTGCCGGTTCATCCGAAGTCATGTGGAGGAAGCGGAAGCGCCCGCCGCAATCGGGGCACTGATATGTTCGCATAATGGGCATTAGAAGTCTCCCGCCAGAAGGCCGAATTCAAAGCGTTTTACAAGCCAGAGTAGGGCAGCGTTGGTAAGCCCCAGGCCCGACTCCACGTCCAGGTTCAGGATGGAAAGTGCGCTCTCCGTGTCGTCCCCATCAGGGTGTTCGCGCTCAATGAAAATGACTACGCGGAGGACTTTTTCGGGGCTTATAGCCACCGTATTCTTCAGGCTCCCAGCCATTTCTTCGATAGTTTGAAACTGCATCCGGACAGGGAAAATACTCACGTTGGTATCCACTACGAGGCTCCTAGTTGGTGGGACCGGCGAAGCCGGAAGGACTTATATACTAACGCCGACGCCGAGCGCGCAAGGCCGCTAGGCTTTCTTTCCTCCGTTGGGCGGCTCGCTCGTTAAAGAAGTTCTGCAGGATATTCCTCGTATAGATAGAGGGCATGTCGGCGTCGGAAAACTTAGCGGCCTTCCTGTCAGCGTCCCGCGTCCTTCCCTGTATCTGCAGGTTGGGTCGCTCCTGAATCATCCAGGCGTGCGTGGCAAGGGCCAGCGCCATCGGCAGATCATCGTGGCTATTGCCGTCACCCTCAATACTCAGCCCGCTTTGCACGACGGTCTTCATCTGCTCAATGCAATCCCTGGACCTCACCTTCACCTGGTTCAGGGTCAAGCTATCGCGCAGCTGGTTGAAGATCACATTCTTATTTTCATTGTTCGTCTTCCAGTGGTAGCTGAGGCCGCCACCGGCCACATTATCAATTCTCGAGTACAGGTAGCTCTTCACGTTGTTGAAGGCCTCGGTGAATTTGGTGTCCCCGTTCCTGCCCAGCAATTCGCCGTTCTGCAGCCGCAGTTTCAAGTTCCGCATCTCATTGAAGACAGCCTGGCCGGGGCCATTGATCTCCAGAATAACCCGCGCATTGCGGTAGCTCCCCGCCAAGTGCATAAGCACCCAGGCGAATTGGAAAGTCTCCATCGTTTTCACGGTGAACTCAGCAACCTGATCGGCGCCATCGGCGTAGCACCGGAGCACCTGAATGCAGTAGTAGTCGGCTTGATCGCTGCTGCCGTAGGCAGGATCAGCGCCGATCACGTAGGTGCCGAGGGGGTCTGGCTCTTCCCACACCTTCAGCATGGCCATCTTGGCGAAGTTGGTGGGCTCCACCACCATACTTGTGAACTCCTCTCCGCAGAAGTATCGGTAGCCGTAGTACTTTTGCGTGAGGGCGTATTTCATGCAGTCGTTCAGCCGCTTCGGGCTGAAGAAGCTATTTCCAGAAATGATGAAGGCTTCGTCTTCGTCCCAGGGCAGTTCCTGCTGGAAGATACTGCCCTCATCATCCGGGTCGATCTCGTCGCTCGCATCCAGGGAGGGGTTCTTCTCGTGCCTGTACCAGGCGATCTGCGGAAGGCCGACTTTGAAGCCATAGAGCTTCTCCACCTTCTCCACCTTCTCCTTCTCGTCCTCCGTCAGGGGCGCTTGGCTGTAGGTCAGGTAGAGCTCGCGCTCGGTGGGGTCTTCAGGGTCATAGGCGTAGGCTTCTTTGGCCCACCAGCCGATGAAGGTAGCCCGCTTTACCGGGTCAACCTTAGCCTGTTCCCACATTTTGTAGAACAGATTATAGCCGCGGGCAGTGCTCTCGAAGATAAATAAGCGCGCGGGAAACTTCTGCGCCAGGGCCTTGGTAAGGGACTCGACGCCCTCCTGATCGCCCCAGGAGCTTACTTCCGAGGCGTGGATGAAGCTCAAGCCTTTGGAGCGGCCGAGGCCGCCATTCTTCCGAGTCCCGGCCACCAGATAGCTCAGGCTGGAGCCATTCTGCAGCACTAGGGCTGTGCGGTTGTGCTTGAAGACTGGAATCTGCAGCCGGGCAGGCAGGCTTTCCAACATCCGCTGAATGTCCAGCCTAGCACCGTCTTTGTTGGCCTCTGTGTCGAAGACCAGTGCCCCTTTGATGCCGGGGAAGACCGAGAGCCAGAATATGTCGAAGATGTAGCTGCCGGTAGAGATGCCAAGCTGGCGGGCCTTGAGAATCACATTCCAGTGAACGCCATTGGCTAGGCCGTCGAAGATGCTGTCGAAGAACCGGCGCTGCGCCGTGTAGGCTTTAAACCTGACAGCGCCGCCGGTTTCCTTCGAGTCAATCTCGATGTTCGAGGCGAACTCGTAGAACATCTCCCGCAGCGCGGGCACTTGTTCGCGGGAGAAGATCATTCACCCTGCTCCAGCCACCACAGGACCGCAATTAGGATGCAGAGTACGACTACTTCGGCGGGAATGAAAACCGGGTCCATCTTCAGCCCCCGAAGCCCACGAGCCCTTGGCTCTTATTCCTGTCGAACTTGTCGATAATTCTCTCATCTACGTACTTGTAGAAGCCCGCGGCTGTCTGCGTCGGATCGCTCAGCACTACCTCCACCGGGTCCAAGTCCCGGTAATAGACCAGCCCCAGGCCGTGAACTTCAAACGGCGAGCGCTCGATCTTATCCGCCCATTCCCGCAACTCTCTTGCTATCTCTTCGTTTCGAGTTGTCTTCTGCTCGATCTGCTCGTTCATTCATATAGCTCCTATGGTTGGGGTCGAGTAACTGGCCTCTAGCAGGCGCCAGGGTGGTTGGGAACGCCTCATCCAGCGGGTCTTTCGGCGCTTCGGGAGTGTCGGGGAAGGTGGCGGGAGTCAGGCATTTCACCCTACCGTTCGCTGTCGTCTTTGTCAACTCAGCCTTTGGCAGGGCTTCTGCCTTTAGCTGCTCCTGCAGCAGCGCGCCTAGTTCCCCGGCCCAGCGCAAGATTTCCTCTTCCACCTGCCGGTTCTCTGCGCGCAAGCGCTTCTGCTGCCGCTCCTGCCGCTTCGCCTCTTCCGCTACTTCCGCCCGGTACGCCAGCGCGCACTCCTTCAGGTAAAGCCCTGGCGCCTTCGCTTCCAAGTTCAGCAGCCGCACGTCGTAGAAGTCGAAGTTCACGTAGCCCACTTCTTCGTAGGGCTCGGGCTCCAGCCCGTGAGCCTTCATCACCATTCTATCTAGGTAGTGCCTGGTTGGGCCGTGAGTCCAGCCCATCCGCGCGTGAATTCTCCCCGGCAGCAGCCTCGGCAGCCTTCCCCACCGGGCTATGCCCGCCTCCACCAGCCCCCAATCCCTTTTATCCACCCTGAGCCAGTTTCGGCGTCGCGCCCCCGCGGCCTTCTCCACCTCCACCGCGACGTGCGTCTCATACACCGCGAGCATCTTTCCCTTCGACAGCGCCTGCACGAGCGGCGGGCCGTCCGGCCCCCACCAGTTCCCGGCTCTCGCCGGGTCGTCCATTCGCTTTCGGCCTACGGGGCGGAGGATTTTCATCCCTTCCTTCTACCTCTTTGCTGGCCTCAGGCCAAGCAGAAAGGTAGTGGGTAGAGGTCTTGGACCAAAAATTTTTTAGGGGGACTCTCAAAGGAGGTTCCAGCATTTACCATTCCACAGTCCACCGGGGTAGGCAGCTTTCTCCCTACTAATTCTATAGGACAGGCTGGCCCTATAGGACATATCTAGCCGGTAGGCCAGCTCTGGCACGGTTCTTGCTACGCGCGTGCGCGCTGGTGCTGTTCTTATTACCAGCGACAAAGGGTAGCGCCACTTGAAGACTTGAACCCGCTCCACCTTGCGCGGAGTTGTGGTAACCCGTTACGCTCCGGCCTTCCGGCGGCAGCGGTAGCAGTTGCGGTAGCCAAATACCACAACTGCGTAGTGGGTTAGTGGTCAATGCAGGTGTGGTAGCCCCGTACCACCATTTTTAAAGGTTCATTTTACGTTCACCTTTACGTCTAAAAGGTTCATCCCTTTTGCACCTTTAAAGGTTCATCCTTTCTACACCTTTAAGCCCCGGCTTCAGCCCAAGCCGGGCGCAAGCCCCGCAATTCGCCAAGCGCAAGCCGCCTAGCGGCTTTCAAGCCTTAGCCCGGCCTACCCTACCAGCCCGGATAAAGCCGCACCTAACCCCTTCCTAAGCCATTTTGCACCCCGCGCCACCCGCTACATTTATTTTTCCCAAAACACACTTTTCTTTCAAAAAGTATTTGACACGCAGGGCTGGAAAGACGTAGAACTAAATCACGGCGCGGCTATCGCCGGGCTACCTTTCTTCCCACCATCACAAAGGAACTTCCCATGTCCGCTTCCATCGCAAACCCCTTCACTTCCGGCCTCACTCTCCCGGAAACCATCTCTTTCACCCTAGCCCGCGACGGCAATCCCTACACCCTCCGCCTTGCGGACTTCGATCAGGAAACGCTGCTTGCCGCGCTTACTCACGGATTCAAGCAAAAGATTAACGACAAGCTGAACGTCGCGCCGAAAGATGGCGAAACACCCCGCTCCGTGGCAGATGCTCTGGTTGCTTCGCTTCGCACCAACGGCTGGGCCGCACGTACCGCTTCCACTGGCTCCGCTTCCGTCGATCCGTTTGAAAAATGGCTGGCCGGGGAGCTTGCTATCGTGGCCCGCGCCCGGCTGAAAGCCGCAAAAGCCACCGGCGGGCTGGAGATTGAAGGCATCAAATACTTCAAGGCTGACCGCGAAGCGGTGGACGCCTTCGTGGAAGATGCACGCGAAAACATGCCCGCGCAGCGCTTGGCCCGCTACAAAGCCCTTTACGCCGATCGCATGGCCGCAATGGCGGACATTGACCTGGACTAGGCGCGAAGCGCCACACAAAAGCATTAGGTAGGCTTATGGTACGGGGCAGCAATGCCCCGCGCTATAAACCCACTACCTTTTACCACCACTAGGAGTCCCGCCCATGTCTAACACCACTAAGCCCCGGCCTACCGCCTTCGCCGTTGCGCGTACCGCCTACATCCGCCACCCCTACGCGTGGCATTGGCAACCCGCACCGCGAGTGAACCCGCAAAGGGTGAAGCAAGCGCCGCGCATTAACACGCTTGTACTTGGCTTGGGGCTTATAACCGCCCTAGCGATGGCCGGCGGCATCGCCACCTGCGCCGCCCTTATCTACCGCCTTCTTTCCTACCCGGCCTAGGAGCCCGCCATGAAGACGTATCCACACAATAGAGCGCTAATTCGCGCCTGGGCCGCGCAATCCGCACCTAGCGGCAAATGCGGCAACCTCCGTTTTGAAGGAGCTACTCTTTATTCTTACGCCGTGCCGATAGCGCGGCATACGCCCGAGGGCACACAAATAATCACCAATAAGCACAGTGTCACTACGTCACGGCATTGCACGCTTGCGCGTGTCGCGTGTAGGGAATACTTCACAGTCCCCGCCTTAGCTTAAAGCACTAGCCCGGCCTCTGGCCGGGTTCTTTTTTACCTTCTTTCTCTATTTATCCTAGCGGCTTTTACTTTTTCGGTGGTAGCCGCCTACCACATATTTCTAGCCCTTCCCAAGCCCCTACACGGCCCTATGCAAGCGCCGCTACCCTACTAGCGGGTCACGCGCCAAGCGCCACCACGCCCCACCGCAACCCCGGCTTGCCCCGGCTTTAACCCGGACCCAGCCCCGGCTTCCAGCCCGCACCCCTAGAAGTGTCAGCCCGGCTTCACCGGGTTAATCCTGTATGCAAACCGCCACGCGGCGGCATATGCTACGCCCGGAACTAACAAAGGATCCGACGCCATGCTTCCGCAATTCACCATCACCTTGCAGCGCTGCGGCACACAATGGCTGCGCTTCACATCCGATTCAACGCCTGTTGCTTTAGCAGGCGCATGGCGCGATGGCGTGCCATATCAACCGGATCCAGAAAGCGTTAAGCGGCAACTGCCTAAACGCTATCACAAATCCTTTGAGGCCGGTGTTTGGTGGACCAATAACAACGGCGCGTTATACCGCCACCTCAGGGGCGCTAAAGGTCAGCCCCTTGGCACACTCTTCGCTGAACTTCTGGAGGACAAATAATGTCACTATACGAAATTACTCACGACGACGGCGCAGGCACAGCGCGAAGCGCCTACCGCCAACAGCTCCCCGCCGCGAAGCGCCTCGCGCGCCTCTGGGCTTATGAAAGGCTGCGCGCCTCTGCGTTGCTAGACCGGCCCATTGCAGTTAATACGTTGAACGCGATTGAGGCCTGGGACGGCGCGAGCTTTATGACCGTAGTCGATAAGGGCTCATTCGGACGCATTACCTTAGAGCGCCTCTACGGTGTTTTTAATTCAGGCAGGTAAGGGCTCGTATAAAACTGCCTATGCCGTAACCGGCCTCTTCAGCCGTGCCTTCATGCTATACTCCGCCGTCAATATCGGCAACTGATTCAGGAGCTTTCCAATGCCCGCTAAGACCAACCACATCTCTCAGCCCGTGCTAACGCTGGCCATCCAGCCCCTCGCTTCGCTCGCGGAGCTTGAAACCGTGCTCGCGCAGGGCCGCCTCCAGGCACTCATGGCCAACGGCAACTGGTGGACCCTGAGGCGCAATGGCGCTACGCGCCGCTGGGTCCGGGATAAGGGCCGGTTTGAGATCCCGGCTAAAGCGGGGCTTCGCACGTACCTGACGCTGACGCCCGCAGCCCTTACCAGCCCTTACTTGCGTATTCAACCGGAAGCCTGAGCCCATGAACTACACCTTTGAGCCAGCCACGCAAGTGCTCCTCCTCCCGGAGCTTCAGCCGCTCGCGGCCCTCATGCCTTCGGCCCTGCCCGAGCGTGACTTCCGCCTCTGGCTTCAAGCCCAGCCACGGCAGCTCGCGCTGCTGCCGAAGCAAGTCTGGGCCGGTGAACGCTACGCACGCCTCGGCAATCCCTTCCATTGCGCCCAGTGCCACGAATCCTTTCGCGTGGCAATGATTTACAATCTCTGCTCGCTCGGGCGCAGCCTTGCGCTTCTCGCGCTAACGCAGCCGCTGAAAGATACCGACTGGGCTCTCTTGCCCGAGCTTTTCGGCGTCCTCGACGAAGCTATTGATCTTCTCGAAGAAGACCTCTTCTCAATGGAGATAGGTGTTAACACGCTCCTCAACTTGCATCGCACCTGCACGGGCATTCTCACTTCCTACCAGCCCGCGCTCTGCGAATGGTCCAACTTCGACCTCACGGAGATCCGCGATAGCTGGAAGTACGGCTGGTTTCCCTCTGCCGCCTTCGAGCAGCTACTTCTCCTCCACCAGAACCAGGGGCTTTCGACCGATTCCCTCCCACCTGCGGAGGAGGCGGCGAAGACGCTCGCGCGTGTGAGCCTAACCCGGCTCGGAACTTACCTCACCCACTTCCTGATAAACCCGGAGACGGGCGAGAACTCGGTGTTCACCTTCGGCCTGCTAAATCCCGCTACACGAGAGCGGGAGTTCAAGTGGCAGTGCCTGTGGACCGAGGAGCCAGTGCTGCGGCTGGCGCCGCGAGCGGATGTTTATCCAGTGGCGTAGCCCTTTTCTGTAAACAGTCAACGGGTGGCGCTACTTTGATAATTCAAGTAGCGCCACCTTCTTTCTATCTGGAGCTTTAATATGGAAGAAATCTCAGACTATCGCCTCTACCTCCTTGGCCGCCTCTTGCACGAAAGCCGCATGAAGGAGTGCTACGGCAACTGGCAGATGTACACACGCCCTAAATGGCCTGCGACATTCAAAGAATATCGCGCCCAGCAGCAGGCCGGGCAAAGCTGGATCGACCAGGCAATCGCGCAGGTACGGGCTATCGCGCCGTATGTCAATTTCGCCATGCTAGAGCTAGAGGAGGCGGTTAGATGAAACTCTCCCGCCGCTACCCCGTCCTTCACCTTCTCTTCGAGGCGGCCGAATACAAAGGCCCTGTCCTCTTCCGATACATCCGAGCCTGCTTCCTAACGCCCTTCTACACCACCCAGCTAAACCCCACGCACCGGCGCTTCTACCGCTTCTGCCTCCGCTACCGCGTCAAGAACACACGGCTGATAATGTGGGCTGCCGGTGAAGCCAGCCCGACACCCGAAATCGCTGAAGTCCTTCTGAAGGCCCTTCCTTATCAGGAGAAGTTCTTGGAAGCCGCGGAGGCGGCTGCGAGGGCGGAACTGGAGGATGCGCTTGCGCGCTTGCGCGCCATACGGCTGGAAGGCGAGCAGTGGCTCCGAGGCGAAGTCATCCGCCTTGGAAGGGAAGGCTCCGGCCGCGTAGCGGCTTCGCCCGAGCCAACACCTATTTCGCAAATCGCGGCGAAGCGGCGCCAGAAGAAGGGCGGAGAGGATATCGACATCCCGCAGGCCCTTCTGGCCTTCATGGAGCGCGAAGCGCGGCTCCGGGCGAAAGAAGAGGAAGAAAGTGAGGAAAGTGCGTTCGCGCGAGCAGAGAAGAAATTCGGGCTGACGAAAGGGGTTGATCTATGAAATGCTGTAAGTGCGGAAAAGCTCCCGCAGATCTCTGGGAATACAAAGAGCTAGTAACCTCTCTTGCTTCAATGCCAGAGGATATAGCGCAAGAGTTTCACAAATGTACCCGCAGCACCTTCACCTGTTTGCGCTGCGGGCGCATCCCGCACAGCGAATTAGTTCACTGGTATTGCGCCTGGTTCAAAACCTTTGAACAGGTTAGAAAAGAAGGTATCCGATCTCTCCGTGAGGCGGAAGAGCTTGAAAGCCCGCCAGAAGCCTCTTAGGCGCTCCCGCCCACCGCTTACAGGCGACCACCAGCCGCCAGTCCCCTTCTCCCCAGACGGCCTTTGCCAGGGGCAGGTAGAGCCCCGCCAGCTGCATATCCGCCACCGGCGTGTACGTCAGCTTGCACTCCACTATCAGCTTCCGCTCCGGAAGAACTATGTCCGGGCAGGCGAAGCCCGAGCCATTGGCGTCCTCGAACTCAATCCAGGGATTGTGCAGCCCTCCGGTCTTCTTCCAGACCGCCTTCTCAAACCGGAGCCCGGCTAGGCGCGCGCCCGAGTGCTTCTGCGGTGCAAAAGGGCAATCGGCCAGCTGCGCCCAGCGCAGATCCCTTACCACCCTTACGTTAGAGCCCCGGTCGAGCTGCTGCCCATTCATTTCCAGCAGATGCTCAAGCATCTTTCTTCTCCTCGGGCTTCGCCCGCAGGGCCTCGGTGGCCGGGCACTTGAGCCGGGGATCGGTAGGCGCGGCCTTGAGATGTTCGGCGCGTAGCGCTTTGAGTCTGGTCATAGTGCTTGCATAGCTCAGAGGGCCGGAAAGCGCAAGTAGAATATGTGCGGGTGAGCCTGCGGTGAACCCGTTTTCCGGCAGCCAGCCATTGGATGCCTACCATTGGACAACCACCATTAGGCACTAACCATTATCTTTCTACCATTCCCGCTCATTTGCTGTCGTTTCCGTCAATTTTAGCTACCCCCTAGAGGGTGTACGGGTGGAGCTACTGGGGGGGGGGGGGGTACGGAAAAAATTTGTCTAAAAAAAAAAATTATTATAATAAAATAAGACCCTCCCCCTCCCTCCCCCATTACCGCCGTCACCCCCCGACCAAAAACACCCGAAATGAAGGCAAATAGGGGATAATGGTAGAAGGATAATGGTAGAAGGATAATGGTAGAACAGGGGCAAATCATGCTACAACCTGAAATACTTTCACATTCTGCTTTCAAATGACCGAACCAAACATTATAGATTATAATGGGAATCATCCCCGAACACAAGCTCAGGAGCCACCATATGGCAATGCAGAAAGTTATTTCCAATCAGACCTACATGAAGTGCCTCGCTTTAGCACAAACTGCGATGGAGCGCCCAAACGGTATTTTTATTCAGTGCGGATCAAAAGCTGATGCTGTGCGTTACCGAGCACTCTTTTTCTCCGTTCGAAAGAAAATTGGCTATAATGAGGGCCAGATTCCTTCCATGGCACTCGGTCTTTTCACAGTGGAGTTTAGGATTAAGGAAGAAGAAGACGGCACCGCACAACTGCATATTCGTCGAGCGGGCGCTTCTCTCGAGGACCTCAACATTCTCGACGCTGAAGGTAATCGCATTACCACCTCTGGCGTGAAAGACATTGATATTCAGAAAGAAAAGACCGAATATCTAATTCAGCTTGAGCGTATCAAATATTTCATTAGCACGGCTTGCCCTGGATACGAGCGCGAAGCTACTGCTGGCACCGCCTATGCTACAGCAATGTATTTCTACGAGCAGGGAACGAGAATTTTTGGCTATATAGACCCTCTTTACGAACTCGAGCTTAAATACAACAGCTCTTTCGCCTTAGTAGAGGCGAAAGTCTACGAAATCGGCGAAGCTGTAAATGGCACAGACATAAAAATGGTTCCCAAACAGGCTTGGGCCGATCGGGCGGTTGGGATGCACTCCGCCGCAGCACTTCAAAAGAAGGAGTCTAAGCAAAAAGAACGAGAAGAACAATTTAATTTGGCCGAAATTAACCTGCTTTCTGACGAAGCCTGAAATAAAAGAGAACTTGCAATGATTAATATTGAATCCCCGGACGTAATTCTAAACTTCAAGCGTCCAATTCCTGAAGAACACTATGAACACTACTTAGAGCTTCTCAAAGAAGCGACCAGCTCTCGGGTGGTTCGAAGTTTCACCTCGCACAAAGACCTGAAAGATTTTTGGTTTATGTTACAAGTTGTGTGCGCGCAAGCGCAAACGCGGGAACAGTTCAAACGCACATATACGCATTTGAAGCATGTGCTAAAAGTCGGCACTAAAATTGGGCAAGTGACTCTTACTTTCTACTTCTGACCGATATATCTTTAATCCTGTGGACATGGCCCATTGCCCCTTATATAATGGACCATTCCACACAAGGAGTCCCCCAATGCCCTACCACACTGAGCAAGAACTGAAGCAAAAGGCCGAGGCGCGAAGCGCCGAGCAGACTGCCGAAGTCCTTCAGGCCCTCCAGGCCGTCGAAGCAGCCATCTCCCACCTCAACTCCCTCGTAGACCAGCTCCCCGAGAGCGTGGTGGTCGAAAATAAGCTCGCTCTCCGCTACTTCCTCGGCCGCGCAGGCCAGGACAAGCGCCAGGGCCTCAGCTCCTTCGGCGTGTCTGTCGGCGGGAAGCCTGTGAACGTACCTGCGACTTCGCAGGTGGACCGGGAAGAATACCGCCAGCTGCTTCGCGGCAAGGGCTTCTCGGAGGACGAAGTCCTCAAACGCTTCCCCCTCCTGCCTCACGAGAAGGAGGCGCCGAAGGCGCACAAGACCGACGAGGAGAAATTCAAGGAGGCCTTCTACCGGGCTCAGGCGAAAGCCAGTGGTCTGCCGGTCGAGAAGATCGCGGATCACTGGCGCTTCCGCGAGCTGGCAGACGATGCCTGGAAACTGGCGCAGGAGCCCTTCTAATGTCCGGCCTAACCCTCTTCATCTTCTTCCTCCTTCACCTCTTCGGAGTACACTGCTAATGGTTCGCGAGATCTCCTACTACTTCTTCCTTCTTTTCTTCTCGCTTGGCCTCGCCTCCCTCCTTTGGTCCTTCTCCTTCCGCCACCTCTTGAAACCTTTTTCGCAGGACACAGAAAAATGAACCTCACCCCCCAGCAAGAAAACTTCATCTCCCGCTTCTCCCAGGGCGAAGCCCTCGCGTGCCGTGCCGTCGCAGGATCGGGCAAGACGACGACTCTGGTGGCCGCCTTCAACGCCTCAGCGAAGCCCAAGAGCCGCTCGCTCGTCCTTGCTTTTAATAAGCGAAACGCGGAAGAGCTTCAGGCGAAGCTCCCCGCCGAAGTAACAGCCATGACGCTCAACGCCCTCGGTCATCGAGCCTACGTCAACGGCACGGGGCTTCGCCCGAAGCTGGACAGCCGGAAGCTCTGGGGCATCTGGAACGAACATCCGCAGAGCGGGAAGTTGAAGAAATACGCCGAAGAGATCCTGGATCTCACGCGCCTCGCGAGGATTATCGGCCTCTCCCCAGGCGTCAGCGGCAAGCCAGGGCCGGACTACGCCCTCTGGGAGGCCGCCGCCGACGACATGGACTTGGACTGGTCCGACACCTTTGCCGATATAGCCGCTGATATTCTTGGCCGCAGCACGACAGCAGCCCTGAAAGGCACAATCGACTTCGACGATCAGCTCTACATACCTGTTCTTTTCGGCCTCCCTTTCCCCAAGTTCGACCGCATCGCAGTCGATGAGGCCCAGGACCTCTCCCTTCTCCAGCACGAAATGGTCGGACGCGCCGCAGCCGCAGGCTGCCAGATGGTCGCTATCGGAGACCCGAACCAGGCTATCTACGCTTGGCGCGGCGCAAGCTCCAACAGCTTCTACGATCTCGTGCGGAAGTTCTCCCTCACCGAGGCCGCTCTTACCGCGTCCTTCCGCTGCCCTCGGGCGGTAGTAAGGGAGGCGCAGAAGTATGTGCCTGACATTGAAGCGGCGGGCGACTTTGAAGGGAGTGTGGATTTTAGTCCGACCATGCCGATTCCGGCCCTACGCAAGGCGGTGCTAAGCCGCTACAACGCCCCGCTAGTGGACTATGCCTTCCGGGCCATCCGTCAGGGCGTCGGCGTAGACTACAAGGGCCGCGACTTCATCAAGAACCTGAAGAAGATCCACCAGAAATACCCCACGCCTGCAGCGCTGGCCGAGTGGCTCGAGCACGAAAAGGCCAACAAAAAAACTGAAGGCGCGAGGCAGAAAGCCGAGGACAAGTACCAGTCCCTGCTTTCCCTCCACGCCAACGGCTCGAACAAGGTGGAAGAGGTGATTGCGAAGCTCGCGGCCACCCCACAGGACCAAGCACTGGTGCTCAGCACCATCCACAAGGCCAAGGGCCTTGAGTGGGACGATGTTACCTTCCTCGACTACTCCAAGCTCCGCTGGGAGGGCCAAGAACCAAATTGCTGGTACGTTGGCTGCACTCGTGCGAAGCGCGCTCTCCACCTCCACACCCCAGCCAAGTAAAGGACCAGACCATGACCTACCCCCTCTCTCGCGCCCTCAGTCACATCCGCAAAAACGGCCACTCTGATCTCACCGTGCGCCAGCTTTCCATCCTTCTAGCTCTGCGAAAAGGCCCCCGAACTCTCCGTGGCCTCTCTGCGGAATTAGCGGTTAGCAAGCCAGCCATACACCGCGCTCTCGACAAGCTCGAAGAGCGTGATTGGCTTCAGCGCATCCCCGACCCCGCAGACAAGCGCTCGGTCTTCATCAAACTTACGCCGGTAGGCGAGGCCTTTACCAAAGACTTCAGCTAAATGTCCTACCGAGTACTCTCTCCCGGCTCCCGTTTCGGCCGTCTCCTAGTCTTGGCCGAAGGCCCACTTCTCCCCCGCAAGGGGGAGTCTTCCATCCACTCCTGGCGCTGCCTCTGCGACTGCGGAACCGAGATCACTGTTCCAACGGTAAGGCTGGTGGCGAAGCAAACGAAGTCCTGCGGCTGCCTCAAGCGCGACCGCAGCCGCGAAACCATGTACGCGCTCCACAAGAAGCTCAGGCTCTTGGCGAAACGAAAGCTGTTGCTTTCCGAAGCAAACCGCCCTATAGTGTACGCTACACCCCCACAGGAGCGCAGCAAGTGACACCGCAGACTAAACTTTCTCAGCCTCAGTCAATTCAAGATAGCCTACGGCTGAGCGCCGAAGAGGCCTTCGAGCGAAGCATCGGCTTCATCGACTGGTATGTGAAGGCTGCGAAGCGCCTACAGGCCGCACACGGCTATATTGCGGCGAAGAGTCGCAAGGCAATGCTGGAGAAAGCCTGGAAAGAAGCGGCGAAGCGCCAGCCTGTGGTTCAGCTTTCTGCCTTCCGATGAGACGTCCAACTCTCCCCGCGAGGCTGCTCCGCCTTTCCGCCCTCGAGCGCCAGGACCTGGTGCGAACAGCTCTAACTTCTCAGCTAACCCAGGGCATCCTCGTCCACCCAGACCTCTTCACCTTCGGCATCGCCGAGGCCCCGGAGGAAGCGGAAAAAGTCCTCCGTCACTTGCTACACCTAGAGAAGAGAAAGAAGCAGTCGGCGCTCATCGCCTCTTCCATGCGCGCCATCGGCTTCTCCCACTCTTTCAAAGCCTTCCTCGACTGGCTCCGAGGAAACCACCTCGAAGACCAACTACTGTCCCTTCACCACGAACTTAATGGAGATTAAAATGCACCTACTTTCCACGATTGAGAAGGCCAAGGAGGCCTGGATTGCCGAGCGCTGCGAACGAGCGCTGGAGGACGCCGATGAGCCCACCGGCTACACCGAGTCGGATACAGGCGCCTATGTCCTGACGAAGTACGGGCAGAAGCTCGAAGACGATACGCGGGAAGAGGCGGAGAAGGAGTGGAACCACTGCTTCTGGCTCTTCACCGAGAAGCTCGAGTACAGGCAAAGGCATCACAAGGCCGAAAGCCTGGCTGATACGCTCGACGCGGTTTTCGACCAGATTGCGGCCAAGGATAAGGGCTGGGGCGAAGAGATTGCTGAAATTCTTTGCGAACTGCTGGAGGAAGTGCTGTGAAAATCGAATTTGACGAGGCGACGATTGAGGCGGCTGTAAATGCGCGCATTGAAGCTGAGGCATATGGAGATGGGGCGGCTAAGTTCTTCGCCCGCTTCTACGCAGATGCCGCGAACCGGCAGCTTGAGGCGATGGAGAAGCCGGTGTTTGAGGTTGGAAAAACGTACCTAAACGGAGAAGGCCGTAAATGGAAAATCCTTAGCTATTGCGCCGATGAACCTGGGTACGACATGGCCGTTTTGAGCGACAAAGGCATCAAGTGCTCATTTATGGCTAACGGGCAACGCTGGAAAGTCGGTCCGATTAAATATTATGACCTCCTCCCCGGCGCAATCGAAGAATCAGGGCAGGCGGGCGTTTCCCCGCCGCTGGTAGAGGGTGGAAGCCCCGCGCTTACGGATGAGGAGATCGGCAAGGAGTTGGCAGACACATTTCGGAGGGTTCCTGTTTTTACGTGGACTGCCGTTGGCCGCCGCGCCCGCGAGTTATTGGTTCCGCAGGGAAATGTCGTCATTGACGATAATTTCGTCTGCCGCCCGGCATATGATGAGATGCAATCCCGCGCCGAAAAAGCCGAGGCGGACAAAGCGAAAGCCGAGGCGGCTCTGGAGCAGTTACGCGATTTTGCCGAATGTCTGCTCAATGAAACTTCCGAGCAAGTGGCAAGCCCCGGATACTACAGCGGAGTGCGGTCGGCTGTTGAGATAGCAGGCTTCACCATCATCCCCGCCATCCCCGCCCAGCCGCTTAAGGTGCTCCGCCATGACTGAACTGAAAGACAAGCGGCTAGAGGCTGCGGCGGAGATACGCAACTCGGTTGTCACTGAATTTAACAACGACCAGCACGAGAATTGGGGCAACGTCATGGACACA
>DATJYK010000232.1:0-26534 GCA_035578005.1 Terriglobia bacterium
TTCTGGCGTCGAAGTGATCTTGCATGTTCGGCGAGCTTCTCGGGTCAGCTCAGGTTTCCGGATTGTCAGCCATCGGGAAGCTGGCTCATGCCTTCCACGCGCCCGACTCCTGCATGGTCGGCTACTGGCGACTCACCCCCCACCGCCGCTGTTGGCCGCCAACTCGCCACTTGGCCATTACATGAGGGTCAGTCGCGGTATGAGGCACTTCCGCAAGGAAACCCGTTATGCGGGCCAGCTGAATAGAAACGCTACTGTGGATTCCGGATTGGAGGGAAGCGGCACTTTAGCGAGTCACCGTAACATTCCCATCGGGCACCACGCAGATTTCGTCAGCAAGTTGCCGGCTTACACGCTGGGCGCTCGCACCTTCCCCAATCCGCAGCCAGAGGGAGGCATTTCGTGCCCCGGCTTCGACAACAATCGTGACGCCTGGCCGCAACCCCAGACGTTCCATCTCGCGGAGGTGGGCAGGTTCACGGTGGAAGACGCTGCTGACCACCGCGGCCATTCCGCAAGCCCACTGAGAGAGCAGCGTTTCCTCGCGCTCGCGGATAGCACCGCCTCGCTCCGGAATCAGATGGCCATGAGGATCGGTTTCGGGGTCACTAAGCTTGGCGGCAATGCGATCCTCAAGCCTCTCGGAAATGAAGTGCTCCAGCCGCTCGGCTTCTTCGTGGACTTCGTCCCAGTTGTAGTTCAGGTAGTCGTGCAGGAACCGCTCCAGTAACCGATGGTGGCGGAGGACCTCGAGTGCGCGCATCTTCCCCGCCCGAGTCAGGCGCACCCCATGGTGACGTTCATATCGCACCAGCGCGGGACGGTGCGCCGCCAGCTTTTTCACCATGCCGGTTACCGAAGCCGCACGAACACCCAAGTGCTGCGCCAGCGCGTTGCTGGTGACGCGGCTGTCTTCAGGTCCGCTTAGCCGGAGGATGGCCTTGAGGTAATCGTCTGCAGACTCGGCATTGACCAGTATTCGCATATATTAGCCGCTGAGACGGCGCCGGATTCCTGCCGAGGAGATCGCCCTTGGTATGAGGAGGAACCGCGCCGCCGGACGATGGCCGGACTCGGGAGTTACCGCCCTCCCCCGGTCCCTTGCCGTTGGACCAGTCGTAACAACCTGATTTCATTTGAGTTCTGTTATTCGGCCAAGGCAGTAGACCGCTGCCCTGCCTGAGAACCAGAGTTAAACTCAAAATCAGGTTAAGTCATTTAGCTGCTGATAATTGCAGGACACAAAACGGAATGAGCCATAACATTGCCAAACGTTTTAGCCCTTTGCACTGAAACGAGGTCAAGATTCAATTTGACAGGCACTTGCCCTACGAAATAGTAGTTCTTATCGCACCGACGAAGTCGTTCGAAACTTCGCGAAAGATCGAAGAAATAATCCAAGGAACAAGCGCGGATTGTCGTTGCTTGCCTGCTTCAGACAGGGAACAACCGGTTTCAAAAGGAAGATATGCGCTAGTAGTTCTTAGACTTCCTTCCTGTTATCAGTGACTTGTAGACAAATCTGACAAAGGCACTTACTTATAGGCAATTTTATGGTTTAAGTCACAATCATTGTCACTTTGAGAATATCCTTGCCGAAATGAAGCATATCTCTGCCGCGCTAGCGGCCGGAACTCCTTGGTTTCCGCAGGAGGCACTTTTGGGGGAAAGAGACGTTAAGGCATAAAGGTGCCGCGAGTCCGTTTTGTGGGGATATCGTTGCCACGAGTCCTCGAATCGGCGCGGGTTAGAGCGAGGCCGACGGGGAATGGCTCTTCCGGGTGCGTCTGTATGTCGGGTACGATCTTGGTTATGACTGGGCGGGATCAACTGTCGCTGGCAACGGTCGACCTGATGGGTCTTCTGCACAGCGCGTTCGGTTTCTCCTCGTTCCGAGCGAACCAGGAGGCCGTCTGCCGCGCGGCCATCGAAGGTCACGACGTGTTGCTGGTTATGCCGACCGGATCCGGCAAGTCACTGTGCTACCAATTGCCGGGCATCGCCCGCGGTGGTACCACGCTGGTGATCAGCCCGCTGATTGCTCTGATGGAGGATCAGGTCGCCAGGCTCAAAAAGCAGGGCTTCGCGGTTGACCGCATCCATTCCGGCCGCCCGCGCACCGACTCGCGTCAGGCCTGTATCCACTACCTCAGCGGCAAGTTGCATTTCCTGTTCATCGCGCCGGAGCGGCTACGCGTGGTCGGTTTTCCGGAGATGCTCGCCAAACGGCCCCCGTCGCTCATCGCGGTTGACGAGGCACATTGCATCTCGCAATGGGGACATGATTTCCGGCCGGATTACCGGATGCTTGGCAAGCACGTGCCCCGATTGCGCCCGGCACCTCTGGTGGCACTCACCGCCACGGCAACACCCGTAGTTCAGAATGACATCGTCGAACAATTGGGTCTTGTGCAGCCGGCCCGCTTCGTTCACGGTTTCCGGCGCGCCAACATCGCCATTGAAGTCGTCGAGATTGCGCCATCGCTTCGGGCCGAGGTCACGAGCGGTCTGTTGCGGGAAACCGAACGTAGGCCGGCAATCGTCTACACACCCACGCGAAAGCAGGCCGAAAGTCTGGCAGCCGCATTTGCCGGGTCTATTCCTGCGGCGGCATATCACGCCGGGCTCGATCCTCAACACCGCCGGCGGGTCCAAGAGGAGTTCCTCGAGGGTCGGATCCAGATCATGGTGGCGACCATTGCCTTTGGCATGGGGATCGACAAGGCCGACATCCGCACGGTGGTCCACACGGCCTTGCCGGGAAGCCTGGAAGCTTATTACCAGGAAATCGGACGCGCCGGGCGCGACGGTAGGCCGAGCCGCGCGATCCTGATGCACTCCTACGCCGATCGCTACACCCACGATTTCTTCTTTGAGCGCGACTACCCGGATGTGACCGTGCTGGACATGATCTTCACCCGGCTCCAGGCCGAGCCGCAAGAAAAGGCGGCCCTCCAGCAGCAGCTCCGGATGGACGAAGAGGTGTTCGACAAAGCTCTCGAGAAGCTCTGGACCCACGGTGGAGCCCTGGTGGACTATGCCGAGAACGTGAGCCGCGGCCACAATCAATGGCGCGAGTCCTATATCGCGCAAGGTCAGCAGAAACGGGCACAGATCGATCAGATGATCCGTTACGCTGCCAGCAGCCGATGCCGTATGGCAACCCTCGTGCGCCACTTCGGCGATCTTGCTGACGGGCAAAAGCCTTGCGGGATCTGCGATTTTTGTGATCCGGACCGGTGCGCTGCTCAGCGCTTCCGGACCGCAACGGAGGCCGAGCACAAGCTGCTCTTGGAGGTCGTGGCCGCGTTGCGCAGGGGTGGTACGAAATCGACCGGCAAACTGTACGCTGAACTGTGTTCCAAACAGGAGGTGACCCGAGACGCCTTCGAAGAAGTGCTCGGTGCCACGGCACGCGCGGGACTCCTGAAGCTCTCAGATGCGGCCTTCGAGAAAGATGGCAAACAGATCCCGTACCGTAAGGCCACTCTTACCCACGCCGGCCATGCGGTGAACGAAAGGACGCCGGTCGAGTTCATCATGAAGGACACGGCGCCCCCAACCAGCAAGAGAAAGAGAAAGAAGAGCCCCGCTTTTTCTCCGGACCAAGTGCGTCAATCGAGGCCTGTAACCGTAGCCGGACCGAGGCCATTGGCAAAAGCAAAGGTTTCAGAGGTCGGGACGAATTCCCGCCTCGAAGCAGCGCTGCGCGTCTGGCGGTTGATCGAGGCCCGGCGGCGAGGCTTGCCAGCGTTCCGAATCTTCAGCGACCGGACTTTGAGGGCTCTAGCCATCAACCGCCCATTAACAACCCAGGAGTTGCTCGCCGTGCCGGGAGTGGGCATCAGCACGGTGGAGAAATACGGAGCGGGCATCTACCGCGTCGTGCGCGAGAATGGCGATTGACACAGCCCATCATGAAGTTCAGAGCTGTTACTGTAGGTGTACAGTAGGCCGTTACCCGTGGGTTGGCTACCGGCGGTGGACCGCTCCGATGCGATCCTGCACGGAATGAAGCACTTCTATCGTGATCTGCTATGGCCAAGTGTGCGGCGCTAATTTGGCGCGAAGAGGATTTTTCAGGCTGAAGCTGCAATTGTTAGGTGTCGCCGCGGATAAGAGCTGGCCACGCTCTTCAAACCTCCGCCCTGTTCTCGAAATGTGGTAGGCTAACGTGATGCGGCGGTCAATCGGCGCCGGCCTCACACTCGTTGCGCTGCTCGCGGCTCTCGTGCCGGGCGGCCTCGGACCGGCTTTGCAGTCGGAAGGGTGCTCATGCTGCTGTTCGCGCGGACGCTGCTCGATGGCCGCCGGGCAGATGGCCATGCCAGACAGGTGCCACCATGCCATGGGAGGCAACGCTTCGCCGAGCTCTTCAGCTTGCACCTGTTGCATGTCTCAGGCACCTGGGTCCGCAGCACCGCCAACGGCTTTCCGTTTCAGCTTTAATCTGGTAGCCACCGCACCTGCCGTGACGGCTGGCACTGGGCTCAACCGGCCCGTTGCCAGTGTTGCGGTTCCGCTTCAGGGTCACGCCTTTCCCCTGGATCAGCCTCCCAGAATCTAAGCCCATCCAGTTCGAATATTCATACAGACCTTTGACCGTGGACTGTGTCGGCAGCGGAGAGTAGGGTTGTACACTCGTCCGTGACCAGCGTACCGACCCACATCGTTGGCCAGTCTCCGGTATCCGCGAAGCTGACAGCGATCAACTCGAAATGTTGCTGATGCGCGTAGACAAACGATAGCGTGAGTTCCGCTCATCTCAGGATCACTAAGGGGATGACAAACGCGCAGTATGCCAGGGACGACCTGACTGGCAGACGACGGTCGCCATTGCCTTCGGTGAATCTTTCGGCAAGGGCGAGAGGTGCGCATTGTCCGTCCATGGCCTCAGCGCAGCGGATCGCCCTGAGTTGCCGGGCAACAGCCTCACCTTCGGCCGATTTCAACAATGCCCCGTGGCAGCGCTACAAGGGATTTCGCTCGAGATTTCATGACTGAGTGCCTCGGGACAAGCTCGGAACAAGAGGTTTGTCCCGAGCAAGGCCCTCACGTCAGACGACGGTTGCAGGAACCGGCTGCGAGCTTACTGTTAGGAGTATCTGAGATGAAAGTTCTACTGTACGTCGCCATCGTTGTCATGGTCCAAGGGTCACTGGGATTGCCGGCGACAGTGCAGGAAAAGCCTGACGCGGTCAGCAGCGTGCCGTGTCTGATTTGCTTCTCCGATGTCTGCTTGAAGAAACGGATGCCCGAGGCACAGGTGCTTGAAAAGCTGGCTGGCAGTTTCCGGCTCGTTCATCTGAACGAATCCCAGGCTCTTGACCCCGACCCGGTCACGAGCGAGCAGTCGTACCTCGTGAAAAACAAGCTCGATTCCGGCAAGACGGTCGGAGTCGTTTCGTTTGTCGACCATCGGCTTTCGTGGGCTTCAGGCGCCTGGGGTTATGCAGACGATCAGAAGGCCACGCTTCTTGCGGCAACAGTGTATTCGCTCATCGAACACCTCACTCGAGAGCGGGGCACGGCGGCTTCTGTCGAAACCAAGCACTCTGTACAAGGCAGGCTCAGCGTTGACCAAATCAAGATCATTTTCGGCAGCAAAGAGGCATTAATCACGATTGTGAAGCAAAAGGAAGCGAATGGCGAATGGACAACCGGGGAGGTCCACGTCGACGAGGCCATGAGGGAGGAGTCTGATCCATGAATGCAACCGAGCTCGTCTCCAACCGAAGCACAGAATTTAGAAAAGGAGGAAGCAATGAAGACAGAGCGCTTAACTCGTAGAAGCGTGTTGGAACATTTGGCGTTGGGAGCTGCGTTTGCCACCGCCTTTCTTAGGAAGGGTAATGCTCTGCAGAATCCACCTGTTTCCAATGGACCCTTTACCCTCCCGCCTTTGCCTTATGCCTTTGACGCGCTGGAACCTTACATCGACGCCAAGACGATGGAGATCCACCACGACAAACACCATCAGGCTTATGTTACCAACCTCAACAAGGCGATAGCCGCTCACCCGGAGCTCGGCAAGCAGCCCGTCGAGATGCTGATAAAGAACCTGAGCTCCGTTCCTGAAGACATCCGCACCGCCGTCCGCAACAACGGCGGCGGCCACTATAACCACAGCCTATTTTGGGTAACGCTGAACAAGAATAACGGCGCCGGGCCCACGGGAGAGCTGGGCAAAGACATCGATAGTGCCTTTGGAAGCTATGCTGCCTTCAAGGATCAATTCACCAAGGCTGCGCTCGGAGTATTCGGTAGCGGCTGGGCATGGCTTAGCCTTGATGGTAAACGACTGGTAATCGAGTCCACGCCGAATCAAGACTCGCCCTTGACGGCGGGCCACCATCCGGTGCTTGGAATCGACGTGTGGGAACACGCCTACTACCTGAAGTACCAGAACAAACGTCCTGACTATATCGCCGCGTTCTTTAACGTCATCAATTGGGATGCCGTGAACGAGCGATGTCAAATGGCGATGAGTTAAACAGGTCCGGTGGAGCCAGCGGTTCGCGGACCGTCAAAGCTGATCTCGGATGTCAGATTCGCTCACAGGAGGAGTTATGAAACGTGCGCTACTGATCGCGACTTGCCTATTGGTGGCCGTGGTGGCTTGGAGTCAGGACGAGGGTGAATATCGAACGTGGATGCAGACGGCAGGCGGGACCGTCGGAAGCCTGAAGAAGAACCTTGACGCCAAGAATGGACCCGCCGCGGCCGCTGATGCGCGCAAGTTACAAGAAGTATTCAATCATGTGCACGAGTTCTGGCAGACAAAGAACTCGGAGGACGCAATGAAGTTCGCGATGGGCGCAAGCGAGGGGTTCGGCAAGATTGCCGGGCAAGCTTCAGCGGGCAAGTTCGACGACGCTTCCGCAACCTTCAAAGAGGCCACCGCCAACTGCGGAGGTTGCCATAGCGCGCATCGCGAGAAGGCGGCCGACGGCTCCTTCCGGATTAAGTAGGAGCAGGTTGGTGCTGCGACGACTAAGGTCCGAGTTAACGGGTTCGAATGTGGCAAATCGGCGCATCGTCCCGGTCCAGATCGCTGCACTGTCCCTAATCAGTCCTGGTGCGACAATTTGCCGCACCAGGACGCAGTCGGGCCGTGATTATACTGCCGGGTTTCGGGGGAATCTTTGACCAAGTGTATACGCGGTAGGTTATTTGGCGTTCCTCGTTTGTGGCTCTGCGACGCTGCGCTTTGTATCGCTTGCCTAGCACTGCCTATTCGGGGAGCTGCTCAAACAGAGCTCGCGCACGTCAGCGGCCGGGTGACCGACCAATCCGGCGCCGCGGTCGTGGACACGGAAATGGAAATCAAGAATATTGATACGAATCTCTCTATCGCTGTGAAAACGAATCAGGATGGGTTTTATAGCTTTCCTTCGGTGCGTCCCGGCCACTATCTGCTTTCCGCGCGGAAAACTGGCTTCAAGACTGTAACGGTGACGCAGCTCAATTTGAATGCTCAAGACGAGATGACCCGCGACTTCATCATGCCGCTTGGCTCGGTGAGCCAGAGCATCACTGTGACGGCAGACGCCCTCAACATCAATACGACGGACGCAACCGTGAGCACCGTCGTTGACCGTCAATTTGCAGACAACCTTCCGCTGAATGGGAGGAGTTTTCAAAGTCTGATCGAGCTAACGCCGGGCGTGCTGCCCACTGGTGGGGAGGGAAACACGGACACCTTTGTCGTAAACGGGCAGCGTGAGACCTCGAACTATTGGACGGTAGACGGGGTGAGTGCCAATATCGGGATTGGTGGAAATATTGCGAACCCAGGCGCGGGACTCGGAGGGCAGACCGGCGCCACCAGTCTGTCGGGCGGGACGAACAGTATCGTCTCGGTAGATGCGCTGCAGGAGTTCCGGATACAGACTTCGACGGCTGCCCCGGATTCAGGCCTTACCGCGGGTGGACAGATTTCGATCGTTACGCGCTCAGGCACGAACCACTTTCATGGTTCCCTCTACAACTACTTTCGAAATACGGTTTTAGACGCCGCTGATTGGTTCAACAGCTATCAGAATAACCCTCCGCTTCCCAAGGCTCCAGAGCTACAAAACGATTTCGGAGGAACGCTGGGTGGTCCCATTCTGAAAGACCGTACTTTCTTTTTCTTTTCCTATGAGGGACTACGCCTCCGATTCCCACAGACGGAACTGACTCAGGTCCCAGACCTCCAGGCACGCCAGGATGCGATACCCGCAATCCAGCAGTTTTTGAATGCATTTCCGTTCGACCCCAATCAGCCCGACTTAGGCAACGGGGTTGCTCAGTTCAATGCCAGCTTTTCGAACCCCAGTTCCCTCGATGCTTACAGTATCCGCATCGATCACCGGTTGAACGACAAGGTCACCCTGTTTGGCAGATACAACAACTCGCCCTCCAGCATTCTGCAGCATGGAGCCGGACCTGGTTCTGGCGTTGCTCTCAGTCAGGAAGGAGTGCAATCGCAGACCATACAGACCTTCACGGCGGGAACGACCTGGTCAGTGTCCCCAACCATGAGCGACGACTTCCGATTCAACTACAGCCGGCTGGACAGTACTGGTGCTTCACTGTCAAGCAATTTTGGCGGCGCCACTCCCATACCCTCGCCCCCATTGCCCAATGGCTACGATCTCCAGAACGCCGGTATTGGCTTTCAAGCGGGATTTACGACCAATGGATATTACGACATAGGGGCGGGTGTCGAGAGCCTACAGCGGCAGATCGAACTGGTGGACAACGTTGCAATTCAAAAAGGCTCTCACCGATTCACGTTCGGAGCGGACTATCGCCGATTGTCACCGCGATTTGCTCCAGCACAATACTCCCAAGTAGCATTGTTCAACGATTATCCTACCACCGAGGCCGGCGTTGTTGGTTTCGCCTTTACCAACCACAGCATTCCCGCGACCTACCTCTTCCGGACATTTAGCCTTTTTGCTCAGGACACATGGCAACCTAAGCCCCGGCTTACGCTAACCTATGGCCTTCGATGGGGCGTCGAATTTCCCCCCAAAGCACTCGAAGGCCCGGCTTTTCCGGCCGTTGTGAATTACAATCTCAACAATCTTTCGCAGATCGAACTGGCGCCGGCCGGGACTCCAGCCTACCAAACGCCCTATGGAAATTTCATGCCCCGCCTGGGAGTTGCGTACCAGTTCGCGCAAAGAAACGGGGCACCATCCACTGTGCTTCGTGGCGGGATCGGCCTCTACAATGACCTGGCCGCCGGTGCAGCGGGAAACCTGATTGCGTATGCATATCCTTACACCGGAAACGCCTTTTATGACGGCAGCCAGCTTCCGGTCGTGTACCCGCCCACTGGCGGAACGTTCCCACTTGCACTGGTATACGCGGCGCCACCTCCGATTGTGCCTCCTGGGGCCTCGAATAGTGGGCTTCTGCTCGGATTCAATCCCCATTTTCAAACGCCTTTCACGCTTGAGTGGAATGTGGCCCTGCAGCAGGAGGTTGGCAAAGAGCAAAGTGTGACAGTTTCTTATGTCGGTGCGGCAGGAAGAAGACTCGTGCAAACAATCTTCCCCTACAACTCTCCCCCTCCGAACTACCCGGGGGGAATCGGGTTGTTCGACAACGGTGGCTCTTCCAGTTACAACGCGCTCCAGGCGCAGTTTCAACGACAGGTTTCTCACGGACTTCAAGCGCTGGCTTCCTACACATGGGCACACAGCCTTGACACGGGTTCTACCGTATTCGGCCAAAATGGACAAGGGATAAATGATGATCGGGGGCCTTCGAAATTCGACATTCGTAGCCAGTTTTCTGCCGCGCTGACCTACGACGTTCCCGCATACAGGCCGGATCGCTTCGTCGGAGCCGTCCTGAGCGGATGGTCGCTCCAGAGCATCATTAAAGCGTACTCCTCTCCACCGGTTGACGTGACGGTTATGGCAAGTCAATCGTTTACCGGAAAACCTGTTTACGTGAGGCCAGGTGTTCTCCCGGGGGTTCCCTTTTACCTCTACGGGTCTCAATACCCCGGAGACAAAATCATCAATAACACTCCGGATGGACCGAATATGTCTTGTGTCGGTCCGTTCTGTTTTCCTCCGACGGATGCCAACGGCAACGTACTGAGCCAAGGGGATCTTGGAAGAAACGCCTTGCGAGCCTTCCCCGCGTCGCAGTGGGATTTCGCGGTTCATCGAGACTTTCCCATTCATGAGTCGCTAACGCTGCAGTTCCGGGCGGAGGTGTTCAACTTCTTGAATCACCCTAACTTCGCACCCCCGAATAGCGTGCTCAATCTTGGTTTTGGCTCCAACACTCAGTTCGGCTATTCCCTCGAGACGTTGGGGCAGTACCTGGGCGCAAACAGCAACGGGGGCGGTGCCCTAAGCCCGCTGTATCAGTTTGGCGGACCGCGCTCCGTCCAATTTGCCCTGAAGTTGTCGTTTTGACATCGACAGTCGCCAGTTTGAGGAGCTCTCTGTAATGATCCATCGCTACTTTGTCTGGCTGCATCGCTGGACCGGCCTGCTCATGGCGACATTCCTCGTTGTCGTAGGACTGACAGGTACGCTACTTGCCTTCCGGGTGCAAGTCGACCGTTTCCTGAACCCGGAACTCTACGCGACCGCCAGACCGGGACAGACTCCGCTCGATCTGGCCACGCTCGCAGAGCGTGCCCAGACCCTGGTTCCGCAAGCGCGGCCCGGGTACTTCGCGATTGACAATGGCCAGGCGAGCGTCGCATTGCGACCCCGCAAGGACCCGATCACGGGAAAGCCTTACCTGTTGGTCTTCGAACACCTGATCCTCAACCCCTATACCGGCAGGGAGCTGGGTCGTTGCTGCGCCGGGAATCCAAGCTGGCGGATCAAGTTCATGCCCTTCATTTACAACCTCCACACCTCAATGGCGATGGGCTCCGGCGGGGAA
Source organism: Terriglobia bacterium (assembly GCA_035578005.1). Lineage (GTDB taxonomy): Bacteria > Acidobacteriota > Terriglobia > UBA7540 > UBA7540 > Gp13-AA77. The sequence continues at coordinate 10,909 of DATJYK010000232.1, forward strand.
CTGGTCCTCGGCATCATTGCTCTTATCTGGACTCTCGACTGTTTCGTTGGTTTTTATCTCACCCTGCCGCGCGGGCGTGGTGAATTCTGGAAGCGCTGGAAACACGCTTGGAAGGTCAAATGGACCGCCAGCACCTTCCGCGTCAATTTCGATCTGCATCGAGCCGGGAGCCTCTGGACCTGGCTGCTCCTGTTTGCGTTTGCGTGGTCCAGCGTGATGCTCGCGCTGCGGCCCGTCTACAACTTCGTCACGGGCGCCGTCCTCGACTACCGGAACGACGACCAGGTGATAAAAGCCGTCTTGCTGCCGCAGCCGCTAGAGGACCCGAAGCTCAGCTGGCGCCAAGCCCAGACCATCGGCGAACGCCTCATGGCGGAGCAGGCCGCCCAGCATGGCTTCGCTGTCACGCGTCCTTATGGCCTAGCTTACATTCCCGAGTTTGGCGTTTACACTTACGATGTCCGCGGGAGCAACGACATTCGCGGTCACGGTTGGGATACGAGTATCTGGATTGACGGCAATACAGGCGCGCTCCGTGACGTTTCGCTGCCCTCCGGTCAGCACACGGGCAACACCGTTAGCACGGTACTCTGGGGACTGCACTACGGAGACATCCGCGACTTCCTGCCATATCGGATCATGGTTGCGCTTCTAGGGTTGGCCCTCAGCGTGATTTCAGTCACCGGTGTGTATATCTGGTGGAGGAAGCGCAGGACAAGCCGACTTGCCGCCTCAGGGCGGCGTGGTGCCGCAGGAGATCGACCCGCCGGGAAAGTGGCTGAGATCGTCCCCAGCAAGGCGTCATGATCGCTATGGCAGTTGATTTTCGCGCAATCGAAAGAGCGATCCAACAAGAGAGCGTTCAGGCGACTGATCACCTTTTCGCTGCCGAGGCGAGGAAATGGGGCCGAGGAAGCTTATGACGACGACCCACCGGGTGACACGCAGAGCAGCGGTGCAATCACTTCTCCTCTTGCCGAGCACTATGGTGCTGGCTGCGCAGGAGCCGCCGCCTGCGGACAAGGACCGCGCCCTCTGGAACAAGGTCTATTCGGAAGAGGAAAGACGGGTGACTAGTTACCCCAATCGCCTCCTGGCGGATGTGGTTCAGGGCAAGACTCCTGGACGCGCTCTGGACATTGGCATGGGGCAAGGCAGGAACTCACTGTTCCTGGCCCGTCTCGGATGGGATGTGACCGGCGTGGATATTTCCGACAAGGGAATTGAGATCGCGAAGAAAGAAGCAGAGAAGGCCAACTTGAAGGTCAATTGCGTGGTCGCCGACTTTGCGACCTTCGACACTGGGAAGGACCAATGGGATCTGGTGGCCGGAATCTACATGGGTGGGCTAATCCTGAATCAGGCAAAACGCATTGCCGAAGGCCTCAAGCGGGGCGCCTTGCTGGTTGTGGAGAACTTTCATCGCGACGTCAACGTGACTGCGTTGACTGGAGGAAAGCTCGGCTACCCGGTCAACGCCTTGCTCGAGACCTTTGTCCCACTTCTGCGCATCGTGCGCTACGAGGAGATTCTTGATTTTCCCGACTGGTCCAATCGCGGCGAGAAGGTTCCGCTGGTTCGCATGCTGGCGCGGAAGGGGTGAGCCATGAATGAACGAGAAGAAGGCGATATGAACAACCGAAGAAATCGGCACTCGCTCACGATTACATCTGTCGGCATGGCGATGATTGTTCTTGCGGCCGCGTGTCGGCAACACAAACCAAGCTCTTTGCAGTTTGAGCCTACGCCGCGGCCTGTGATCGCTCAAGCGGGGTTCTTCTCATCTCACAATGGCCGCGTTGGAGTCGACTTGGTATCCTCACCTGACGTCCATCTCCTCGCAGTCGTCGGAGACGGCGACCAAGCGAGATTGGCTCTATTCAACTCGGAGAATGGCGGCGATAGCTTTAACCCGCCGGTGTGGGTGAGCGAACCGGGGAAGAAGGTAACTTCGAGAGGTGAGGATAGTCCTGCGCTTTTCGTCACCCAAGATGAGATGTTCGCTGCCTGGAATGAAGGCCGCGACCTTCGCTTTGCTCGTTCTCTTTCATGGGGGAGCAGCTTCGAAAAGCCGATCAACATCACCGACAAAACGGGTGACAGCTTTAGCGGATATCCATCCATAGGCGTCGCTCCAAATCGCGACGCCTATGTCGTATGGATCGATACGCGGGACAACGTTGGGGAGTCCGATGACAACTACGCCGTCTATCTCGCGCGTTCGACGGACCATGGCGCAAGTTTTGGCAGGAACATTCGAATAGCTACCAAGATTTGTCCTTGTTGTCGCCCGACCGTGTCTTTCGGACCCAGCGGAGAGGTTCTGGTTTTCTGGCGCCATATTTATCCGGGCCCCATCCATGACATGACAGTAGCCATCAGCACAGACAACGGAGCCACATTCTCCCAACCACAACGCATCGCCGAAGACAATTGGAAGATCGACGGCTGTCCCGACTCTGGGCCGGCGGTCGCGCGAGCAGGAAGGCGAGTGTACGTCGCGTGGCTCACCGAAGCAAATCCACAGATCAGCGGTGTGCGATTGAGCTGGTCAGACGACGGGGGCCGGACTTGGTCGCCCGCGATTATGGGATCGCAGTCGACCATTGACGCCAACTATCCGGCCTTTTGTGTAGCCGATGACGGTAGCCCGGTGCTGGTCTTTCAGGCACGAGATCCCCACGAGCGCGCCGGCTGGAACCCTTTCGGGATCTATACCGTAAAGATCGGTCCGGACGGCACATTGAGTCCGCCTGTGATGGTGCCTGGGCTCACTTCATCGGCCATGCGTCCGGCCGTTGCGGCGGGCATCGGTGGCCGTCTCTACGTGGCGTGGACTACGGACTACAACGGAAAAGAGACAGTCTTTATGTCGCGTGGGCGCTCGATGAGGCCCGGAGCGTAAACGAAGAGAGCGAAGACGCCGGCTGTGGGGCGGCGAACTCACCAGTCCCCTGCAGGGTGTGAGCAGGATCCAATGCGAGCTACGCATAGAGCGCCAACCGGCAAACCGCTCCAGAACGGCTTGGCGGCCTTCCTGGTGCTCGTTGCTGTGCTTACATGCCCGGTCGCGTGCCGGCACAAGGCCGAACCCCCTTCGAGGCGTTATCACCTCAAAGGGACCGTGATCGACGTCAGTCCCAACAGTGGGCCGCTCGTCGTAAGTCATGAAGCCATTCCCGGCTTCATGGGCGCGATGACAATGGGCTACGCCGTCCGGGACCGCCGTGCGCTCGCCGGACTTTCCGCCGGTGACGAAATCACAGCCGATGTAGTGGTTCAGGACGACGGTTCCTGGCTGGAAAACATCGTGGTTGTGAAAAAGGCCGCCAGTCGGCTTCAAGCATTGACGCCAGTTCGGCCGCCCGAGCCTGGCGAGACGGTACCTGACTTTAGCTTCGTCAACCAATACGGCCGAACGGAGCACTTCTCGAGATTGCATGGCAAAGCGGTGTTACTGACATTTATCTACACGCGGTGCCCCCTGCCCGATTACTGTCCCCGAATGAATCTCAACTTTGCTGAGATCAACCTGGCGCTCTCGAGGCGCAAGCAACTCTACTCCGCAACACATCTCTTGAGTGTCAGCTTCGATCCCAAGCACGACACGCCATCGGTGCTCAAGAGCTACGGCCAGGATTTCACGGCCAAGACAGACCCGGGGTTTCACCACTGGGAGTTTGTCGTGGTTCCTCAACAGGAACTCCGGCAGGTGGCACAGTTCTTTGGTCTGAGCTACTGGCAAGAAGGCGCCCAAATTGTGCACTCGATGAGCACGACGTTGGTCGCACCCGACGGACGGGTGTACAAGTGGTATGGGGGGCAATAATTGGCAGACCATCGACGTATTGAGGAGTTTAGACAGCCTACTCCAGCCCGGCGAAATGCGGGAATGAGGGAGCGGTGGAAGAGAGGGATCGAGGCTCAAGAAAGCGCTGGAGTGTGGGGGTCGCGTCTTGACACTGGTATTGCTGTTGCTCGCCGGCGCGGTTGCGCTCGAAGTGTGCATCACCAGCTGGCATCACGGGCTGAGTGCGCGCGACAAGCCAACCTGGATCGAATCTGGACTCGCGCGCGCAACGCGCCGCCTGGCCGTCCCGGCCAGGGCAAAGGCTGCAAGCCAGAGCAGAAAGACTCTCAAACGAATGTGTCGTCGAAGCGAAGCAAGGATACTTTCGCTTCCCATCTTGGCTTTGCGCTCAATCTTCGGCTTCGCCAACTCAGTCGGCATCCCTGCGCAATGACGAGGAGAGCACCTTGCGAAAGACAGCGATTAGCACTTTGTTGCTTCTGGTCATCCACTGTTTAGTGAGCTCGTCGGCGTTGTCCGTGGCCACTGCACAGGAACCTGACGGCAAGATTCTGAAGTCGAAGCCCTGGCCGCCGTTGCCTGATTATGAGTCCCTGGACGATTTCGGCCGCGGCTATTTTTCGCAGGCGGTCTACGAAGAGGCCCGTACGCAGAAGGAGTTCGACGTTCTCGAAATCACCTACGCCAGCGACGGGCTCCCCGTACGCGGAATGTTAATCAAACCGAGAGCGCCGGGCTCTCGAAAATGGCCGGCGATCATATTCAACCGTGGAGGCAACGGCGAACTCGGGCGTATCACGGATAGCGGCCAGCCTTGTTGCCGAGTAAACACATCGTGCCTGGACGTCGCCGATCTCTACCTGTTCGCCAAGGCTGGTTTTGTGGTCATCGCCTCCGACGACCGCTACCAGGGCGCCACCGTGAAACGCGACGAATGGGGCGGGGTGGAAGTCGACGATGTTCTGAATCTTGTGCCGGCCCTGAAGTCGCTCGACTTCCTGGACCCGGAGCGGCTGTACATGCTCGGCCTGTCGCGAGGCGGCACCATGACCTATCTTGCGATCAAACGAGGAGTGCCCATCAAGGCCGCCGCCGTCATCGGGGGAGTCACGGACGTGAAAGCATGGGTGGACGGGCGGCCCGAGATGGGCATTGTCAACGGAAATGAATATACCGACGGCTTTGCCAAGATCTGGCCAGACTATGAGCATCGGGCCGAGGAACAGTATCGGGCACGCTCGGCCGTGTATTGGGCCGACCAGATCAACGTGCCTGTTCTCATCCTGCATAGCCGGACCGACAGAATGGTCCCGGTAACCCAAGCTCTTCGAATGGCAGAGGCACTTCAGGAAAAGGGCAAGGCGTACGCCCTTCGCATTTACGAGCGCGATGGCCATCCGTTGCCGCAGAATCGCGACGACCGCGACCGCATAATCGTCGATTGGTTCAATCGATGGCGATAATAGTATTTCGTTTCGAGAGCTTGGAATTACCGAGATCAACTGGTCGGAGGATATTTGTAGAGCTTTCGCTGAAGGGAGCGCCGGTGTAGGCCGAGAAGTTTGGCGGCCTGGGAGACATTGCCTCCGCAATCGGTCAACACACGTTGGATGTGTTCCCATTCTACTCGCGCCAGACTAGGAACCGTCGTGGGTGAAGGGGCGTCTCCGACAAGGGACAACTGAATCCCTTCATAAGCAGCGAGAATCTGATCCACGTCGACCGGCTTGGTCAAATAGTGATTTGCTCCGAAACGGACAGCGTCCAGGGCGGTAGCGATGCTCCCGTATCCGGTCAGCACGATAATTGACACCGTGGCGTCCAGCTCTCGAAGGCTCTTGACGAAGTCCAACCCCGATTCTCCCGGCATGCGTAAATCGACGGTCGCCAGGTCAGGCCCGGTTTCGCGTGCTCGAGTCAAGCCTTCCTTGCCCGACGCGGCCACGTCCGCCTCCCAACCGCGCAACTCGAAGGCGCGGCGAAGGCGAGTGTGAAATGCCTCATCGTCATCGATAATCAGTACTGCAGGCTTATCCTTTTCCGTCATGGTCAACGCGGGGTAATTCCAAAACCGCTTTGGTGCCGACGCCCACCTCGGATTCGAATGCCAAGTTTCCGTTCGTGCGCTCGGCAAATAGACGCACCAGAAACGTGCCCAGACCTAGCCCCCCACCCGTCCCCTTCGTGGTATAGAAAGGTTCGGCAATTCGGTTGAGTGTCTCCAGGCTCATTCCACATCCGCTGTCCTGAATGGTGAATCGGATTGTCTCTCGCTCAGATTGGGCGGTAAGTACAATCTGCTGCGGGGACAAACTCGATTCGAGCGCGTTCTTCACCAGCGCCGAAATCGCCTGCCGTGCTGCTGCCACTGGAAGGAACGCGGCCGCGTCTTGGCTGACGTCTGTGCGAACGAGATCCGCCTTCTCGCCAAGCTCACTTGTCACCCAAGCGCAAAGCTCTCGCAGGTTGATCAGCGTTGGCATTTCGCCCGCAGGCTCGACGCTCCGTCCACCCATCTGCCGCAGGATCTGGCTGCATCGCTCGACCTGGGACCGAATTAGGCGCGCATCTTCGACCAGGTCTGCACGCGCGCCAGGCCCATCTCCATCACGTTCGAGGTCCCGCGATACAACGGCAATGGTGGCTAAAGGCGTACCAAGTTCGTGTGCCGCGCCCGCCGCCAAAGTGGCAATGGAAGCGAGCCGATCATGATGCGCTAGCCGCTTCTGCAATTGCAGCGCCTCTTCTTCCTGGCGACGCAGCACTTCCGACACCTTGCCAATCAGAACAGTTATTAACAGTGCTCCGAGCGAGAAAGCGATCCACATGCCGACAAGATGGACCGAAAACTCTGCCGCCTCCTGGTGCCCTTCAAACAACGGAATGCGCACGTGCAACCAAAACAGAGAGGCAAAACCGAGGATCGACAGCATACCCAGTGTCCAGGTCCAGGCCTTGCTTAACACGACCGCGGATAGAGTTATCTGTACCAGGAACAGAACGGTGAAGGGGTTTGCCGCACCTCCGGTTAATGCCAAGAGCGCAGTCAGACAAAGGGTGTCGAATGCCAAAAGCAGCCCCAAGGAAGAACGCTGACGAAAGCGCTCCATCGAGCGGTGCACAAGCAGGTTCGTGGCCGCTGAAAGAGCCAAAGGTATGGCAATCCACTTCAACGGAAGCGCGATGTGAAAAAGGTAGTATGTTATGAGTATGAGCGCGGTCTCGCCTGTTAACACGCCGTTGCGAAGCCTGGCGACCCAGGGAAGGACAAGACTGGGTGCGAGCTCGCCGGTGGGCCTCAGATCAGGTATTCGTAAGTTGCGATGGTCGGTAACACAGACGCGCATCGAGCATTGTGTGAAGAGCGGGCACGCGCCTTATCAGGCTATGAAAAGGCACCGTACACGCCCTCAGCTTCAGTATTACACAGTTCCGAAAAGAAAAAGTGGAACAAGGCCCCGGTGAATTATGGGTGCGACAATTTGCCGCATCGACACCGAATTGCCGGGCCGGTAGGATGCTGGTTTGGGCTTCCCGACGACTCCATCGAATTAAGTAATACCGGCTCGGCTCCGTTGTGGTTGGGCTGCCAGGCGTGAGTTCTTATCCCGCACCATCGAGATATGTCAACTGGTCTGTCACTCATTCTGCTGGCTTCGAGCGCAACGATCCTGGGCCCTACACAGCGCGAGGTCGCGAAACGTGCAGAGGCACGCTTGCTTGCTCCCTGTTGCTACGCGCAGCCTGTAGGGCAGCATCTGAGCGCTGAGGCTGCTGAAATGCGCCAGCAGATTGAGGCAATGGCCGCCTCTGGCGAGAGCGAAGCCGCCATCGTCGACCACTACAAGCACCAGTACGGCGAGCGAATTCTGGTAGTGCCCGACGGAGAAACGGGAAGGTTGCTCTTCGCCTTCTCGCTGGCGGCGTTGGCCGTTTGCTCGGCGGCGTTCTTTTACCTTTTGCGACGGATAGTTAAGGCAGGGGTGCATCCGCAGTGCAGAACCAGTCAGGAGGAAACGGACCGTTTGTATCGAGAGTTTGGCGGACTCATCGAACAGCAACTGAGGGAATGGCTCACGGAATGACGCATGAGCCCCTCGACGCGCAGTCCGGAACGCGGGGCGCCGTTACACTCCGCCAAACTCGCATCCTCTGGCTGATTGCTGTCGTCGTCATCGTCGTTCCGCTCGGGATCCTCCTACCCGTAAGACTTGGCCGGCATGTCATCGCTACTGCTGCCCTCATGGGAGGCAAAGGCGCTCCGGCCGAACTGGAAATCGCCACGCTGGTTCTGCGGGAAGGTCTGGAATGCGTGCTGGTTCTGGCAACAGTTACGGCGGGACTTCAAGGTGCAAACCAGGCTCATCGTCTGTCTATCGGCCTAGGTGCGGGTATTGGGTTCGCGGCGACATTCGTCACTTGGCGCCTGGCGGTCTGCCTTCTGAACGATATCGGTCGCCTCGGTTCGGCGCTGGCGCTACAGGCCGCCACGGGCTTACTGGCTATAGCGGTACTGCTTGTGGTCATGAACTGGTTCTTGCATAAGTTCTATTGGACAGGCTGGATTTCGCTTCATCAGCGAAAGAAGCAGCATTTGCTTCGCGCTGCGCAGAATGGAGGAGGCCCGTGGGGTGTCTGCGGCGGAATGGCGTTGCTTGGATTCACTTCTCTTTATCGCGAGGGCTTTGAAGCTGTTCTCTTCTTGCAGAGCTACCGGCTGAAACTTGGCAGCGAACCGGTCGTTCGTGGCGTCACGTTGGGGATGTTGGCTTCGGGAATGGTGGCGGCAGTCACCTTTCTTGCGCACCGCCGCCTGCCCTATCGAAGGATGCTGATCGTGACGGGCGTGATGCTCGCCATTGTCTTGCTTGTCATGGTGGGTGAAGAAGCCCAGGAGATGCAGCTTGCGGGCTGGATACCAACAACGACGATATCGTGCCTGGCATCCGCGACTCCGTCCTGGATGAATTTCTGGTTTTCGGTAATTCCTACGAGAGAGACTCTCGGCGCCCAAGCGCTTGCAGGCCTGCTGGTATTCGGTTCCTACATCGGAGCCCGGTTTTCGCCTGAGTGGCGACGTCCGCGTGAAGCTCGATAGAGCCGTGTCCCAGCAGTCTGCATGGCGCCGAACTCAAGCCTGCGCGGTTGGCGACGAAACTGTTGAGGCATATCCAATCAAGATAGGCTGCGACATCGAGCGTTGAAATGGACCATCACATCGTCGTTCATATTCGCGGCGACTGTCCCGGCGGCGCCCGCAAAGGAGACGTCAAAAGGGCTCCGGCGATTACGGGGACCGTCCAGGACGCAGTTGGAGCAGCGATGTCGGGCGCCCCTGTCACGTTGCGAGACTCGACAGGTCGCGCCGTCGCGTCGGCGACTTGACAAGCCGACGGGCATTTTTCCCTCGTCGAGGCTGGGGGGTGTTTTGCGATCAAAGCTGACCAGGTCGACATTATCCTCCGCGAAGCGTGCGAAGCCTAGATGGACTCCCATTGAAAACGCCAGGCCTTTGGCTATTCACAAGGAGGAAGCGTGACGCATCGCCCAAGTCTTTTCGTTCTTCTCATTGCCTATGTTTCGTTGACCGCGGGGTTTCAGCGCGCAACCAAGCGATACCACCTGCGCGGTCAAGTGCTGGCCAGCGATGTTGCGGCCGAGGAAATCACCGTCAAACACAAGGACATTCCCGGCCTCATGCCCGCCATGATAATGCCATTCAAAATCAAAGATCCGGCTGCGATGAGAAAGATCGAAATAGGCGACAAGATCACAGCGGATGTGATTGTCGCAAATCACGGCAGCGATTACTGGCTGGAAAACATTCGCATCACCAGCAAAAGGGGCAGAAAGACCGTAACCGAGCCTGCCGCACCAAGGCAACTTGCGATCGGAGAGCACGTGCCCAGCCTTCCGCTCGTCAATCAAGACGGTAAAACGATTCATCTCGACGATTTCAAGGGAAAAGGGGTACTCCTGACGTTCATTTACACGCGCTGTCCGATGCCGAACTTCTGTCCGCGATTGAGCAGTCAGTTTGCACGAATCCACGAAGACCTCGCTAAAACGCCAGACCTTTACCGAAAGACCCATATGCTAACAGTGAGCTTCGATCCAAAGTACGACACCGCTCCCGTCCTCCGGCGATACGGCTTAGCATATCTCGACAATGACGCATCGGGATTCTCGCAGTGGGACTTCGCATCGGCCGCACCCAACGACATGCGCAGGCTCGCCGATGCGTTTGGGCTGGTGTATTTCGAACAGGATAACCAGATAGCCCATTCTATGGACATCGTGCTGATATCGTCGAAGGGTACTGTGGTCAAGTATTGGTCGACGGAATGGACAACGGCGGAATTAGAGAATGCCCTGCGAGAGCAGACCACCGAATTGGCGTCTGCTAGTAGGCGAATTCCTGACGACCGGAGGTCGCGGTGAGGCGTCCCGCGCGTGTTGTCTTTGGTTGCCTACGGCTTACCGTTCTAGTACTGATGCTGACCACGTGGCAGGCTTGCGACCGCCAAACCATGGTGGAACAGAGGGGGGAGGAACTCTTTGAAATGAACTGCGCACCTTGTCATGAGGCCTCTAACCCACAACTCAAGAAGCAACCGCCCAGACTTGAAGGCCTGTTTCGATCGAAAACCCTACCCAGCGGCGCGCGCGCTACGGACGGCCAAGTGCGCAAGACCATCATCTACGGCATTGGCACAATGCCGGCCTTTGATCAGCGGTTAAGCAATGAAGATGTCGATGATTTAGTAAAGTATCTTCACGCATCGAGCGCCAGATCAACGAAAAGGCTTCACATCAGTTCGTCTGTGGCTGAGCTGGCTGCGCTGCAGTGGGTGCCACGACATAAACGTACTCGAGGAGTTCGTGTCCCGTATTCGCAATATTGTGGCGAGTGACCGGAGGAATGTAGACCATCGCCGGCGCGATAAATGGGCGTGCAGGCCGGCCTTCAATTCGGGCCTCGCCACCGCCGCGCAGAATCACTAACGCCTCTTCATGGTCGGTGGTGCTGTGCCATCCAACCGTCTCCCCGGGGTTCAATCGGACAAAACCGCTTCGCAGGCCCGCAGTCTGCGGAACACCTTGGAGGAGCGGGCAATCGCCCGAGTTACATTCAAGAGAGAGCGTTAGCGGTTTGGGTAAAGGCTGCTGTGCGCAGAACGGATGCAGGACAAGCAGACCAGAGATTGCTAGCACGGTAACGGGTAACATCTGTTTCATCACGATTCCTTTGTCTACTGATGTTGAACGCGGCAGGACGCAACACAGCAGATTATACTCACCTATCTCGCTTGTCGACCTCGGATTCCCGACGGGGCGAGATACGAAGCGGAAGACATCCCTAGTATTCTGTCACCTGCACCTGCCGTGATGATCTTGCAGATGCAGGAAGGAGGTTAATGCCTTGTTCGCTGCTCTTTCCCAATGTAGGCGCATGTTGCTGATCCTGCTGCTCGTGGCCGGTGCCACGCAGGTTTGCTTGGCGCACGCGGTCCTGATGGAGTCCACGCCCAAGATCAACTCCACGGTACAAGGTCCGGAGCTGGACATCACTTTGCGCTTCAACGTCCGCGTTGATGGCAGCCGGTCGCGCGTATTTCTGCTCGCTCAAGACGGTATATCGACGGCCCTGGCGCTTGCCAAACAATCCAAGCCCAACATCCTGCAGACGCACGCCTCCGGACTGAAGGCGGGCGCGTACAAACTGCAGTGGAACGTGTTGGCCTCCGACGGTCACATGAGCAAGGGCGACGTTCCCTTCACGGTGAAGTAGGACGAGATGCTCGTCACACTGGTCGATCTGTTCTCATTCCTGTCAGTCGTGCTTCGGGCAGGCACTCTGGTTTTTCAGTCGGCGTTACTGGGCGGCGTGATGTTCGTGCTGCGGACGGCGCGCTATTCTCCGAATGCGCCGGCGGACAGCATCGCGCAAGTGCAGGCATCGTCCTGGAAGCTGCTGCGCTGGAGCGCTGTGGGCCTGGCCGGGGTTCAGCTTCTGTACCTCTATGTGGACTCGGCTGTGCTGATGGCCTCGGCGGGTCTGCCGTTCAGCGGGGTTGTGGGGGCGAATTTCTTTCTCTCTGGAGCGATCGTGCTGGTGGCGGCGCTGCTCACGGCCCTCGTCGCCGGCGACAGCAAGAAGGTGGCACGCTGGGCGCTGCCGGTGCTAGTGCTGGTTATTATGAGCGCGTCGGTGATGACCAACCACGCGGCCTCGCGGCTGGAGCAGCGTCCTCTCCTCATCACGCTGTCGAGTGTGCATGAGCTGGCCGCCGGCTTTTGGATTGGCGGACTGCCCTTTCTGGTGCTGGGACTGTTTCAGGCCAAGGACCTCGATACACGCTGGTACGTCACAGAGCGATTCTCGCGGACGGCGGTGTGGAGCGTCGGCGCTCTGGCCGCGAGCGGCCTGGTGATGAATATTCTCTACATCGGCTCCTGGGGCGGCATCCTGGGAACCGCCTACGGGATCATGGTGCTCGCCAAAGCGACGATGTTGGGAGCGCTGCTCGTGCTCGGCGGAGTGAACTTTTGGTTGTTGAGGAACTTTCCGAAAGACCGGGTCATGCCGCGCCTCCGGCCGCTGATCGAAGCGGAAGTTGGCATCGGCATCACCGTTATTCTCGCGGCGGCGTCGCTGACCTCGCAGCCGCCGGCAGTGGACCAAGTCAGCGACACGGTCACCCTGGCGCAGGTGTGGCAACGATTCAAGCCGGAGGCTCCGCGGCTGGCCTACCGTTTCATTCCCGAGAGTGATCCCCAAACTGGGCCCCAGGTTGGCCCCCAAACTAGCCCCCAGACTGGCCCCAAATTCGGCGAGCCGATCCAACTCTCTGGTCCGCAGATCGTCAATGTTGACGGTATTCCGCTTACGCCGAGAATCATCAACGATTCGATTGAGTCAGAGTCGAACCACCATTGGATGGGCCTCGTCGTGTTGGCCATGGGACTGCTTGCGCTACTGGCGCGCACCGGCAAAGCCCCATGGGCAGAGTATTGGCCGCTCTTGTTGATCGGCATCGCGATGTTCATAATCCTGTTCGCCGATACCGAGTGCTGGCCGGTGGGGTGGAAGAGCGTTGGAGCGTGCTTCGCCGATCCCGAGGTGTTTCAGCACAGGCTGGCCGCGCTGGTATGCGTGGGCTTCGCGGTTTTCGAACTCCGCGTGAGGACGCAAAAGCGAGAGAACGATCGATGGGCGCTGGTGTTCCCGCTGATGTGCGCGCTGGGCGGCGCCGTGCTGCTGACACACCAGCACGCGATTACAAACGTGAAGGAAACTTCGCTCGTCGAACTCAGCCACGTGCCTATGGGCGTTCTCGCGGTCTTCGCGGGATGGGCCAGGTGGCTGGAGCTGCGGCTGCCAAAAGAAAACCGCGCCATTCCGTCGTGGGTCTGGCCGACTTGCTTCGTTCTGATTGGGGCTGCGCTGATGAATTATCGAGAGATGTGAAGCGCAAGAGCATAGCCTGTCGCGCACGAATGCTCGACTCGGCATAGTCGTACCCGAGAGCGTACCGGTCTTCGCTTCGTTGTTTGTGATTTGTGCGCGCAGTGGTCGGTCAGTCGAGGCTTCACCGGCTTGATCATTGGTCGAATAGTCGACGTCGAGGGTGAAGCTGACCTGATCGATATTGCACAACAGCGATAGCCTCGCTCACCAGGAGCATCATCAGTCGTTCGGGGGGTGTCTCGCCACCCCGCAGGGGCTTCTCGCGCGCGTCCTGATTCGGAAAAGTGATTCCGAAAAGTGTGGCCGATTTTATCAGTCCCATATACACTCGGCGTGACCATCACAACGCTGTCGATGTGGAGCGCCCCATGGCGAGTTGTGTTCGGGTGCCTGCGTTGTCCGGCCGCGATTGACCGTCAACTCGCCACTTGGCGGTTGATCGCGGGTCAGTCGCCCGTGACGAAGCTCCTCGTCCGACGCGGCATAAAGCACCTCCGGGGGCGGGCCGTTTAGCGGCAACTTGGCCGGCGCCGCTCAACTTCCGAGTAGCCCGTCATGTGCCAAGTGACAATCTCTGCCGGACAACAAGAAACAAACCCATTCCGGCGTGCAGCCCCGCATGGGAGCTTAGCTTTGCGCTCCAGCCACGAAACGGCTGCGGTAGTGGGTAGGCGCAACGCCGAAGCGTTGCGTGAACGCACGGCGAAAACTGTCGGGATCGTGAAAGCCAACCGATTCGGCGATGCTCTCCACGGTACCGCCAGGGTCAGATAGCCGCTTGCGCGCCTCGTCAAGCCGAAGGCGCTGCACAAAAGCGGCGGGACTGCTATTGAACTCCAACCTGAATCGGCGGGAGAACTGCCGCGGGCAAAGATTGATATGCTCGGCCATGGCTTCAACGGAAAGGTCTTTGTTGAGGCGTCCCAGCAGCCATGCCGCCAGATCGGCGAAGCGGCTAGTGGTAGCAACTTGAAACTTCAACGGCTCGGAAAACTGCTCTTGCCCTCCGGGTCGCTTCATGTAGACCACCAGTTCGCGCGCCACCGCAAGCGCGACTCGGGGTCCGAAGTCTTCTTCAATTAATGCCAAGGAAAGATCGATCCCGGCGGTGACACCCGCCGAGGTGTAGAACTTGCCGTCCCGAATGTAAAGCGCATTGGCGTCAACCTTCAATGCTGGAAAGCGGCTGGCCAATTGGCCGGCGAACTTCCAATGGGTGGTCACCCGCCGTCCGTCGAGCAGCCCGGTGGGCGCTATCGCGTAAACCCCCGTGCATACCGAGGCAATCCGGCGAATGCCGCTGGCGCGGCGGCTGATCCAATCCGCCAGCTTAGGGGCAACGGGCGAGAGGCGGACACCACGGCCGCCGGGAATGACCAGCGTGTCGATCTGGCGCAAGGAACTGAGGGAGCAGGAGGCGGTCATGCGCAACCCGGACACGGAGCTGAAGGTCTTTGCGCCCAACGCGGCAATCGTAACCTTGTAGCAGGGCTGTGGATTGCTGCTCGAGTCCTCAAGGAGCGCACTACTGAATGCCTCCAGCGGCCCCGACAAGTCGAGGGAAGTGAGGTCGTCGTACCCGACAATAACGATGTGTTTGGGTCTCACGTTGTTCGTCTCACTAACATAGCAAAGGCAGTGTATGTCTGAAAAGACATTCATCCGGCCATTTGGGACTTAGCCCCTCTAACAGGAAATGGCCTGAAATACCGGATGAATGTCATTTGGGACGTTCCCTTCGGTCGGGTATCGTCTCTCCCATGGCACGCAGTTCTCAGGAGGATACTATGCGCAGGACAAGGAAAGCACTCTGGATGGCCGCTGTCATGGTGGGAATTCTGGACGTGGTGGCTTTCATAAGTTACGGGAAGGCGCCGGACAAACCACCGTCGTCCACGCAACAGGCCGGCTCACTGAAGCCGCCCGCCACGGGCAAGATCAACGTCGCGTTCATGATCTCGGAGGGCGCGGACGTCATGGACATCGCGGGGCCTTGGGAGGCTCTCCACGGCGCTATGCTTACAACCAAAGGCAAGCCATGGCATGAATCGGACTGGGATGACATGGTGATGCCGATCAACGTGTATACCGTTTCCGATTCGCTGAAGCCGGTGGATGCAAATGGATTGACCATCGTCCCCAACTACACCTTTGACAATGCGCCTAAGCCGCAAGTTATCGTGATTCCCGCGCAGGCCGGACGCAGCGCTGCCCAGAAGGCCTGGCTGCTGGCCAATTCGGCCACCGCCGATGAAACCATGTCGGTGTGCACCGGTGCTGCGGTGTTGGCGGACTATGGACTGCTCGACGGCCGAACGGCTACGACGCATCATTACTTTCTGC
>DATJYK010000233.1:0-7362 GCA_035578005.1 Terriglobia bacterium
TGCTGATCTCGGCGGCGACTTCTATGATCGTCTTGAACCCGAACGCCTGACCCGTTATTACGTCAAGCGGCTCGAAGGTCTAGGTCATAAGGTCACCCTTGACCCCAGCGTTAATGCCTGACCGAAATTTTCGGAACAGAACGTTGAAAGAATGCAAGGTCTCACGCAGAGGCGCCGTCAGTTGGGCGACCACGAGGGCCGCGCTACGTCGGAAGTGCCAATCGCCGGAGCCGGGCGAAATCTCCGCGTGCCTTTTTGCCGAGCGAGACCCCTCGCCGCGCTCAGGAAAACGCGGGGCTCAGGATGAGACCGCCCGACTGCGAGATAAACACAGCCTACGTATACCACGGCCTCAAAGATCTGTCAATTCGCAACGTGCTTCGTGAACTGAGCACCATATCTAGCCTAGTTCTTCCACGTTTTCGCGCCAGTTCATTCTGTCCTTCCGGACGCACCTCTCCGCCAGCACCCGGCGTCAGAAATAGCCGAGATCAAGTACCTTGCGCTCCTCGGGAGCTTCATTTTTCAGCAGCCCGCGGACGTGGTCTACTAGTCTCGCGAAGACCTCCGACCGGAATGGATTACTGGTCAGGTAGTCGACGTATTCTTGGCGGCGAACCCTTCTACGGTCACTCCTGGCATACTCATTGCGGACGTTCGAATTGATCCTTTTGGCCTTGCGCAGGAGTAGGACTTCGTCGATCTCCGTAGAAGCCGTGCTCAGAGGCGTCATGTCTAGCCATTCCGCGAGCAGGTAGTATCTCGCCCCTGCGACCGCGAACTTTGTATCCCGTGCGGTTGCACAAGCCTCTTGAAACATTGTTTTGTCGAGGTTGGTCTTGCACTCAGCAGCTACGTATGCGACGTTAGCCATCTTCAACTCGTACTGGCCCTTTTCGAAGCCCGCCGTGTGCGACGCTCGGATGTACAGTGGCTTGCTTATCGCGAAGTCTTGATCCTTCGTTCGAATACTCATCCCGCCGCCAATCTGGGGGGCATCGAGGCTAGAGACGAAGAACAAGGAAGAGAACGCGCTAACTGGGCCCACCGACACGTCGCTTCCTTTCAACTCCGGAATGACGCTGGGCTGGATAAGCCTCGGCAGAAACTCTTCGATCACGCTGTTATCCAGCTTCAATTGCCCCTTCTGCCTGTATAGGAAATCAGATTCGCTGTCGAACACGACGTTAACGTCGATGTAGAACCTGTACTCGTTAAGCAGGTCTACCATCTTACGCAGAATCTCTTCAGGCGGCCCTTCAACCCGGTTCAGGGCATCTGTCCAAGCGTGGTACCTTGTCTTGGCCGCCTCTAGTACTGCCTTGTCGCCTGCGGGAAGCTTCTCGTTTTCGAGAGCCCTTTCCAGCTTGTCGAGATGAGGCGTGGGAAACTCCGGCATCGTCAGTCTTCCTTGCTCTGACACTTCTGGCCCTGTCGATGATGGTAGAGCGGCGAACATTCCACCCAAGAAGCGTGCGCTATCGCAGCTTCCAAGTCGCGTAAAGCCTCGGGGGGCGCGAGAGGCAACGCCTGTTCTAGAGCAGCAACAGCGATCCCCGCTGGGGCCTCCTGCTGAGACGCGCCGAGCGGCCCGATCGTGAAGTGCAGAATGTCTTCGAATATTCGATCGCCAAACTTGTTTGTGAATGCTCTCTCCTGCCGTGTACGCAACAGGAAAGCCGCACACTTTGTGGCAACGGCCGCAACTAACTCCCCGTTCTGGAACGGCGTCTTCCTGACGTTTGACTGCCGGCCCACCACAAATATCACCTGTGCCGACTCCTTACAGACACGCCTTAGTTCCTCAAATGCCCGGTAGATGTCCAGACAGTACTGGACGACTGTTAGGAATCGGTTCGCGCGGTTCTTCCGATTGGAGCCGATCTCGGACTTGGCGACTGCGAGGAGGTCCCAGCCCAGGAACTCCGCCGATGATCGATATTGCTGGTGATAATTGAAGACATTGATGTAGGGTGGGGAGGTGATCACTAGGTCTACGGACTGGCTCGCTATCGGAATCTGCCGCGCGTCCGCATTGATGACTGTTAGGGGCCTGTCCGAGAAGGGCAGTCGCTGGATCGTGCCTACCAACCGGTTCCAGGTGCTCATGAGCCTGGTGCGCTCAAGTCCCGGTCTGTATAGATCGAGAAGGACAACAAGTGCCTCGAACAGTCTTCTGGGCCCCTCACCCTGGATGGCGACCGACAGCGCCCTGAGTTGTTCGATCGCAGATACGGGGCTGACCGGTGGCGATTCGCGATCAAATAGCGGGTACTCGACGGAAAGCTTTTCCCGGAGGGTGTGCCCGACCTCCCAAATCCATCGCACGCGCTCGGGCCGCTCGCAGTTGATTAGCTCGTAGGTGCGAGCCATACAGCAGGCCGCGGGATTTATTTCGACCGCGATAGCCTCAAGTCGCTCGCGCCCGCATTCTGCAAGCACCGTGCCACTCCCGGCGAACGGATCGAGCACAACGCCACCTCGCGGGGCGTACCTGTGTAACAGAGCCTCGATCAGTTGTGGGGAGAACTGACCACTCCAAGGGAAGAGGTTGCTCCGCTCCTTCCTCTCGATGTTTAGAGTCGCTTGGTCAATTTCAATCTTGTCAATTGGCACCGCTTGGAGAGAGGACTGGTGCGGGCTTCCCGGCAGGGTCTCTAGCAACCCCGATATGATGCGGTTCAAGACGTCCAATCGCTCCTGCAGCAGATTATATCACGCGAGTCCTGGTCGATCGGCAGGCTGGGCACCGCAGAGCGACCGCCGAGTGGCGACCACATTGTACTGCATGTCGTCGTCGCCACCCGGGCCCTACGCCGCTCGCTTGCCTCGGCCCTTTCTGCCCGGTCGGATGAGCGCCTCCGCAGAAATATGAAGGCGCTCATGAAGCCGGCGAATCATGCCTAGGCACAGCGGCCGGCTGCGCCGCAGAATCTCGTAAACCCTGGTGCGGCTCCCGATAATGCGCAAATTACCTCCATCAGAGTTCCGGGGTGGTGGTAACGACGTTGTACTGCTTGTCATCGCCACCGCGGGGGGAAATGCACGTCCGATGAGGGCAGTCGCTCGCCGCTGGTACATTCACAGACGATCGTTGTCCTCCGGTTCTACGTCCGGGATTTCGTTCAGGGCCCGCTCGAATTCTTCCCTGTTGAAGAGCTTGGCCCGGGACTCGATGAAGTCGCGGGCAGCAAGTCGATTGGCCAGAAGGGCAGACACAAACTCCTCGACGGAGACGTGATCCCTCGCGGCAAGCTCGGCGGCCTTGAGGTACAAATCCTCGGATACGGTGATACGCCTGCTCATGTCCTCTCTTCTCCTTCTATTCTCCGCAAAAACTCGCGCGGTGTCAGCACCTGTATTCCGAACCGCGCGACACCGGCGAAATGCCTCACGTTGTGTGTGACAATGGCGTCCGCGTATCCTGCCACTGCCAACTCAAGAACGAACTCGTCGGAAGGCTCGGACAGGAACGGCCGTATCTGCAGAGCGGAACTAGGGACGGCGCTTAACAAACAAGTTGTCGTTCGCCTTTTATTCGCCTATAATATTGTCTTGCGGCTACGCCGGCGTGTCCATCCCGGATAACGGCGAATTTGCCTGGAGGTTCTCATGGCTTTGACGAAGCGGCAGAAGGAAGTGCTGGACTTCCTGATCGGATTTATCAACCGTAAGGGGTATGCCCCGAGCTTCGAGGAAATTGGGCATTCACTCAACCTTTCGTCGCTGGCCACAGTTCACAAACACGTGGAGAATCTGGAGCGCAAGGGATTCATCCGGCGCGGCTACAACCAGAGCCGCTCGATCGACGTGGTGGCGGTACCCGGCCAGGTGCCATTTGGAAAAACCGCCCGGCACCTGCCGGGCGCCAAGAAGCGGCTGGGTTCTTCCGGAGGAGCCTCGACTCCGCTTCCGGGACGTTCGGAGCCGCCTCCGGCCGGGCTTGAATTTCCGCTGCTCGGCCGAATTGCCGCCGGCCAACCCGTAGAGGCCGTAGCCAACCCGGAGACCCTTTCGCTGGGCGATTTCGCCAGAGGCAAGAGCAACGTCTTCGTGCTGCGAGTCAAAGGCGACTCCATGGTGGACGACCATATCTGCGACGGCGATTACATTTTGGTGGAGGGCTCAAACACAGCCGAGAACGGCGAAATTGTGGTGGCGCTGATTGAAGGGACAGACGCCACCCTCAAGCGGTTCTTCCGGCAGGAGGGCAGCAAGATTCGACTACAGCCGGCCAATGCGCAGATGGATCCCATCGTTCTGCCCGCGCGCGACGTTAAGGTTCAAGGCCGGGTGATCGGAGTGTTGCGAAAGTATTGACCTCTGGGCGCGATTAAGTGCAGGATGGAGCCCTTGATTCAAAGGGCTAATCTGCAGAGAATAATAATAGGTGCAGGACTTGAGGAGGCGCTACATGCCAGTGCCGTTGGAATTCGATATCGAGAAAACCATCGCAGCCGTCGCGTTCCTCATTGAGCATGAGGGCGGGGAACTTGACATGTTCCTTGGCCTCAAAATGCTGTACCTTGCAGATAAGGAAGCGCTGATTTCCTGGGGCACGACGATTACTGGAGATTCGTTCGTTTCGATGCCGAAAGGTCCTGTTCTGAGCGAAGTCTACGATCTTTTCAAGGGAACTGGGAACAAGAAGTTGCAGGCTGAGTGGGATTCGGTTTTCAGTGAGAAAGTGAATCATTGCGTCCGGCTATTGAAAGATGTCGATATCGACGTGCTCTCGGAACGTGAAATGGAACTGCTCGAAACGGCGAGAAAAGAGATTAACAGCTTTGCGCCGTGGGAGGTTGCACGGTGGCTCCATGACACTTGCCCTGAGTGGGAAGACCCGAATGGAAGCTCTCTTCCAATCCAACCAGACACAATCCTCAGGAACGCTGGAAGGACTGATGAAGAAATACAGGTATTCGCAGAATCCAACCGACTTCACACCCAAACCAAAATTCTCTTAGGCATTCGCTAAGAAATGAACATCGGCGATGCCTTCCTAATGTCCGTCCCGCCTAGGTTTGAACGTAAACATCTGTTTTTCGTCATTTCCGATCCGCAGGCGCACAACGGAAACTTTATCATCGTGAACATCACTAGCGATGTAGACAGAGCCGGTAAGGAATGCGTTCTCGGACCACAAGACCACGACTGGATTACGCACGAATCGTACGTCTCATTTGCTGACGCATTGGAGATCACGCCAAACCAGTGTGCGATAATTGAAGCTCTCATTGGGACCAAGGTCATTCCTCAAAAATGCCTCAGCGCAGCGGCGCTCGCCAGAATCGTTGAAGCCGCCAAGTGTTCAAAAGCCATCCGGGTCGCTTACAAGAAGTATCTGTAGAGCATCCTATTCTTTTTCATTTCATATACCCCAAACGTTGCGTAAAGTGCATGCTTCCGTTCGGTAATTCCAAACGGGCTATCCGTTGACCGAATTCCTGATCACCGCTACTGTGAAGGCTACGTTTCGCAGAGCCTATGCCTGAGCCGTTCCTTTCCGAGCCATCCATGACGCATGCGCCGCCCGGCGCGCGATCGCCCTCGCGACTGGGCCAGAAGCTGACCCCCCAACTGACCAAAGGCCTCGGTCCTTACGCTGCAACCGCCGTAGTAGCGGGAACCGTGATCGGCACCGGCATCTTCCTGGTACCGAGCTTGATGCTGGCTCATGTCGGCACGCCGATCAAGGTCATGGGGGTTTGGGTATTTGCCGGCCTGCTGAGTCTTTTCGGAGCCCTCGGATACGCCGAACTGGGCAGCGCGCTGCCGGAGGCCGGCGGCGAGTACGTGTACTTGCGCGAAGCCTACGGCCCCGGCATGGGATTCTTGTACGGCTGGACCCAATTTGTGGTGGCCAAGCCTGCCTCTATCGCCACCATCGCAACGGGGTTCCTCCTCTATTCGGCGTATTTCTTTCCCGGGCTCACCAACGTTATCTGGGAGTTCCCGGCGAGAGCGTCCGGACAAAGTCTGTCTTTCAGAGTCACGGGCCTCCAGGTGGGGTCGGTCTTGCTCATCCTGTTCCTGTCAGGAATCAACGTGCTCGGTGTGCGGCGCAGCGGCGCCGTGCAAACCGTCTTTACCGCGGCCAAGCTCGCCGTGCTTGCTACGCTGATCGTGGTGGGAGTCGCCGCCGGTCACGGCTCTCTTCAACACTTTTGGACACTTGCTCCCGGCGCCCAGGGTGGAGCGCCAGCCTCCGGCCTCTTGCTGGCCACGGTTTCAGCGCTATGGGCCTATGATGGCTGGAACAACCTCAGCATGGTAGCGGGCGAGGTGAAAAATCCGCAACGAAATATGCCGCTCGCGCTCATTGCCGGATCTCTCGTGGTGCTGGGTGTATATCTGCTTGCCAACTTCGTCTACTTCTACCTGTTGACCCCGACCGAGGCTGTGAGTACCAGCACCATTGCGGTTGCAACCGCGCGCCGGTTAATGGGCGCGGGCGGCGCCACTTTCGTGGCTATCGGGGTGTTGGTCTCGACATTCGCCACGCTGAACGGCTCTGTGCTCTCCGGCTCCCGCATCCCTTACGCGCAAGCGAAGGATGGGCTATTCCCGGCAGCATTCGCCCGCATCCAACCGCGCTTTTGCACTCCGCATGTGGCGATCGCAGCCCAGGCGTTGGTCGCTTCGATGTTTGCGTTGACGGGGGTCTATGAGACTCTCTACACCAAAGCGATTTACTCGGAGTGGATCTTTTATGCGCTGGTCACAGCCGGCATCCTGATTCTCAGACGGCGGCGCCCTGATTTGGCCCGTCCCTACCGCACCTGGGGCTACCCGCTCATTCCTCTCCTGTTCGTCACCGTTGCTGCGCTTCTACTTCTCGATACCCTTCGCGAACGCCCTTCAGACGCACTTTGGTGTCTTGGCCTCGTGGCGACGGGTATACCTGCATACCGTCTCTGGAAGGTTTTGGAAATTCGCCGAGGCTGAAGGTGCCCTCGGGACTTGCGAACCGGTGAGCCGGAAATTGAAGTCGGCAAGAACGCGGCGGGGGCTGCAGTAGCGGCCTTCGAGGGGAAGGCGTCGATCCTCAGATAGACTAGAGAGACGGGCTACGCGGGTCGTTCGTATCAAAGCCTACGGTCACACGCAAGCTCCCGGCACAAACCCACGGCAGGCGAGCGGGGCAGCACGCGCTTCCGGCGTGCTGCCCCGCGTTCAATCACAACCGTGCACAAACCCTCAGTGCGGTGTCACGGTGAGAGCCGGGCAAGTGTACGGCGATATCGGAGTGTACGGGCTCGGAATCACGCCCGGACCGTTAACCTCTTCAGAGTAAGAGTTCAGAGCGCAGCCTGCGTTGTTGGCATTGTTGGCAGCATCGGTCGCCGCCGAGGTCGCGGC
>DATJYK010000234.1:0-1732 GCA_035578005.1 Terriglobia bacterium
CTTGTCTTTGGCCCTTAACTAGATAAAATTACATCGAGAGCTTGCAACTCTCGATTTTTTTGTGTATTATAATCTAGTTTAATGACTAGATAAGGAGGTTTTATGGGATATCCAACCAAAGTCCAGTTGATAAAACGCAAACAGAGTGAGCAGTGGTACATCAACTTTCCTGCAGCCGTGGCCCAGGCTATGGAATTCGAGCGTGGCGAGACGGTGGAGTGGATTATCGAAGACAAGGAAAGCCTGGTACTTAGGCGCCAGAAGGTGCCGCCATCAGCGATGAAAAAAAAACGTCAGGAATGATCTCCGCCTTCAACCGGTTGTTCGACCAGGCCAAGCCAGCTTTTATGCAGGAGCGGACGTTTGAGCGTGCGCGCATTCTGGCCACGAGTTCTCTGGTTGGCCTGGGACGGCGGACGGTAAGCGGCATGCTTTGCACGAGCGCCCAGCAGTTCACCGACTGGTCGGCAGCGTACCGGCTTTTTGAAAGACAGCGATTTGATGCGCAAGCCCTGTTTGCGCCGGCACGCCGGGAGGTTGTGGGACGGCTTGGAGAGGACGAGCCGTTGGTGGTGATGATGGATGACACACTAATCCGCAAGCGCGGGCGTAAGGTACACGGTGCCGGTTGGAAACGAGATCCTCTTGGTCCGCCGTTTTGCTCTAACTTTGTCTGGGGGCAACGCTTTCTCCAGGTTTCGGCAGCATTGCCGGATCGGTCAGTCACCGGGCTGGCCAGAGGGATTCCTATCGATCTGACCCATGCACCATCACCTGCCAAACCGGGCAAAAGAGCAACTGAGGCGGCATGGGATGAATATCGGGTTAAGCAGCAGGTCATGAAGGTAAGCAGTGTCGGAGCGGCCAGGCTGGCTGAACTGCGCAAACAGCTCGATCATGAGGATGGCGCTCGGCGTCTGATCGTTTCGGTTGATGGAGGATTTACCAACCGAACGGTGTTCCGGAATCTGCCGGACAACACGGTCGCAATCGGACGCATCCGCAAGGATGCCAGGCTGTTTCTTCCTCCAAATGAAGAGGCTTCGCATCGTCGTGGCCGACGACGTTGGTACGGAACACCACTGCCGACCCCTGAACAGATCCGCAAGGACGATTCGTTTGCCTGGCATCCCGTTCAAGCCTTTGCCGCCGGCAAGGCCCATTCGTTCGAAGTTAAGACCGTGGCGCCGATCCGCTGGCTGGGCACCGGCGCAACCGATGTCCGCCTGGTCATCGTCCGTCCCCTGGCATATCGGCCACGTAAAGGCGCACGGCTTCTCTATCGTAATCCGGTCTACCTTCTATGCACTGATCCGGACCTGTCTCTTGAACGACTACTGCAATCATATCTGTGGCGGTGGGAAGTGGAGCTGAACTTCAGAGATGAGAAGACAGTGATGGGCGTCGGTGAGGCGCAGGTGCGTTCGCAAGCAGCGGCCGAATCAGTTCCGGCGTTCGTAGTGGCAGCTTATGCTTTCTTGCTTCTGGCCGGAACCAGCCGTAACCTGGGTGAGCCGGGCTTGCCGCTACCGAAATGGCGAACATCGGCGCCTCCGCAAAGGGAGACTACAGCGAAGATGATAGGCATGTTTCGAACTCAACTATGGGGCAAAGCAATGGGAGTCAATTTACAGGACTTCGTTGATGGGAAGGCTCCAGTCGTGAAGCCTCTTTTATTCGGAAAAACATTGCCGGCTGCGGTTTGCTATGCCTTCAGATAGCCAAAGACAAG
>DATJYK010000235.1:0-10443 GCA_035578005.1 Terriglobia bacterium
CCCACACTCGACGTCCGCGCTCGTCGAGGATGTGACACATCGTCCGATACTTCTCTTGGATGGCTCGGAGCCGCTTCCCGTCCACACAGGAAGTATGCGCCTTGCGCACGGTCTGTTCAAGTTATTTATGCGCACTCCCTAAGCGTGGAAAACGTGGTGAAAGCGCCGAAAAAGCCCACCGTCAAACCAATCCGCCAGTCCGCCGGGACCGCAATGTGCATCAACGAGTACTGACCGATGCCGCCCAGCAGAAAGCAGCCAAGCAGGTTCACCATCAACGTTCCCGCGGGGAACGCTGAGCCCGCCCGATACTGGATCACTCCTTGCAACCCGTAGCGGGCAAGGGTCCCGATGGATCCGAACACAACCAACAGCAACAAGACGCGCACTGGCCCATTCCTTTCCACGAGACGGCCGGCACAAACAAAAAACTCCTGAGCGCCGGCCGGCGGTCAGGAGTCATCATCCCCAATCAGCGGGAACCTATTCAGGCGAACTCCATCGCCCTCAATTGATACAGTTCGATTATACCGGCGTGACGCGCCGATTCGCAATGAGGGATGCGGGCTGCCGCGGGCTGCCCCGACGCGACGTGTGATCTTCGCTACCACAAGCGGTGGCAGCCCAGGAGGCCGGGACATTCCTTGAGCTGGTCCCCAGCCTAAGCGTCGCGCCGGCCGCAAGCGAAGCAGTGACTCCAACGCTCGCCATCACTGCGGCATTCCGGGGATATTCATTTTCTGCGGTTCGCCGGTGATCTGGGAGGTCTCGTGATCGAGCGCTTTGACGAGCACCATGGTGGTATCTGCTGAAGTCATCTTTACCAGCCCGTATGGCGCCACTTTAGTCGAGGCCCAGACGTCGTTGGTCTTGCCATCAGTCGTGGACCGAAAGTGCTCAGCCGTGAATGTGCCTGCCGGCACCGTGACGCTTTCGGTACCGACCAGCTCACCCTGAGGGTGGTCGGACGCGGGAGCCGGATGCGCGCCTCCGCCCATCCTTGACATCATGGCCATCGGCATTTCCATCGGCGGACGCCCGGGAGGCTGCATTATCATGCGCTCAATCTGCACCTTTCCGGGCTGGGTCACCATGAGTTGCTTCATCACCATCTTGCCGCGCGGGGTTTCGGTGCGCATTTCAAGCCAGTAGCCTTCTTGGCCGTTCACGGTCTCCTTGCCCACCACGGCGTAAGTCCAGTTGACCGTCTGACCGTTGTGGGTGATCTCGTATTCGCCTCCCGACCCGACCACGGGATTGAACTGGCCCGGCATTTCGGGCGGATGCATCATACCCATACCCTGAGACCAGCTCGCCGTAGCCAGCGCGAGCACGGCGCCGAGCGTGAATGCCAAATTTCGAATGAACGTCATGGGAAACCTCCTTGCAGTCGCATCGTAGCACATCGGGTTTCTCGGCCCGCGGCATTTTCGGCGTTTCTGCCATTGTTTGTTGCCCCGCCGCCGTCAGAGTGCAAGCTGTCGTATCACTCCCGCTCACGTTCACTCCCCTCGGGTGCGGATCTCAGCGCGCGCTCAACCTCCGCGCGAAAGCGTTGGTAGGTCTCGAGCATCTCAGGGGTGGCGGGAACGGACTCTCCGTGCCAGACAAAAGCCCGACCTCCGTCACGTTCTACCAGCATCCCAATGCCGTCGCCAATGCGGTAGCCCGGCTGGCTGAAGGGCTTCAGGTTGCCTTCATTCGGATCGAGCAGAACAATAAACCCATCGCGCTCGACCGCGAGGAGCCGCTCATACCGAGCGATCGTGACGGAACGAAACCCGCCTCGCAGCAGTTTCTCGAGCCGTTCCAGTTGGAAGGGAGTGAGATCCACGGCACCTCGCCCGCGCAGGAAGAGGCACGGCTAGAACCGAGCCCTTCGCTTCGACGCGCCCGATGACCCACGCAAGCGCCGAGCAGCCTTGCTGTAGTCGCCCGACGGGATCAGGCATGCCGCTGCCGGTCTTCGGCTCAAGCAATAGATCCATGCCTGTGCCGCGCCGCCAACATTCTGCTTCCAGACCCGGGTAACCCGGCGGCAGAACAGAGACGTCTCGAACGCCGAAGGCTGCAAGCCCTCGTAACGATCGAGCGCGGCAAGGTCGGGTTCCAGGCGCCGAAGGCGGTAAAGTTCGCCCGTCACGCGGCGGCCGCCGATCCCAGCACTCGTGGGTTCGATGGCGCGCGCCCCCGGGAACCGGCCGAGGTCAAACAACTCGCCGGCCACCATTGCCGGCCCGAGAAAGCGAGCGTGCAGCGACTGCAGAATGTGATGGTGGGACGCACCGCGGCGCAAGGTTCCGTAAACAAACAGCAGATCGCATCCGTTCGTCGCGAGGTCCGATGGCATGGGCTCGGTGCGAAAAATCACTCTCCGCGCGCTCCGAGTAGGCACCGTCAATGGATTTCCGCTTCCGCGAGAATGACAGTCGAGAGACGGCGGTTCACGAAGGTATGGTCGCTCGCGGCAGCCTGGTGGTTCTTGTCCCGAGGCAGCGCAAGCCACCAGGGCCCGCCACGCGGCCACTATTCCGTTTCGAGGCTCGCAATGATGCGGCGCAAGGCCTCGATCACCCGGTCGCGCTCGGCGTGTTTGCCGCGAAACTTCAGCGTAAGGCTGAAATCCTTTTCGGGCGCTACGAAGCGGAACACAGCCTTCTGCGGCTTGCCGGGGCGGCGCTCGGCGCGCGCCTGCTCGCGACTAAGCTGGCCTGCGGCGAAGCGGCGCGCCACGTCACGCATGCGAGACTCGGTGGGCTGCCGCGCGACCTGAAGAAGCTGGGACTTCGAGAGCACGCCCTGTTCGATGCAGAGCGCCTTGATGCCATCGGGGATTGATCGCAAGGTCAGCGTTTCGGTGATCGAAGATCGACCTTTGCCGAGCTGCTCGCCGATTTCCTCGTGCGTCAGGCCGAACCGATCTGCGAGCGCCTGCATGCCGTCCGCCTCTTCGAAGGGAGTCAGATCCTTGCGCTGCAGGTTCTCGATGAGCGCGATCTCGAGTGTCTCTTCGTCGCCGACGTCCTTTTCGATGCAGGGGAGCTCCTTGAGCCCGGCCGCGCGCGCGGCGTGAAACCGCCTCTCTCCTGAAATGATCAGAAAGCGGCCGCTTTCCCTCAAGGGACGCACCAGGAGCGGCTCCAGCACGCCTTTGCTGCGCACCGACTCGGTCAGCTCGCGAAGATCACCGCGGTCCTTGCGGGGCTGCGCGGCATTGGGCTCCACCAGATCGATCGCGATCATGCGTCCGATAGCCGCGCCGCTGCGCGCCGAGATTTCTTCCACGTAATGTGCGTCGTGCCGCATCTTCACCACCAACGGCAGACCGCTTCGTTTAAGCGACACGTTGCAGGACCTCCTGCGCCAGACGTTCGTAATCAACGGCGCCGGGCGAGCCAGGAGCAAAGCTGAAGATTGTCTCCTTGTAGGCCGGACTCTCCTCCAGTCGAACGTTCTTCCCGATCACCGTCTTGAAAACCTTGTCCCCGAATACCTGGTTGATCTGCTTTTGGATATCGCGCGCCAGATTGGTGCGGCGGTCGAACAAAGTGAGCACCACGCCCAGAAGCTCCAACTCCGGATTGGGGCGCGCGCGGATGCGCCCCAACGTGTCGAGCAGATCGTCCGTGCCCTCCATGGCGTAGTACGCGGCCTGGATCGGCACCAGCAGGTGCGACGCCGCCACCAGAGCGTTGACGGTGAGGATGCCGAGGGCTGGAGGGCAATCAATCAGCACGAAATCGAAGTCCTGACGGCAGGAGGCTAGGGCGTCCTTCAAGCGGAAGGGGGCGTCGAACTGCCCAGCGAGCATGGCCTCGATCTTTGCCAGCGCAAGCTTGGCAGGAGCGAGACTCAACAGCGCAGACGGCGTTGGTTTCACCACTGCGCCCAGAGTGGTCTGATGGTCCGACAGAACTTCGTAAATCGAACTCGCGATGTCAGCGGGATCGAAGAAAGTCAGAGTGGAGTTGGCTTGGGGGTCGAGGTCAATCAGCAGCGTACGCTTCTTCTTGAGTGCGAGCGCAGCGCCAAGATTGATGGCTGTCGTGGTCTTGCCTACCCCGCCCTTCTGGTTCGCAATCGCGATAACCGGCACCTATTCGCTCCGTCCGGCCGAGGCCCCGGTATCCTGCGGGACCGGGGCTCACCCCCAGGGGTTACATCTTGTAGCGTCCCATATCTTCGTCCCCCAGGTTCTCCAGCCACCTGCGCAGTTCCTCGCTCTGGAACTTGTCAGCGGTTGAGCCCGCCACCTTGGAGTTTTTCAAGACTTCGTCTTCGACGTAAATTGGGCAATCGACACGCAAAGCCAAAGCCAGAGCGTCACTGGGCCTGGCGTCGACGGAGATCACCTGGCCCTCGCGTTCGAGCCAGATCACGGCAAAAAAGGTGTCATCTTTGAGCTCGCTCACCACCACTTTACGGACCAGCGCTTCGAGACCGGTGAGCAGATTCTTGATGAGGTCATGCGTCATGGGGCGCGGCGTGGCCACCTTTTCAATTTCGAGCGCGATGGCGTTAGCCTCATAGATGCCTACCCAGATGGGCAGCACGTTGGGGCCGCTCGCGTCCTTCAGGATCACAATGGGCATGTTGGTGGCAGGATCCATCATCAATCCCCGGATTTTCATTTCAACTTCCATACGAGCCCCCGATTATCTACCGTCACACCCTCCAACTCAAGCGTTCATTCCCCACGCGTTGGCCGCCTTCGGCCACCGTGCCCGTTGCCCGAACGACCTTTGAGATAAGCGTCGAAGCGGGCGAGAAACGCCTTGAACTCCTGTTCGTTCGCTTTCATGCGGCGCTCCTGGGCGTCCAAGCGCTCGCGGTGAATGGAAAGCCTCTCCTGCTGCGATCCCACGATGGTAACCAGAGTCGCGAGATGGTCAGTGAGCTTGTCGATCTTGACGCCTAAGGCGGCTTGACTTTCGATGAGAAATTCAATGTTTCTTTCGACGTCCACAACTGTCCTCTCGTTAAGTGCCGTGCCCGTTGCCACAGCGGCCTTTTAGAAAGGCATCAAAGCGATCGAGAAACGCTCTGAATTCCCGTTCTTGAACCTCCAGACGTTTGTCTAGTCCGTCCAAGCGCGCCTGATGCAGCTCGATTTGGGCTGCACCCGCCCTGGCGAAGGCGTTGATCAGACGTTCGGTGGCTTTCTGGTTCTTTCGCCGCTCTTCCATGTCAGCGTCAAACTTTGCCTGGAAGGCCGCGAGACTGGCGTCAAATCTGGCGTGCTGCCCAAGCAGAAACTCGATTGTTTTTTCAACGTCCATAGCTGGTATTCTCCACCGGCGACAAAGATTCGCCTACCAGGCTGTTCGGACCCGCCGCCGTCACCCTCACACTTATGTAACGCCCGTTCCATCCAGGCTCGCCGGGAAAATTCACCACGCGGTTGCTGGTGGTGCGGCCCACCGCCTGGCCGAGCTTCGGCTGGTAGCCCTCCACCAAGACTTCAAATTCGCGTCCCACCAGCGCCTGGTTTCGCCTCAACTGAATCTGGCGCTGGCGTTCCTGAAGCTGGGTGAGGCGCTTTCCCTTTTCTTCTTCGGGCACGTCATCGGTCCAGTCGCCGGCAGCGGTCTTGGGCCGCGGCGAGTACTTGAATGAAAAGACCTGGTCGTACTCCACCTCGTCGAGAAGGGCGAGTGTTTGCTGGAAATCAGATTCGGTTTCACCGCAAAAGCCAGTAATTATGTCTGTCGAGACGCTGATCTCACGCCGTGCCCGGCGGATGCACGCGATCTTCTCCAGATACTCTTCCCGGGTGTAGGTGCGCCGCATACGATTAAGCACGACGTTGGAGCCGCACTGCACGGGAAGGTGTACATGGTCACATAAGGGAAGATGCTCGTCGATGGCAGCGACGATGTCCGGCGTAAAGTCGCGCGGGTGCGAAGTGGTGAACCGAACCCGCCGCACGCCTGGAATCTCCGCCACACGAACGAGCAAGTCAGCGAAGCTCAGCGCCAGCGGCGACGGGTCGCGCCACGAATTCACCGTCTGGCCGAGCAATTGAATTTCGGTGTAGCCATCATCCACAAGACGCCGGCATTCCGCCAGAATACGGTCCGCCGGCCGGCTTCGTTCAGGTCCCCTCGTTGTGGGTACGACACAGTAGGAACACGCCTTGTCGCACCCTTCGATGATGGTGAGATAGGCGCGGTAGGGGTTATCACGGCGCGTGAAATCGGTCTCGAAACACTCGTCGGTGTCCAGGTCGAGACCCGTCACGCGGCGATTTCCCGCCCGAAGCTGATCGAGCAACTCAGGGAGCCGTGAGTAGCTGGCAGATCCGCAGACAAGACCCACCTGGGGCGCGCGCTCGAAAAACCGTTCACCCTCCTGCTGGGCCACGCAGCCGAGCACGCCGATCAGCTTGTCACCGTGATGCTTCTTCAAAGCTCCTAGACGCGAAAAGACCTTTTGAGCCGCCTTCTCGCGGATACTGCAGGTATTGTAGAGAATGATGTCGGCTTGTTCGGGGTCGTCCACCGCCGCGAGGCCGCTGCCCATCAGTACGCCCGCCACCTTCTCGGAGTCGTGCACGTTCATCTGGCAGCCAAAGGTCTCAATGTAGAAAGTGCGGCCGAGTGTGCCCGCCACCTCACCCTCAGCCGGTCGCTCCGCGGTGTAGTTACGTACTCCCGCTGTGCGCGGGGGGAGAATCTGAACCAGATCGTGTCCCATTTTCAATTTCCGACTTCACGGTCAGTATAGCCGGAATCGATGGTTTCGGCCACGGAGGACGTAGGCGCTGGCTGCATCGAAGACGCCGCGCCGCACATCTACAAGAGGGTAGGCGAACCTGTTCGGTTCACGCGGTCTTCCAAGAGGTCTTGTTGCCACGAAGACCAGAGAGACAAGAGATACCAACCTTGAGCTTGGGCCCCAGCGGAGTTACAATCGCTGTAGGTTTTGATTGAATCGGAAGGGAGAGTCCTAATCATGAAAAGAATTAGCCTTGTGACGACGTCGATGGTTGCGCTTTGGCTGTTGGGCACCGCCGGAGCGCTTTCGGCGGCCGTGAGTGGCGACTACATCGAGGTTCGAAGCGCCGACGTTTACACCGGTCCTTGCTTTGCCAATTCGCAGGTGGATCTGGAAGGGAAGCAGGCGATTCTGGCGTGGAGAATCCAAAAGGGTACGTGGCAAGGTGTCAATCTTGACGGATTGAGCGTGCTTGCGGTAGTGCAGGCTCGCGCCACACTTGGCGACCCCTACCACAATCCTTACCCGGCGAAGGCGATCCTGATTGTAGACCAGCGGGCAAACGCCGCGGAGCGGAACGCGCTTGAAGGGTTCGTGCGCTCCGAGGCCGGCAAATTGGTGGGCGACGTCGTGCGAGTGGAGACGGCTCCTATTCAAGTTAGCGTTGGCCAGGGTGACGAGCACGGCAGCGTCAGCGTTGAGGCTGGCAAGCTCGTTCGCATTCGCACTCGCAGCCTGTGCGCGGGCGACCACATCTGCGGGAACGAGGAGGTCTATTATCCACCGCTCGTGCGGACGGCGCATGCCATGCCGGCCTTTACTTTGGAAGACGCGTTCCACGGTCAGGGACTCGGCACGGCATGGACCCGCGCTGACGCCCGGAGCGCCTTCGTGGGTACTTTCGCTCTGTAGAGGAGCGCAACAACCGATTCCAGGAGTGCAACGTGACAAGAAAGAAATACGCGTGGGTGTCGTTTTTGGCGATCCTGGCGTTACTGACTTTCGCGGCTCTGGCCCCGGCGCAGGCGGAGTTCACGCTGGAGACATCGCCGGCGCTCTCGACATTGCAGATACCCAACGCCCTAGTGGACCGGCTGGATGCGCAAGGGTCGAGAATCCTGCATCGCCAGGATACTGTCTGCGACGTCTGGTGGCTGAAGTCGCTGTCGGCGGTGCCCTCCACAAGCTCGGAGCCCGACATTCTTTACGGCAGTCTCCAGCCGGGCGCCCTGGTTGGACTGCTGCGGTTCGTCTCATCGAGCGCGGAGGACACTCGAGACCAAAAGCTGAAGCCGGGCCTCTACACCATGCGGTACGCCCTGATTCCGCAGGACGGCAATCACATGGGTGTAAGCGAATACCGGGACTTTGTGTTGTTAAGCCCCCTCAGTGCCGACACCGAGCTGGATAAGGTGCTGTCGTTCGATGACCTCGTAAACCTGAGTCGCAAGGCCTCTGGCACCGGTCACCCGGCCGTCATCAGCCTCGCTGCACCGAATCCTGCCTACAAGAAGCTACCCGCACTTGTGCAGGACGACCAAGGCAATTGTTCCCTACAAGTCGATCTACGCGAGAACCCGACCGGCGGGGCCGCGCAAGATGTGAAGCTTGCGATTCTCCTGGTGACTGCCCCCAAGGAGTCTGGCGGGTCCTAGCGCTGGATAGGGGCGCCAATAAGCGCGTCGCCGCCCTTCCGCGGCCGTCCAGCCGCTTGCCCGGCCGGCGAGAACGAGCACGCGAACGGGCGCCTGAGTACTGCACACCTAACGTTATGTCCGGATGGTTTCGCGATCTATTGTGGAGCTCGTTGAGGACGGGACTAAGCCTGTTCCTGATACCCTTTCCGGCTCTTAGCCTGCCGGCTTTGGCATCTGTGCCGGAGCAGGTGCCGAGCGCCCAGCTCGCGAGCCTCGCTACCCTCGAAGGCAAACTCATTATCACTGAAGGTGAGGGATTGCGGCTCGCCACGCCCGGCGGCGATATCGCGGTTACCTCCGACAATCCCCAACTCCTGCATACCCTGCAAGACACGCGGCTTGCCGGCCGCCAGGTGAAACTGGAGGGACGACGCAAGCCGGACGGCGCATTCAATGCCAGCCAGATCGTCGTGGTACGCGACGGCAAGCTTTACAGGCTGCGCTACTACTGCCACGTGTGTAATATCCCGGCTACCGAGCCGGGCCCGTGCGTGTGCTGCCAGAGGCCGACGGAGCTTGAGGAAATTCCGGCGGACCAGGTCACCAAGGACATGGTTCTGGTGCCCTGAGTGGCCCGCATGGCTGCTTCGGCTGCTTCGGCCGCACTTCATTGACACCTCTTCCTCGCGAATGTTACAAAGAAAGAGCAGCCTTCTGAATCTCTCGTTCCGGTGAGCGTAGCTCAGCTTGGTAGAGCGCCAGACTGTGGATCTGGACGTCGCGGGTTCGAATCCCGTCGCTCACCCCAATCTTCCCAATGGCTTGCGGGCAAACCTCAGCCAACTCAGGATTGGCGCAAGGTAGTTCTTGAACCTCCGCCTGAAGTATCACAACTCCATTGCCGACGCCATTGCCGACCTCGGCCGGCCCGAGGATATAAGCACGGTGTTTGTGGGTTTTCAACAGTATCTGTACCAGCCGGGCGCGTCACGCGGAGGGGCCGGCGTTGCTCATGCGAGCAAGTGTAGCGCGGAATTCAAGCCCTTCCCAGGCACATCACGGCAGCCGCCCCTTTCGAATTCCTGGTAGGAAATGTCGGCTGGGCCCACCTCTCCTGACAGTGGGCCGAACGCTGAAGTGAGCCCCGCAGACCCAAATACGAAAGTGAGCAATTTCTGCACACTCGGCCACCGATCTGACCTCCCAGTCACTTATTCACAGGCTAAACTCAAGTAAATACAGTCCGAAATTATTCCTCCTGCTTGTCCCGCCAGTACCCACTGTCCCATTTCCACCTGCTACCGTCGGTGGTTGGTAGTCGGTTGTCGGTCGTTGGTGGGTCGGTGCCGGTGCTCGGCAGTTCTCGCAATCTGAAGCGGGAACTAACCTGAAAACCGCCAACCGGCAACCGACTACCGAGAACCGTCAACTGAAAACCAAGAACCGAGAACCGAGAACCGAGGACCGACATGTCCCTGCGCAAATCACCCCGACGCACCCGAGCTTTACTGGCCGCGAATCGCCGCAATTCCCGCAAATCGACCGGCCCGCGCACGGCCGCCGGCAAACGGCACTCCGCGTGGAATGCCGTGCGTCATGGCCGGCGGGCGCGCGCCTCGTGCCGATGCATTCCGCTTGCGACTCGCAACCTTAAGACTTTCTTGGACTTCTATTTCCAGACTGCATGACGCGATCATCCCTGCCGAAAGCCTCGTCGGCGTGCAAGCCGTGCTGGATAAAGCCCTGGAGGCGTGGAACGTGAAACGCTGCCTCGACCGCTGGATCGACACGCGCACCGAGGAGGACTGGGTGAGACTGGCCGCCGGAGCAGCGCGTCCGCCCAGCTTCTGGAGACTGAGACTGAGGCGTCCCGGGGTATCGGCGCCCGGCTGGACGGTGACCATCTCGGTCTGGCTGCGCTGGGGCCGGGGACCTGGAAACCCTGGGAGCGCGGGCGTCCCGCCCGCGCTTTGCACAGTCGATCCGGCTTTTCCGGAAGCGGTACCTGGCGGGCGGGACGCTGGCGGGCGGGACGCCCGCGCTCCCAGGGTCGTCTCTCGGATGCACACCCCCAGGATGCACGTCATGG
>DATJYK010000236.1:0-1632 GCA_035578005.1 Terriglobia bacterium
TAAGGGCTCGTCCATAAATAACTCAGTCAATTCGTTTTGGACGATGATTTTTTCGATGGGGTGAAATCGTATAGTTCCAGTCGCCATGGAAGGAGTGGCGGGTGAGGTTGATGTCAGCCATCTGGAGATCGGAAACCTTGACGCCTTTGGGATATTTCTTTTCGTCCAGCTCGGCGCGCACCTTGAGGCCGGCATCTGTTGTTGTCGCGGCGATCAGCTGGACGATCGTGCGATAGCTACGCAGTGGCTTTCCCCGCCAGTTGATGGTGATGAAGGAGAAGAGGCGATGCTCGATCTTGTTCCACTTGCTGGTGCCGGGCGGCAGGTGGCAAACCGTGATCGTCAGCTTGAGCTCGTCCGCCAGTTTTTGAAGCTCGACCTTCCATAGGCGCACACGATACCCGTTGCTGCCGCCGCCGTCGGCGGTGATCATCAGGCGCTTGGCTGTCGGATGACGCTTTTTCCCCATCGTCCGCCACCATCGGCGAATCGCATTGACCGCGAAGCTGGCGGTGTCGTGGTCCGTGCCGACGCTGACCCAGCCGACATTGTTGGTGATGTCGTACACGCCGTACGGCACGGCGCGGCTTAGCTTGGGATCGATAAAGTCATGAATGTTGACGAGCTCAGGTCTGCCTTGGCGACGCCATTCCCGGCCGTTGTTCTTGAAATTGCCCACCAATTCCTTCTTCTTCGTGTCGACCGATATGACCGGTTCGTTCGCCGCCAGGAACGTCGTCGCCTGCGTGTTGATGTATTGAAACTGCGCGTCGCGATCGATGTGCTGGCCGCCTTCTCGTGTCTTGTTGTTCGCTTGCAGGCTGTAGCCCATGCCGCGCAGAAGCTCGCTGACAACCGTCGGGCAAACCTTATGACCCTCCTTCGCCAGCTCGGTCACGAGGTTACGCAGGCTGCGGGTCGTCCACAACAATGGCTGCATCGGATCGCCCCGCGTCACCGGTTCGACCAGGCGCTTGAGATCGGCCGCGAGGGTTGGATCCCGGGACGACTTCTTCTTGCGCCCGCCGCCCGCCTTACGGACACGTCCAGCCGGAACCGCCACGTTGTCGCGAATGTCAGAAAGTCCGTGATAAATCGTCGACCGCGCCAATCCGCTAATGCCGGACATCAAGCTGACCCCGCCGTGTCCCAGCGCTTTCGCCTCCAGGGCGACAAAGCGCCGGAGGCTCTGTTCATTCAGAACAGGGGCCATCTCCCGATAGCGCTTCCGCGCCGCGCGGGCCTGAGCGGCTCGAATCATCCCACGACGCTACGTCGCGCGACGCATCAGTGTGAATCCCGCGCAAAAAATCCTCACGATCTGTGGCAACTATGACTCAGTTGTTTATGGACGGGCCCTTAGTGTCAGAACTGTGCAAAGTTGGAGCGATGTCGCCCCGTGAGTTCGACATAGGGGCAATAGCAGTTATCGAGGTCCGCAGGTAGCACATCGATATTACCGGCCGTCCGGGCTCGCCTCCGACACGCGGCCGTTGCCCTGAACCTGATAGACTTGTCCTTCCAGAACCATCATCTCACCGTCGAGATTGGCGAAGGTGCCAAGACCGAAATCGCCGTGCTCCAGTATCGATCTGACGCGAACTTCTCTGTCATAGACACCCGCGACCAGAG
>DATJYK010000237.1:0-109403 GCA_035578005.1 Terriglobia bacterium
CTGTCCCAAGAACTTTGGCGAACTGAGCCATTATGCGCGTCGCGCTTTGCGCCGGATGCGACGTCGCCCGACTCTCGTGGCTGCCTTCTGGAAACAAGCCGAATTGTTTTAAATTGTAACTATATTATGTAATCCTCAATAGGTTGTCCCAAGCCCGATCCACCTCACGGCTCAATGCACGAAATTCGACCTCGGAGCATATGCCGATTCGCTGTTTAAAGGAGTGTGCTCGCGGCATCAAAGAATGCTGAAGCCTCATCGCAGAGGGCTTGAAGTATTTGACGTTCCTCGCAAACCATCTCTCAGGGCCCCGCTCGCTCTGATCAAGATT
Organism: Terriglobia bacterium; assembly: GCA_035578005.1. Lineage (GTDB taxonomy): Bacteria > Acidobacteriota > Terriglobia > UBA7540 > UBA7540 > Gp13-AA77. The sequence continues at coordinate 332 of DATJYK010000237.1, forward strand.
TCGCGGGATGCGATAAGAACCCCCCTGAACCCAATCAGACGCTCGCCGACACTTCCTCAAGAAATTCGACCTCTGAGGCTGGATTCAGTTCTCTGATGACTCCAAACGCCGGCGCTGCGCAGCAGCAGTGGATGATTCCGCAGTTTTCTCACCCCAAATGACACATGAACGCACACGTGACATGCGGCGCACCCCAGCTGGGTCAGGCCTTGAGGACAAATGCAAGGGAGTCGGCAACCAGATCCGAAGGAGCGTAAATTCCCTGCGATTCCGCCTGCCGAGCCTGCGTAGCCCATGCTACAGACACCGCCGAGTTTCACCAATACAGTAATTCCCTTATCTCGTCCCGGGTTCAGTAGGACGCGCCTTGGAATTTCGGTTGCGTCGTTCTGGAGCAGGGGCCGTCGCGATCGGAAAGGTCAGCGGCTTGGAGCTGTAAGTGGTCTCAGTTAGGGGGTCAGCGGAGATTGACCGAAAAGGAGGTCTTCGTGAAGTCTGCGCAGGTGAGGCAAAGCGGCGAGAGGACGAATCCCGCTGGAAGACCCGTAAGCAACAAGATCCTCCTTTCGTTGCCGGACGACGAATACGGACAAATCCGCGCCCACCTCGAATTTGTGCAGTTGGAGCCTCATCATGTCCTCCACGAACCCGGCGAGAAATTGCGCTTTGCCTACTTTTTCAACTCCGGATTGGCATCTCTTTTGGCTGCGACGCGCGAGGGAAAAGCAGTTGAGGCGGGCGTGGTTGGATCGGAAGGCATCGTAGGTACTGCCCTCGCAGTCGGCTTGCTCAGAACCCCGCTGCGCGCTGTCGTGCAAATCGGCGGAGATGGGTTCAAGATCAATGGCACAGCCCTGCAGGCTAGGTTTCGGACGCTGCCCGAACTTCAGATGAGGTTAAGCCGTTACGCGGTTCTGCAAGGAATGCAGGCGGCCCAGACAGCAGCTTGCAACCGCTTGCACGAGCTCCGGCGACGGTTCGCCCGCTGGATTCTTATGGCTCAGGATCGGGTGAACGCTGGCACGCTACCACTAACGCACGATTTTCTTGCAAATATGCTGGGCACGGACCGCCCCAGCGTGAGCCGAGCGGCCAGCGCGCTGCAAAACAGAAAGGTGATCCGTTATAGTCGCGGCGTTGTGGAGATCCTGGACCGCAAGCGCCTAGAGAGCTGCGCCTGCGAGTGCTACCGGATCATTCAAGAATTTAACGGAGATCTAGGTCTCGTGTAGCGGCTCCTGATTTCTATACTTGCGACCGATCCTTGGGGGATTCCGCCATGCACCACCCAATCGATGAGTTTGCAGTTTTCGCTCAGGACGACAAGGGGCCGATGTGGAGAGCCGCTGCACCTGGTCTCGAAGAGGCTAAGCGCCTTGCACAGCAGCTCGCAGACGAGGAGGGCATCGAGTTCTTCGTTTTTAGCTTCCGAAGGGCGAGCGAGGTAGCGAGATTCCTTCCGAATCTGAAGCGTGGGAGGGACGTCAAGCGAGATTGAGGCATATCGTTGCCAGACGGCACCATTTCCAGCTTGGCCGTTACGCATATCATTACACCGTGGTGGCGTCCATCTTCACGCAGGTTCGGTCGCCTGATAACTTGTATTCATGACGAATACACAAAGCAGGCCGTTCACATTCACTTCATCGACGAACCAAGCGAAACCCGTAGTCGGCATACTCGAATGCCGGCGGAATGCTGGAACGGGCGGAGCATCGGCTCACTTTGATCTGGTGGCGCCAGGAGCCGCCGCGGGAGGCCCGCCGCTCGCCCGTTTCGGGTCCCTGAGGGTTGCGCTCGGGTGACTGAGAGTAGTAGCCGCGGCCAAACCAGTCAGCACACCATTCGTGGACGTTCTCTGAGACGTTGTACAGTCCGTACGGATTGGATGTGCTTCCTCCGCCGGGTCCCACGGTGACGGGTCCGCGAACCTCGCCGCCCCAACGCGCCGCGTACTCCGGCCATTCGCTGGGGGCCTCGTCACCCCAGGGATACGCGAGGCCTTCGCGCCCGCCGCGCGCAGCACGCTCCCACTCAGCCTCGGTCGGCAGATCATAACGCCGTCCCGAGAGCGCCGATAGCCACTCACAGTACTTGACGGCATCGAACCAACTCACCGCCACCACCGGCTGATCGGGATGATTGAAGTCCGGGTCATTCCAATTCTTCAGCGCCGGGTGGCCGGTGGATTCGAGAAACGCCTTGTAGTCGCGGTTGCGAACCTGAAGTGCGGCCATTTCGAAGGCATCTACCCACACGCGGTGAACCGGCTGCTCTTCGTCCTGTCCCTGGTCGCTGCCCATCAGAAAATAGCCCGCGGGGATGGCCACGCAATGAGGTTCCTCTACCGGCATCGGATAGCCCTTGTCCTGGCACTTAGCAGCCTTCGTTAGGGCGAGGCTGCGCAGTGAAGAGCGGCACAGGATTGAAACCAGCTCGCATGGCCGTGCTCGAAGGCATCGTAGCAATTCCAACGGAGCGGGGCAAACCGGCCGGCCGAAAGTTGCGCCCGCGCAGCTCGTCAACCTTTATCAAGTCTTAATTCTGTTGACACGCTCTTCGCGTCTCAAGATAATGGACCGTACCGAATCCTTCCTCGCTTTTGGTTCTTCGGTACACGAGCGAATCGTCCTTGATTAGTCAGCGAACGACCTCGCGCGAGCGTCGGAGCGTTCGACCAGCGCTCCTGGATAACGCAGCACCTGCTTCGTCAAAATCCATAACGGAATCCAACCACACTTAGCCAGCAGTCTGGCTTGTACATTCAGGAGGCGGAGGTCTATGAGCGCAAAGTATATTTTTGTAACCGGCGGCGTGGTGAGTTCTCTCGGCAAGGGTCTAGCCTCGGCGTCGATGGCCTGCCTGCTTGAAGCGCGCGGCCTGAGGGTGACCATCCTCAAGTTTGATCCTTACCTCAACGTCGATCCCGGCACAATGAGTCCGTTTCAGCACGGCGAAGTCTTTGTCACGGACGATGGCGCAGAAACCGATCTTGATTTGGGGCACTACGAGCGTTTCACGCACGTCCGCATGTCTCGCGACAATAACTGTACGGCAGGGCGCATCTACGAGCGCATCATCAGCAAGGAGCGGCGCGGAGATTACCTGGGTAAAACAGTACAGGTGATTCCGCACGTCACCAACGAGATCAAGGCGGCCATCAAGAAGATTTCCGAAGATGTGGATGTGGTGATCGTCGAGGTCGGCGGCACCGTTGGTGACATTGAATCCCTGCCTTTTCTCGAGGCCATTCGCCAGATGCGGCAGGAACAGGGACGCTCGAACGTGGTGTTCGTGCACCTCACGCTCGTTCCTTACATTGGCGCCGCTGGCGAGCTGAAGACGAAACCCACTCAACACTCGGTCAAAGACCTGCGCGAAATCGGTATCCAGCCCGACATCCTGGTTTGCCGCACAGACCGCTATCTTTCGAGCGATATTAAGGCCAAAATCGCGCTCTTTTGCAGCGTCTCCGAAGAGGCTGTTATCACCGCACGTGACGTAAGCAGTATTTATGAGGTACCCCTCGCTCTGGCCGCTGAGGGCCTGGATGAGCAACTCCTGAACTACCTGAAGATCGAGCCGCGCGAGCGGCACATGGAAGCCTGGACTGATTTGGTGGAGCGGCTTAAGCACCCCGAAGGCGAAGTTTCCATCGGCATGGTCGGAAAGTACGTTGAGTATCAGGACTCTTACAAGAGCCTTAACGAAGCGTTGACCCACGGCGGGGCGGCCCACAACGTGCACCCGAGTCTGATCTGGATTGAGGCCGAAGGACTCGAGGCAGACAAGGACTGGCCGCGGCAACTCGATGAGCTTGACGCCATTCTGGTCCCAGGTGGATTCGGAAAGCGCGGCATCCCCGGCATGCTCCGGGCCATCGAGTACGCCCGCACTCGCAAGGTGCCCTACTTCGGCATCTGCCTCGGCATGCAGTGCGCGGTGATCGAATACGCGCGCAACGTGTGCGGCCTGGCGGGAGCTGACAGTTCGGAATTTGACCCTTCCACGTCACATCGCGTCATTTATAAACTGCGGGAACTTCGCGGAGTGGACGAGCTTGGCGGCACGATGCGGCTGGGGGCCTGGACGGCCCGGCTGAAGCCCGGGTCGTTTGCTCACCAGGCCTACGGAACCACGGAGATCTCCGAACGGCACCGGCATCGTTACGAGTTCAATCGCGAATACGAGGAAACGCTGGCGGCCGGCGGCCTCGACATAACCGGTGTGACTCCGGACGGAACTTACGTGGAGATCGTCGAGCTTCGCGATCATCCCTGGTTCCTGGGCTGCCAATTTCACCCTGAGTTCAAATCACGGCCGCTCGAGGCGCATCCGCTGTTTAGGGACTTCATCGGCGCTGCGGTGAAGCAGCGCGCGCGGCGGCTGGCGCCTCTCGTCGTCACCGATGAGCAGGGCGAATCTGCCAGCGGCGTTATGGTGAGGACGCAGGGGAAGCGATGATTGCCCAGTAAGAAGAAAGCAAAAAGCAAAACTCAAAGAGCAAAAATGAGAAAGGAAAATGGAGAAACCTCCTGCAGATCTGGGCGACCGCATCCTTGGGTACAGCACGCGGATCGTGAAGGTCGTAGGGTCCATGCCAAGGACGCTGGCGGGGCGAAGGGTCGCGGATCAGCTTCTAACCAGCGGACTCTCTGTGGGTGCCAATTTTGAAGAAGCACAAGCCGCCGAGTCCCGCAACGACTTCGTTCACAAGTTGCAGATCGCGCTCAAAGAACTCCGCGAGTCCGGCTATTGGCTTCGGTTAATTTCGCGGGCCGAGCTTCTGCCACCCCAAAGGCTGGATGCTCTGCTCGACGAGTCAAGCCAACTCGTCCGCATGTTGTCCAAAGCGGTCGCGCGGGCCAAGGGAAAGGCCCGAGATTAGACGCGGTAACTGCTCGCAGAAGGTAAGTGTCCAGAATGCCTGTTATTTTTCACTTTTGATTTTGACTTTTTGCTTTTTCGATTTGTTCTTTGAATGCCGCATCCCGTCAAACTCGGGAGTCTCTTGCTTGGTGCCAACGGGCCTCTCTTCTTCATCGCCGGCCCTTGCGTCATCGAGAGCGAGCGCCACGCGCTCAAGTTAGCGAAGTATCTCGCGGAAAGCGCGCGCGAGCTGCGCATTCCGCTGATCTTTAAGGCTTCGTATGATAAAGCCAACAGGACGTCGGCTGGTTCCTACCGCGGTCCAGGGCTGGAGCGCGGCCTTGCGATCCTGGCGCGCATCAAGCAAGAGACCGGCTTGCCCGTTCTCGCTGACGTTCACGACGTGTCTCAAGTGGAGCCCGCCGCGGCAGTCTGCGACGTTATTCAGATTCCCGCGTTTCTCTCGCGCCAAACAGACCTCTTACTGGAGGCCGGGCGATCCGGGGCAGTGGTGAATATCAAGAAGGGTCAGTTTCTCTCGCCCTGGGACATCCGGCACGCGGTCGAGAAGATCGCCGGCACCGGCAATCATAAAATCATCGTCACCGAGCGCGGATCAACCTTCGGTTACAACAACCTGGTGGTGGATATGCGCGGACTCGCCGTGATGCGGGAGTTCGGCTATCCTGTGGTTTTAGACGTGACCCATTCGCTGCAGCTTCCGGGCGGTGAGGGTGAACGCAGTGGTGGCCAGCCGCAATTCATCGGGACGCTGGCACGCGCGGGCGTCGCCGCTGGTGTAGACGGGGTCTTCATGGAAGTGCATGAGAATCCGGCGCGCGCGCTTTCCGACGGTCCGAACGCCCTTCACCTGCGCCGTTTCAAACCACTCGTCAAGACGCTGCGTGATCTGGCCAGGTTTGTGCGCAAACTTCCGGAGGCGTGAGAGAGTGTGAGAAATCCCCTGGGAGCGCGGGCGTCTCGCCCGCTCTGCCTTTTCTCTCGCGCCTCGAGGAACCCACGCCGGGCGAGACGCCCGCGCTCCCAGGGACTATCGCACCGCTTAAGAGCGAACGGGAGAGCCCATGGCCAAATCCAATGTGCGGCGGCGGACGGTGGACCTTTCGGCCTACCCGAACCTGGTGGTGATCTATCTCGGGATGCGGGCCAACAAGCTGCGCGGTGTTGCGACGCTGATGAAGTTCGGCCCCAAGATTTCTGCTGCAGTGGCGGCCAGGCCCGACGGATTACTTCTCCACGAACCCATCTTCTACTCGCTGTTTCCTCCTCACGCGGGCATGCGTCAATACTGGCGCGATTTTGCTTCCTTGGAGACGTGGGCGCGTTCACTGCCACATCAGGACTGGTGGGCGGGGTTTGTCCGCGATAGCGGGGGCACCGGATTTTGGCACGAAACCTACTTCAGGCAGGGCGGCATGGAGGCAGTCTACGACGACATTTTCGTGCCTCTCGGCTTCAGCGCCTTCGCCGACGTGGTACCTGCAAAGGGCGCGATGTTCTCGGCACGCCGCCGGGCAGGGGTGGCTGGGGAGAGCGCAATCGCACCGGCGGTCAGCGAATCCGAAGTTGGCAGGTGAAGGCAGTAAACAGGGGAATTCGGGATTCTCGGTGGAGAGCGGTTGCGGTAGAGCCTCAAGGGGTGTGGTATAGAGCCCTCAATGGCCCGATTGGCGACTTAGCGGCCGCAATTCACATGACAAAATTACTATAGAATAAACAGTCCGCTAAAGCAAAATTACCAAACGAAACCGTTAGGTTATTGAAAACACAGGGTCGGACAGTGAGAAAAGTGAGAAACCGAGAAGGTCGCCCCCGCGGCACAGCGGTTCCAAGGGCAAGCGGTTGTGAGGGCAAATGAGCAGCCAACATCGGCGACGGGTGATCGGCGTTCTGCCTCTTGTCGTAGGTCTCACCGTGGTTCCCAGTCCGACCCTTCTGGGATTCCAAACGCCGAACGGCAACGACGCGGTCAGTGAAATCAGCAGGCTGTTTGCCCAGATTCACGCCAAAGAAAATGTGGTGAAGCCGCCCAAGGGCATCCTGAAGCACGAGTACCTTGTGCCTGCCGGACCTTACTTCCAGCTTTTCGATTGGGACATGTACTTCATGGGCGTAGCGCTAAGTTACGATCACGTGGGCCAACCCTTGGCCAGCTCCGTCGAGGACTTTCTCGAGTTCGTAGACGAATACGCCAACTGGCCTGGCTACACGCCACGCGAAATCGCGCCCGATGCCTTGTGGGCCTTGCCGGAAATGTGCAAGCCGTTCCTCGCCCAGGCTGCTGTGCGGGCCTCACGCACGATCGGCGACTATCGATGGCTTCTGCAGCCGAACGGCGAGTCGAAGAAGACCAACTTCGCGAAACTGGCGGACACGCTGGCATTTTGGGAGAACACGCGGCGCGCGCCCGACGGATTCTTTTTGTGGTACAACGGCGTCGAAAGCGGCGTTGACAACAACCCCGCCGTTTCCGATGTTCCGGCGCAGGTCACCGAGGGCGTGGACTTGCAATCCTACATCTATCGCGAGTACCGAGCTATGGCTGTGCTGGCCACGAAGCTGGGCATGAACAGGGACGCCGAAAACTACAAGGCGAAGGCAGATGATCTCGAATCCCGCGTGCGCGCCAAGATGTGGTCGGAAGCCGACGGAATGTTCTTGAACATCGACGCCCGCAGCGGCCGCTTCGTGAAGGTGAAAAGCTGGACGAACTTTGTTCCGCTATGGGCTGGGATCGCCACGCGGGATCAGGCGGACCGCATGATCAAGAGTCACGTGCTGAACCCGCGAGAGTTCTGGTGTGATTACGGCATCCGCACCCTGGCGCCCGACGAACCTCTTTACAACGCCAAGGCCGGCTACTGGCGAGGCCCAGTGTGGGTGATTTCGAACTACCTGGTGATGCACGGTCTGATGAACTATGGTTATCAGGGAGAGGCACGCGAGCTGGCGGAGAGAACCGTCAACTTGCTTGTGCGCGATATCAAGTCGAGCGGCGGCATGAATGAGAACTACGATCCCGAGAACGGCCATCCGGCCGCCGGTGGCCACTTCTTGAGCTGGAACCTGCTGGCTGAGCACATGGTTGAAGAAGCTGGCAGCGGTGCGGATCCGACGGCGCTGCAGTAAGAGCGGGCGTCGGGATTGGCAAGGAATCGTCGATGGGAATGAAGCGCCTTGAGTTGACTGCGGCTGAGAGGAATGACGCGGGCAAGCGGGAACGAGGCCTCGTCCTGGCGGCGCAGCGTGGCGACTCAACGGCCTTTCGGGCGCTGTACGAAGACTACCGTGACCGAGTCTACAGTTTGGCCATCTATTCCACAGGCGATGACTCACAGGCGCAGGACCTGGTGCAAGTGGTCTTCTTGAGCGTCTTTCGCGGCCTCAAAAGCTTCCGGTTTCAATCGAGCTTCTCCACTTGGGTCTACCGCATCGCCCACAACGAATGCCAGAACTATCATCGGCGCCGTCGTGCCAACGTCGTACCTCTGGAAGTGATACTAGGTGGCATCGAGGAGATCGATCCCAAACCCATCTCGGATGCGCAGCACGCGCGCCAGGAATGCCAGTCGATCGTTCAGCAGGCGGTCATGCAACTACCCTTTCAGATGCGCGAAGCGGTTGTGCTGAGATACGTTGAAGGGCTCTCCTATGAGGAGATTGCGAAGGTGCTGGGTTGTGCGCCAGGAACGGTGGCCTCGAGACTCAGCCGGGCGCTTGCCGAACTGGAAGAACGTGTGCGGCCCTTCAGGCGATTTTTGTAGTGCTTAATTGCAGGCGTAGGGGCGGCCCTTGTGGCCGCCCCTGCGCCTGCAATTGATCGGGAGTGTTAACCATGAGTTGTTGGCGATTTGTTCTAAGAAGAAAGCTGCTGCCCTACATCGAAGGCCTGCTCGGCACACGCGACGTGATGCGATTGGAGCGGCACTTGCTCGACTGCGAACCATGCCGGGAGATGCTGGTGCGGCTTCGAGCCGGACACAATCTGGTGCGGCGGTTGGCACCCGTGAGGTCTACTGACAGCCGTCAGCCATCGTTTGCAGATCTCATGCGAGCCCAGTCGGAAATGGCTTCGACGCGCACGCGGCGATTTCTGACGGGCTGGGACTGGTCAGACCGATTGGCGACTCCACGCGTAGTAACGGCGCTGGCTGCGCTGGTCCTGTTGCAGACGGTCGTGCTAGTGGTCTCGAATCGCGGGCTGGTGTTTGGAGAACGCACCACCGCTTCCGCTAAACCCTCTGGGCTCGAACTGAGTCAGTTTCGCAAACTCTCGATCAGCGAACTCAAGTTTAACAGCCAACCCCATGTGGCCACCGAAGGCTACGTCGAGGGCGTTCACACTGACAAGGAAGAAGGTACAGTTGCCTTCAGATTGGTGGAGAGCCGCGGCGGCTCGCAGCCGTTCGTTGTCTGTGAGATCGCTGGGCCCATCCAGATGGAGGCGCCCCGGGAAGGCAGCCACGTGCGTGTTTACGGTGTGGCTCGCTACGACGCGCAAGCGGATCGCAAGTGGTACGAAGTGAATCCGGTATTCCATATCGACACGCTGGGTCACTGACAGGTGGAATAAAGCGAGCGGTTGGGCATTTTCACGCGCGTTCAGCTCGCGCCAGCACCCAGGCTATCCAGCGCCTGGCAAAGATCAGCAATCAAGTCCGCCGCATCTTCAGTCCCCACGGAGTAGCGAATGAGAGCCTCAGGAATGCGGCTGGCCGCGCGCTCTTCGAGAGTGGACTCCACGTGACTGGTGGTTGCAGGCGGGCCGGCCACAGTCTCCACGGCGCCCAGGTTCGCTGCCAGATGCGCGTAGCGCAGCCGCGGCAGGAACGCCTTCACCGCTTCGAAGCCGCCGTGAAGCACGAAGCTGAGCACTCCACCAAATCCGCTCATCTGGCGGCAGGCGACATCATGATTCTCATGCTCGGCAAGTCCCGGGTAGAAAACCTTCGCCACCGCGGGGTGCGACGCGAGGAACCGCGCAATCTGCAGCGCATTTTCGTTCTGCCGCGGCACGCGCAGATGAAGCGTCTTCATTCCGCGAAGCAGAAGGTACGCGGACATCGGCTCCAGGCATGCACCGTTGATTTCGCGGAAATGATAAATGCGGTTTACCAGATCCTTGCTCCCGCACACGACCCCGCCCAAAGCATCCGCGTGACCGCCGAGGAACTTGGTAGCACTGTGGAGAACGAGATCGGCGTCGAGCTCCAGAGGACGCTGATTGATGGGGGTGGCGAGTGTATTGTCAACCACCACCATTGTTCCGTGCCGGTGCGCAGCCGCCGCGAGCCGGGCGATATCGACGATCTTAACGGTTGGGTTTGTTGGACTCTCGAGATAAAGCAGTTTGCAACCTCGTGCGGTGGCGGCCTCGATGGCTTCGTGGTTCGTCGTGTCACAGAGGGCGACTTCAATTTGGAAACGCGGCAGGAATTCAACAAAAAGCTTGTTGGTGCCGCCGTAGGTGTCTTTGATGGAGACTACTCGGTCTCCGGGAGACAAGAGCGCAAACAAAGTGTTGCTGATGGCGGCCATGCCGCTCGAGAAACTGGTTGCTGCCTCGGCACCTTCGAGGTCTCTCACCTTATCTTCGAAGGCCGCAACGGTGGGATTGGTATTGCGGCTGTAAATGTGCCCGGCCTGCTTGCCCTGCGCGACTTTGAGCCACTCCTCAACGGTCTTGTAGCCAAACGCGACGCTGAGCGCCACTGAGACTTGTGTGGCGCCGGCCCAACTTTCACCCTGTTCGCCGGACCAGACGGCCCGCGTTCCCAGCCTCGCAGTGCCCTCAGGCCTTGAATGATCCATCGACCTTTCCCTGTGTGAGCTGCTTCCGAATCAAGACCACCACGGACCGCGGACCAAGCCGATAGCTCATGCTGTGAAGCCGCTGTTCTTTTCCCGGCTTACAGAAGTCCTTTGGGCTTGGAAGACTCGTATCCACGACACGATACCAATCCTCTGCTTGTCCGTCCTGCACGACGAAGCTTAACTCCTCCCAGTAGGCGTTGATCATCACGTAGAGGTCGCTGTCGCCTTGGGACGCGCCGCGGAGGCAGAAGGCCAAGGTGTGCGAGTCAAAGGCCAGATCAGGAACTGCGCCAACGCCGTACCACGAAACGTCTTCTCGCCAGAAGCGGCTTCTACCGAGCGAAGGATGTGCTTTGCGGAAGGCGATCATGCTCTTGAAGAAGCGAAAGATGTCGTCGTTCTTCTCGAGCAGGCTCCAGTCAAGCCAGGTGGTTTCATTGTCCTGGTTGTAAGGATTGTTGTTGCCTCCCTGCGTGTTTAGGAATTCGTCGCCCGCGGAGAACATCGGCGTTCCATTGGAAAGAAAAAGCAGGCAGCAGAAGTTCTTCACCTGGCGCTTGCGCAGTTCCACCACTTCGGCCGGGACGCCTTCGTCCCCTTCGAATCCGCAATTCCAGCTCAAATTGTTGTCTGATCCGTCGCGGTTGCCCTCGCCATTGGCCTGATTATGCTTCTGGTTATAGGAAACCAGGTCATAGAGGCAGAAGCCGTCATGACAGGTGATGAAGTTCACGCTCTGGCTCGCGTGATAAGCGTTCATGAGGTCGTCCGGAAACAAATCGTTGCTGCCGTAAATACGGGTCATGGCGGCAGCAACCATCCCAGGATCGCCCCGAACGAATGCCCGAAGGTCGTCCCGGAACTTGCCGTTCCACTGCAGCCATGAGCTTCCCGGAAAGCTCCGCCCCAGTTCGTAGGTGGCCAGATCCCAAGCCTCAGCGATCAGGCGAATCCGGCCCGGCTCGGCAAGACTGCTGATGCCGGCGATCAAGGGCGGATCATGCAGATTCAGCGAACCGTCCTCGTTTCGCGTAAAGATCGAAGCCAGATCGAAACGAAACCCATCCACATGCATCTCCTGCACCCAAAAACGCAGGCTGTCGTAAATCATTTTGCGGACGTAACGGTGGGCGCAGTTGAATGTATTCCCAGTTCCAGTGTCATTGCGGTAATGAATCCCGTCCGGCTGCAGGAGGTAGTAGGTGGCGTTGTCAATGCCACGGTAGCTGTAAGTGGGTCCTGTTTCGTCTCCTTCGGCCGTGTGGTTATAGACCACATCCAAGATCACCTCGATTCCGGCCTCGTGCAGGGCCTTCACCATGGCTCGGAACTCACGAACCACGTCTTCCGTGGACTCTGCCACGGCGTATTCGTGATGGGGGGAAAAAAAGTTCAGCGGCATGTAGCCCCAGTAGCTGCCTTCCTGGATATCCTGCTGGAAGACGGGCATCAGCTCCACCGCGGTCACACCCAGTTCCTTGAGATACGGAATCTTCTCGATCAGTCCCTCGTAAGTGCCCCTCCTTTCCGGAGTGACTCCCGAGTTGTCCCGCTTGGTGAAACCACGAACGTGAACTTCGTAGATGACTGTATCCGAAGTGTGGACCGGCCGCTGCCCGCCCCGGCGGTCGAAGGCGTGGTTACCGATCAGCATGCCCAGCTTGGCCCGGCCTGCGTTGCTGGCACCTGGAATTCGCGCCGCATCGCGGCTGAAGTGCTCCGGACGGAAGATGGCCCGGGCGTAAGGGTCAAACAGGATTTTCTGATTGTCGAAGCGGTTGCCGCGCCCGGGCTCGTTGGGCCCACTCACCGTGTACGCGTAGTATCTCGCCCCGGCAATGGACGCTGCCTTCAATCGGCAGTGCCATACCTGTCCGGACTTGTTCTCCACCGGATCAAGCTTGTGTGTGTACCGGGGGTGGACCACATCGCTTTCCGTGTAAAGTAGCAGCGTGACCTCGGTAGCGTTCTTCGAATACAGGGCAAAGTTGTAGGCTTGTTCCTCCGGTATCCAGGCCACCCCGAGCGGCGCCGGCGATCCTTCCCTGGCTGTCCAATTGTCCATAAATCTTTCGCATCGGCGCGCAAATTCGCGAGAGCGCCTGTGCGCATCTTAGGATTTCTCTGTTTTCGTGTCCAGCTAATGAGAGGCAAGAGCCAAGCGCCTGCCGTGACCGGCGTACCCGGGCCCGGAACATTTTCATGCTTCGTTGCGCCGCGAAGGGCTATGTCCTACTCGTGTCGCAGAGCCGCCAGCGGATCAATTCGGGACGCTCGCCTTGCCGGCGCATAGCCAGCGAGAATCGCGGCGCTTAGGAGGACGACACCGGCCAGCGCCAGGGTTCCCGGATCATTGATCTGGGTCTCGAATAGGAACGATTTGACAAGCCGGGACGCGGTCAACGTGGCAGGCACGCTGATCGCGAGCCCCACCGCCGCCAGGAGCAGAACGCGGCGCAGAACCATCCATAGCACGGCGCCGCGTTGCGCGCCCAGCGCCATACGGATTCCAATCTCGCTGACCTGCCGCGCGACGTTGTACGACATCGTTCCGTAGACTCCCACGCACTGAGACTACGACCGTCTACTCATATCTTAAAGCCACCATCGGGTCCACGCGTGTCGCGCGCCGCGCGGGGATGTAGCAGGCCAGGACTGACACCGCGACCAGTGCAAGGGAAACCAGCACAAAGGTAGCAGGATCTCGAGGCGCGACGCCGAAGAGGAAGCTGGCGAGGAAGCTCGTGAGCGCCCAGGCTCCAGCGACACCGAGGCCCACGCCGATCAGGGTGAGCTGCAGGCCTTGTCGAACAATCAGACCCAGCACGGTGCGCCTTTCCGCGCCCAGGGCCATGCGAATGCCGATCTCGTGAGTACGCTGGGCCGCCGAAAATGCCATCACGCCGTAAATTCCAACCGTGGCCAGCGCAAGCGCGATGCCGGCGAAAATCCCCAGCAGAAGCAGGTTAAGCCGCCGCGGTGCAAGGGACTCCGAGAGGACCTGTTGGAGCGTGACCACGTGGTAGAGCGGCTGGTCGGGGTCGACGTCCCTTACCTGGGCGCGCACGGCGGAGACCATGCTGTCCGGGTCAGTGGCGGTGCGGACGGCGAGTTGCATGAAGTCCCGCGGCGACTGAAGGTAAGGCACGTAAAACTCGGCCTCCGTCTCCTGGCTCAACCCTTGGTGGCGGGTGTTGCCTACGACTCCGACCACCGTCAGATTATCGCCGAAGAGCGGGACCTGCTTGCCAACGGGATCCTCGGTCGGCCAAAGGTGGCGCGCCAAGGCCTCATTCACCAGCGCGACCTTCAGCGCCTGCTCGTCGTCGTGGCCCGTGAAGGTACGGCCTCTGAGCACCGGAATGCCAAGCGTGTAGAAATAGCCTGGGCTCACCGTGAGCCGCGAAATCATCACTCGGGTCGAGCTCGAGAGCGCCGCGCGTGGCTGAAGGCGGTCGAGCGGCATCATCAGGAAAGTTTGATAAGGACTGAGTGGCAGAGAATCGGCGAGCGCCGCAGAGCGGACACCCGGCAAAGACTCGACGCGCCTTAATACGTCGGAGAAGAACTCCGACTGTTGCCGGGCCGTGGGATAGCGGGACTTGGTAAGGCTGAGGTCCATGGTCAGCACGCGCTCAGGCGCGAAGCCTGGGTTGACCTGGAGGACGCGATAGAAGCTCTTGATGAGCAGGCCGGCCCCGATCAGCAGCACCAGCGCGAGGGAGAGTTCAGCCACGGCCAGCGCTCCCCGAAGCCATCCGCGGCGGCCGCCGGGGCTCGCCACTTGAGCGCCTTCCTTGAGCCCTTCGGCAACGTCGGAACGCGTGACAGTAAGTGCAGGCGCAAGGCCGAATAGGATTCCCGTGAAAACCGAGGCGGCCAGAGCAAAAATTAGAACGTTGCCGTCTAGTTTCGGCGCCGCCACAGCCAGGATGCCGCCTCCGGCGCGCGCCGGGATGAGTCGGGCGATGACATCGACGCCCCCGGCCGCAAGCAGCAATCCCGCTACGCCACCGGCCACGGCCAAAGTCACACTCTCTGCCAGGAACTGCCGAATCAGGCGCCAGCGCCCCGCGCCGAGGGCGGCCCGCACCGCCACTTCTCGCGTCCGGGCTGAGGCGCGCGTCAGCATCAAGTTAGCAACATTGGCGCAAGCGATCAGCAATACCAGGCCGACCGCCCCGAGCAAGGTGAGCATGGCCGGGCGCAGATTCCCCGCCAGGTGTTCGGCGAGGGGAACCACCACGAGCTCGCTTGTCGGCGGGCCCACGGGACCGCGTCTGAATTGAGCGGGTGGCTGCGCAGCTGCGTGTGCCTGCGCGTTTGAACCCGGCGCTCCCTGTGGGAGGTTCGGAGCTCCCGCCTGTCCGTTGATGCGCGCACTCTGCGGGTTCGATGACGGGCTTGGGTTCGTGACGGGCGCCTCGCCCTCGTGAGCGGCACCTTCCGGCAACATGAAGTTGACCGGAAGTATTCGAAGCTGCCCGCGGCGGGCCTGAATGGGTTTAGCGGAATTGGCCAACCGGGAGAACCGTTTCGCGGGGCCTGGAGTCGGCATTCCGCGATTTTCGCCGCCACCGCCCCCGTCCGGGTTGGGCTCGCTGGACGGCTGCGCTCGTTTCCGGATTTCATCCAAGTCGGCCCGGGCGGTATCGACGGAGATGCCGGGCTTCAGCCGGCCGATAATCCGAACCAGTCTTTGCGACTGGAGGCGAAGCCGTTCACTGGCCTGGTTGAGGGCCAACGGCATTAGCATTTGAGCGTCTGACTCTCCCGGGAAACGGAAGCTCGCCGGCATCACACCTATAACCGTGTAAGGCGCGGCGTCGAGGTTGACCGTCTGGCCCAACACGTGAGGGTCGGCGCCGAAATACTGCTCCCAGAAGGGGTACATCAGGACCGTTACGTGAGGCCCGTTCGGCTGGTCCTCATTCTCGGTGAAGGCCCGCCCGAGTTGTGGCTCCACGCCCAGAGTGGCGAAGAAACTGGCGCTTACGTTAACGCCCTGAACCCGAGCCGGCGTGCCACGGCCGGTGAGATTGAAATCGGCGGATTGGGTGGCCCCGCCCTCCGACGCGGCTCCCTTGTCGTAGGCGGCGACCCCGTCCAAAGTGTGGCTCTGATCTTTCCAATCGACGTAGTCTCCGCCCGAGGCGATTTCGACGTTGAGCGCCGGAATCGATTCGGCTATCCAAACCAGGCGGTCGCTGTGCGAATAGGGCAGGGGCCGCAGCACCACGGCGTTCACAACGCTGAAGATGGCGGTATTCGCCCCGATGCCGAGCGCCAGCGACAAGATCGCCAGGGCGCTGAATGCCTTGTTGGCGCTCATGGTGCGGCAGCCATAGCGGACATCCTGGGCAAGTTCCGACCAAAACCGTGTGATCCAAATCTCCCGTGACTCTTCCTGCTTGAGTCCGACGTTGCCAAATCGCCGGCGCGCTTCAGCACGGGCGCGTTCGGCCGTCATCCCGTCTGCTTCGAGTTCCGCAGCCTTCTCCTCAAGGTGGAGTTCCATTTCCTCGCGCAGCGCCGCGCTGCGCCGGGCGCTTTCTTTCCAATACTTCAGCCGTCGTATGAACATGTCCGTCACTCCGCTCCCATCACGCGCGCGATCGCCAGCGTGAGTTTCGCGTACTTCCGGGTTTCAACCGCCAACTGTTTGCGGCCAGCCGCCGTGATCTTGTAGATCCTCGCCCGCCGATTGTTCGACGTCACGCCCCAGACACCGTCGATCCAGCCGTTTAGCTCCAGCCGCTGGAGTGCGGGGTACAGCGAGCCCTCCTCGACCAGGAGCTCACTGTCGGACGATTGTTGTATGAACTGGACGATGCCGTATCCATGGAGGTCGCGCAGCGACAGCGTCCGCAGAATCAGCATGTCCAGTGAACCGGGCAGCGAATCGTTCTTTTGCGCCTTGCGTCCCATACCAAGAATTCTTAGTATGCGGCCGCGAGATTCCGCGAGTCAAGCTCAGATTGGCGCGCCCTGGCACCGCAAGACGATTTCGGCATGCTCACGCGCGCCGGATTTGGGACGGGCACGAGACGGATAGACGGCGAGGTAAGTGGTTTTGCCGGGAAGCTGACAGTCCGACGGGTGCCCAACGGAGACGGGCGGCGCGGACGGCTGCTCAGCTCGGCTGTCCGATGTTGTTCCGGCCTTGTCCTTCCCATTGGACGCGGCTTACGACATAAATAAGGACGTCCTTCTTCATCAATAAGATTCCGGCTTCGTTCGCGACCCTCACTTCTCCCTGCGCTTGCGCGTTTACGTAAACACAGGGAGCCGGTTACGTAAAACCGGCCAGGGTGCGGCAGCTCTCAGGCCCAGCGGGCGAATCTCCTGACATAGTCTAGTAAGTATCTCGCCATCAATACCTTTCCGGCTTCGTTTGCAGGAATAGGAGCCAGAAGCCACCAGCCAGCAGTTAGAAGTCAGAACACCCGATGAGACCCGGAAACCTCGAACGCCCAACCTTTGAGATATTTTCCTAAAATGCCCAGCATCAATAACATTCTGGCTTCGTTCGTTGCCTGATATCCGTCGATGAGGGCATGTAAGGCCCCCGGAGTATGCCGATTGCCTTGCGCATTGGTACGGTTCAGTGAACATTTACGATCACCAGGACTCAAGCGCTAGCGTCCCGAGTTAGAACTACTATATTTCGCCCCTAACGGGCCTGCCTTAGCGCGCTCCCCAATGCCGGAATTCGTCAGCGGCCCTCTGACTCAAGCGCTAGCTCGCTGTCGACGATCGCCATCAGCGTCCCAACTCCTTGATATCACGCCCAAACGAGAAAATGGGTACAAGTGAGAAACTTGAGACGAAATATTTTCATCAGCCTTTTCTTGCGCTTAGCCTGTGAATTTCGAGTCGCAACAAACCCGCGGTCAACAATTGCCATAATCGGGTCTCACAATCGGGCTGAGGGAGTCCGTACGGGAGGCTGAAACCGACGGTGGCGGTTCAATTTGGAATTTATCACGACCACCCCGGCCTTCGGCCACCCCTCCTCACCGAGGAGGGGAGCGACCGGCACATGCGATTCGGCACACGCGACCGGCAGATGCGACCGGCAGATGAACACAAGCAGCGAATACCGACTTAAGGAATAGAGGTTAACAACTCCCCTCCTCGCTGAGGAGGGGTGGCCGAAGGCCGGGGTGGTCGGTCATTGCAAACCGTACCACTACCAAACCGACCGAAGGCCCTCCCCCTTGCGCCGCCCAAAACCACTCCCCACCAAGCCTGATGACGATACTTCTCTCTTCTATTGCTTTCCCATACGACTTGTGCCATGCTCCATATGGCCATCCAATAGGAGGAGTATGGGCGAGCGATCGGACGTGTGGCAGGGAACCTTGGCGTTGATGGTGCTGAAGACACTCGAAGCGATGGGTCCGCTTCATGGTTATGGCATCGCGCGCCGCATTGAGCAGACCAGCGGCAATCAGTTGCTGATCAACTACGGAACCCTTTACCCCGCTTTGCTCAAGCTGGAGCAGGAGGGTTATATCGCGTCCGACTGGGGCGTTTCCGACAACAAGCGCAAGGCCAAATACTACCGGCTCACGCGCGGCGGGCGCAGGCAACTCGAAAGAGAAGCGAAGCAGTGGGAGCAGGCCACGGCCATCGTGGCGCGGTTTCTGGCTCCGGAAGAGCAGTGAGCACGACGAAATTCGAAACTGGAAACTCGAAATTCGCAACCTGCGCCACGAGTTTCGAATTTCGATCTTCGAGTTCCGATCTCGATGATAAGGAATCCTATGAGGCAACTACGAGCTTGGTTCCAGCGGTTGCGAGCGTTGCCGATTAGTGAGCAGAGCGAGCGCGACCTATCAGCCGAACTTGAAAGCCACCTCCAGATGCATATTGAAGACAACCTGCGCGCGGGCATGAGTGCTGACGAGGCTCGGCGGCAGGCGCTCCTCAAACTGGGCGGAGTGGAGCAAGTGAAAGAGCACTACCGGGAGCGTCGCGGCATTCCCTTGCTGGAAACGCTGTTCCAGGACCTTCGCTACGCCCTGCGGATGCTGCGCAGGAGTCCCGGATTCACGGCTGTGGCCGTCCTATCGCTCGCGCTCGGCATCGGCGTCAACGCCTTGGTCTTCAGCGTGATTAACGCGCTGCTGTTGCGTCCGCTGCCAGTGGAGCGCCCAGGCCAGTTGGTGTTCCTGGAAAACAAAAGCTTCAATTCGCAGTCATTCCCCAACTACAGAGACCTTCGCGACCGCAACACGACCTTCTCCGGTTTAGTCGGATACCGGATTGCCCCCATGGAACTGGAATCAACCGGTGGGGCCACGCGCATTTGGGGTCTGCTTGCCACCGGGAATTACTTTGACGTGCTCGGCGTGCATCCGGTGATGGGTCGATTCTTTCACCCAGCCGACGACTTGCGTCCCCGCGAGAGCCCTTACGCCGTGCTGAGCTACAACGCTTGGCGGGGCCGGTTCGGCGGCGATCCTGCAATCGTCGGGAAGACGGTTCGCATCAATCGCCTGCCTTACACCGTGCTCGGCGTGGCCCCGCCCGATTTTCACGGCACTGAGCTTTGGTACTGGCCCGAACTCTGGGTACCGATGATGATGGAGCCGCAGATCGAAAACTACACCGGGACCGGCTGGCTTGATAACCGAAGCACGTGGGACACCTGGGTGCTCGGCCGGCTCAAGCCCGGCGTATCCGGAGCCAAGGCCCTGGCCAATCTGAACACGATTGCCGCGGAGCTCGCCCGCGAACATCCCGAGAACAACGAAGGCCTGCAATTCAAACTGGCAAAGCCTGGTCTTGCGGGTGACTACATTGGCGGCCCGGCCAGGGCATTCACTCTGGGCGTACTCGGCCTTGCCGCGTTAGTGTTACTCGCCGCGTGCGCCAATCTGGCGAGCCTACTTACGGCGCGAGCCGCAGACCGGCAGCGCGAGATCGCGATTCGCCTGTCGATCGGCGCGAAGCGCAGCCGCGTGGTGCGTCAGGTGCTGACGGAGACGTTGGTGCTGTCCCTTGCCGGCGGCGCCGTGGGATACGGACTCGCTTTCCTTTTGTCTGAGGCTCTTACCCGCTGGCGCGCCCCGATGGATTTTCCCGTGCAGTTCGACGTCAACCCGGACTGGCGCGTGTTTCTCTTCGCCCTCGCCGTTTCGATCGCGGCCGCTTCCCTGTTCGGAGCCGCTCCCGCCTGGAGAGCGTCAAGGACAGACGCTAATGCCGTGCTCAAAGGCGGCGGTGCGAGCTGGGGCCGCAGCCGGCTGGCCTTTCGGGACCTGCTGGTGGTTCTCCAGGTGGCTCTGTGTTTCGTGCTCGTCGCCGCCTGCCTGATCTCGCTGCGCGGGCTTCAGCAAACGCTCAAGATGCGACTGGGTTTTGAGCCGGAGGACGTTTCCGTAGTGGGGTTTGATCTCGGCCTGGCCGGTTACTCCGATGAGAAGAGCCGGGCTCTCCAGCAGCGAGTCCTTGAGACTGTCGAGCAACTGCCCGGAGTGCTCTCCGCGGCTTATTCCAACTCCGTACCGCTCAGCATCGATCAGTCCAACACAACCGTTTATCCGCCGGACAAGGCGGGGCCTCGATGTTCGGACGGTATCAGTGCTACGTATTATCAGGTCGCGCCCGGATTCTTCGCCACCATGGGCACGAGACTCCTTGCCGGGCGCGATTTCACCTGGCATGACGACGATAATTCTCCCCGCCTCGCTATCGTCAATGCGGCCTTCGGCAGGCAGGTTCTGCACTCCGAAAATGCCGTGGGCAAGCACTTCCGCAACGGCCTCAGTGGCCCGCTGGTAGAAATCATCGGGGTGGTCGAGGACGGCAAGTACGAGAGCCTCACCGAGTTTCAAGCGCCTGCGCTCTTCTGGCCCATCCTGCAGAACCACAACTCCACCACCACACTCGAAGTGAGATCGTCCCTGCCCGCGGCGCAGATGGTTCGCGAGATGCGGCAGGCGGTGGCTGAACTCGATCCGCAGTTACCACTCTATGGAACCGGCAGCCTGAATCAAATGCTCGGATTCGCGTTCTTCCCCACCCAAGCGGCGGCGATCGCGCTCAGCGCTTTCGGCGTGTTGGCCATCATGCTGGCCGTCACAGGCATTCACGGCCTCGTGTCCTACGCGGTAGCCAGACGGGTGCGCGAGATCGGCATTCGGGTGGCGGTGGGAGCGCGTCCCTCTCAAGTGCTGAGGCTTGTCCTCGGCCGGATCATGACGCTTATCGCCGTGGGCTCAGCGATCGGTCTGGTGCTAGCCTTAGCCACGGGTCAGGTCCTGGCAAGCGTGGTTTACGGCGCCTCATCTCGCGATCCCAAGACTCTGGCAGCCGTCGTGGCCACGATTGCGCTACTGGGGCTCGTCTCGTCGTGGGCGCCCACTCGCCGGGCACTTCGAATTGATCCCGTGCGGGCGCTGCGGTGCGAGTGAAGCAGTGTTCACTGTTTCAAGTAATGAAGCGCAACACATCCGGATTTAAAAATCTTTGAGTCAGCAAGTTTTAATTGTAATCTCTCCTGCAGGCTAACACCTTCGAACAACCGTTTCCCTTCTCCTACAACGATGGGCTGAACGACAACACGATATTCATCAACCAGACCAAGCTCGACAAGTTGTGAAGGGATCGTTACACCACCGGTTAAGATATTTTTGCCTTGTTCTTGTTTCAATCGAAGTATTTCGTCTTGAAGCTTCGTACGAACAATTCTGGTATTTTTCTCTTCAGCGCCGTCTAGCGATTGTGAAAAAACAATTTTGTTGATGGAGTCAAAGGTTTGAGCAAATTCGTTCGCAGCTTTTGTCTCAGAAAGGTTTTTTGCGACGTCAGGCCAATAAGGAACCATCAATTGATAGGTTTTGCGCCCAAAGACGAGTAGGTCAACTTCTCGCATGAGGTGCGTATGATATTCATATATTTCGTCATCACCCCCGATTAGTTTGGCGTGGTCGCAGCAGCCGTCCAGGCTAAGGTTGATTGCGAAGATTACATTTCTCATTTGATTGTCCTGACCCCCTTTTATGGACCAGTGTCAAATCTCTTCAGCAAACTGAAAACATTATACTTAATCAGGCACTGAGAGACAAAGTCACATGCTTGGCTCAGGCAGGAACGGAAAGCTGCCGATGCAGAGAATTGGACAGCGCAGCAATGCCTCCGATAACGACTGGGGGCTTTGGCGTGGCGGCTTGCACGATCAGCGTGCAGAGTCAGAATCTCACCGCGCCGCGGCTGACCTGTCACGAGATGTTCGATGGAACGGCAAATTTCCAAAAAGTCGGCGACGCCCTCCGAAACTGACGCAGCGGTTTCCGGTGCGTCGGTCGGAATGGCGGCGGGCGTGCGCTTCGTTCGAGCCGTCGCCCTCTGTCTGTCAGCAGCGCTCCTCTGCGGCGCATTGCCGGCCGCGGGAGCGGCCTCGTCTCGTGCAACCCCGGTGTCGTTAACCATGGGGCATCGCTGGCAGTCCTGGAGCGTCTCGCAAGGGCTGCCCTCGAGCGCTGTCACTTCCATCACTCAAACTCATGACGGTTATCTGTGGATCGGTACCCAAGAGGGGCTTGCGCGCTTCGATGGACTGCGGTTCACCGTACTGGACGAACAGACTTCCCCGGCGCTGGCGCGCGAGCAGATCAACGCGTTGTGTGAGTCTCGCGACGGCACGCTGTGGATTGGCACGGACACCGGCGGCTTGGTTGCACTCAAGGATGGCCGCGCCAAAATCTACAACACGTCCTCGGGTCTCACTGACAACGAGGTGTTTTCGATATTGGAAGATCACGCGGGCAACCTCTGGGTGGGCACTCATCACGGGCTCGACCGCTTCCGTGACGGCAATCTTATCGCCTACACCACCGAGCAGGGCCTTCCCGATAACCAAGTACAAGCCCTTTACGAGGACGAGAACCACCTTATCTGGATCGGCACCGCCCACGGGTTGGCTCGCATGGAAGGTCAGCGACTCATCGTGCCCACCCTTTGTCCCGATCCTAACAAGATGGGGATCAGTGCCATCACCAAAGACTCGAGCGGGAACATCTGGCTTGGCACCCGCCAAGGTCTGATGCAACTCAAAGACGGTAAAGTCACCTTCTGGGCGGGCGTAAACGGCATGCCCCGGTCTGATGTGCGAGCCGTTTGGGTTGCTCAAGACGGCAGCCTGTGGGTGGCCACCGTCGGAGCCGGATTGTTCCAGGGCCGGGACGGGCGATTCGCCAGCATGCCCGAGGATGGGACCCTGAAAACCGCCGTGGCGTGGCCTATCTATCAGAGCCGCGACGGTAGCCTATGGGTAGGCTCGTACGGCGAGGGGATTGGCCGGCTGGCCAGCGAGGGCCTGAAGACGTCGTCTACAGGTCTTTCGAGCAGTATTCTCTATTCGGTATCCCAGGGCCGTGACGGGAGCATTTGGATGGCCACCCAAGACGGTTTGGGACGGCTCCAGGACGGACACGTCACCGTCTATAAGACCCGCGACGGCTTGGCGGACAGTGTCGTAATCGCCACGCTGGAAGATTCCCAAGGAGCGCTGTGGGTGAGCACCGGAAGAGGCGGGCTCAATCGCTTCAAGGACGGCAAGTTTCAGACCTACACCACCCAGCAAGGTCTGACCGGCAGCACGATTTCGTGCTTGGCTGAGACCCGCGATGGGAGCATTTGGCTCGGCTTGGGCCAACATGGCATCGAGCGCTACTCCAACAGACATTTCATCACCTATGGAACGGAAAACGGCATTCCGGATGGTCAGGTGGCGTTCATCCACCAGGACCGCCAGGGAACTCTTTGGGTGGGAACGTCTCGCGGCTTGGTGTACTCCACGGACTCTACGCTCACCCAGTTCGCCCCGCTGAAGGGTCTCGAAGACGATTCTTTCATGGCAAGTTATGAGGACCAGCAAGGTGGGATGTGGTTTGCCACGCTGCGCAAAGGGTTGAAGAGGTGGGCGGACGGCCGGCTAACCAGCTACACGAAGCAGGACGGATTATATGACAACACCATCTGGGCGGTGATTGGAGACGGAAAAGGCAACCTGTGGATGACTTCGGACTCGGGCCTCTGGCGCGTCAGTATGCAGGAGCTGAATGACTTCGCCGACGGAAAGGTCAACCACTTTTCCTGCGTGGCGTTCGGCGTGGCCGACGGGCTTAAAACCATCGAGTTTGACGGCGGCGCTCAGCCCTCCGGATGGCGAACCCGCGACGGGAAATTGCTCTTTCCAAGTCCCGCGGGCCTGGTGGCGGTTGATCCTGACCGGTTGGAATCCAAGCCCGCAAACCCCGAAGTGTTGATTGAGCGTGCCGAGATGAACGGCACGTCCTTCGCTCCGGGTCTCGGGGCCGTGGTGCCGCCGGGCAAAGGGCAACTCCAGTTTCAGTACACGAACGTTGATTTTGACGCGGCGCGGGACGTGACCTTCAAATACAAGCTGGAACCGTTTGACGCAGATTGGGTGCATGCCGGCGCGCGCCGCACGGCCTTCTACACCAACATGCCGCCGGGAAGTTACCGGTTCCGCGTCAAAGCTCGCAACCGGTTTGGAGTGTGGAGCGAAAAGGGAGCATCGTTCCGGTTCACGCTGAAGCCCCACTTCTACCAGACTTACACTTTTTATGCCCTGTCGGTGCTGGTATTGGGCGTCCTCGTGGCCGCTATGATTCGCGTTCGAGTGCGCGGAATGAGGGCCCGCCAGCAGGAACTGGTCCGCATGGTGCAGGAGCGCACCCGCGAGTTGGAACGGGCCAAGGAACAGGCCGAGACCGCCAATCGCGCCAAGAGCGAGTTTCTGGCCAATATGAGCCATGAAATTCGCACCCCCATGAACGGCATTTTGGGCATGACCGATCTGACTCTCGATACCGAGCTCACCACCGAGCAGCGCGAATGCCTCAGCCTGGTGAAGACCTCCGCTGATGCCCTGCTCACCGTCGTCAACGACGTGCTGGACTTCTCCAA
The DNA here is from genome assembly GCA_035578005.1 of Terriglobia bacterium. Taxonomy (GTDB): domain Bacteria; phylum Acidobacteriota; class Terriglobia; order UBA7540; family UBA7540; genus Gp13-AA77. The sequence goes on from DATJYK010000237.1 coordinate 24,980, forward strand.
GATCGAAGCCGGCAAGCTTGATTTTGATCCCACGCCCTTCGAGCTGCGCGAAACTCTGCTGCAGGCGCTCAAGCCCTTGGCGCTGCGCGCCTGCCAGAAGGGGCTGGAAATGACCTACGACATCAGCCCCGAAGTGCCCGACGAGATCATCGCCGACCCCACGCGACTGCGGCAGGTGATTCTTAACCTCATCGGAAACGCGATCAAGTTCACGGAGCGCGGCGAAGTGGGTGTGAAAATCGCGGTGCAGTCGGTGCGCGACCGCGAAGCCCAGTTGCATTTCACGATCCACGACACAGGCATCGGCATCGCTCGCGAAAAGCAGCGCCTCATCTTCGAAGCCTTCTCGCAGGCTGACAACTCCACCACACGGCGGTACGGCGGCACCGGCCTGGGCCTCACCATTTCCTCGCGCCTGGTGGAGATGATGGGCGGCCGGCTGTGGCTCGAGAGCGAACCAGGTCGCGGAAGCGCCTTCCACTTCGCAGCCCGTGTGGGCCTTGGCGGGGGCGCGGACCGGGGCATACACGCGCCCGCCCCGATCTATCCGGGGCTTGCTGGCTTGTCTACTCTCGTGGTCGATGACAACCTTAACAGCCGCCGGATCATGGAAGCGATGCTGAGCCGGTGGGGCCTGAAGCCTCAATCGGCCCCCAGCGGACCTGAAGCGCTCAGTATCGCGCAGGCAGAGCACGGGTGCGGCCGACACTTTGGCCTGATTCTGGTCGACCTGGAAATGCCGGGAATGGACGGCTGCACACTGGTGGAGCGCCTGCGGCACGAGGCTGGGCTGCGCCGCACACCCATCATCGTCCTGACGTCAGCCGGACGGCGCGGCGATGTGTCCCGCTGCGCCGATCAGGGCGTCGCCGCCTGCGTGGTGAAGCCTGTCATTGAGTCGGAGCTGCTCGCAGCCGTCTTGCACGCCGTGGGCGCCACACCGAGCACGCGGGAGGAAGAGCGGCACGCCGAGCCGCAGACGCCGCCGGCAAAGCGGCGCAGCCTGCGCGTACTGCTGGCGGAGGACAACTCCGTCAATCAGACGCTGGCCCTGCGCCTGATGGAAAAATGGGGTCATCGCGTTACCGTAGCGGGGAACGGGCGCGCGGCTCTGGAAGCCCTCGAACGGGAGAACTTCGACTTGGCCTTGATGGACGTACAGATGCCGGTGATGGATGGCTTTGAGGCCACGGCCCTCATCCGTCAGCAGGAAGAAGGAACCGGCCGCCACCTCCCCGTGGTCGCCATGACCGCCCACGCCATCCGGGGCGATCGCGAGCGCTGCCTGGCCACCGGCATGGATGGCTACATCTCCAAGCCCATTCGGGCATCGGAATTGCTCGCCGAGATCGAGGCCCACACCGAAGGGCTGGCCGTCGAAGACGCCGCGCTCGTCTGCGCCGCCCGCGAAGCCAGCGCCGTCTGCTGATCGCGTTCGCCGCCGCCTGAACACGGCACTTGCTCCTCAATTCTGACCTCGCGCCACCCGGCATCGCCAACCCCAGTCGCACGCAATTCGGTAGTCTGCGTCTCTTCAGAGCGAGATTTCTCGCCGCGCCGGTCATTTGCCCTCAGCGCCGAGAAGGAAAGCCACGGCGGCGCTCGAAATGACAGACTGGGCCGAAAAACCCCGCATTTTCGAATCCTGTTGAGAAATGCAGATTAGGGCCTCTACCTCACTCGCTCTTGAGCCTTGCGATGCGGGCTTTGGCGGACTCCGCGATCTGATTGCGCCTCGCCGGACTGATATCCGGCGACCGCGCCAGAAGTTCGAGTGCTTTCTCGGAGCACTCCAGCGCCTTCGCCTTGTTACCTGCGGCAAGATAGCCTTGAGCCAGGCTGTCGTAAGCGTTCGCGGAGGACGGGTAATCCCGCACCGCCTGCTCGAAAGCGGCCACCGCATCACTGTTCTTGCCCGCGCTGAGCAGGCGGTAGCCGAGCGAGTTCAGAGAAGATTCGCGCAGAATATCGGCGTTGGGGTCCTGGGTGCGAGCTTGGTCCAAAAGTGGCTGCACGCTTGCCCAGCCTTGCGTAAGTGCCAGTCGTTCGACGCGCGCCACCGTAGGCGCCAGATGAATCGCGGGCTTGATGGTGTTCTTATCGTAGGCCACGCTGATCAACGTGGGGTAGAACTGCACGAACGTGTTCTCGACTGCGCCGTTCTGGTTGTGGCAACTCCAGCACTCGCTTTGCTGGAATTTGGAGACCGCATTCCGGTCAGTGCCGAATCCGAAATAGGCCCACTTCTCAGGAAAACGCGACTCGTCCTTCACCTCCGCTTCCACGCCCAGCAGATTGTCCTGATAATTGCCTTGCCGGATGATGGAGCCGTGCGAGGCCGCACCGTACACCTCAAGAACAAACATCGTCTTATCGGACCAGTGCCCCGAGGCGCGGTAGTGCTGGTAAGCCGCGGGTGTTACAAAGACGTTGGTGAAAGCTGGCTCACCGCCACCCGTCGGGCCATAATTCATGCCCAGGCCCGAGGAGACGTAAATCCATTCACGGTAACCCGAGGGGAACATCAGCTTACCATCCTGCGTGTACCGCGGTCCGGGCGGGTCCGCGTTTGCTCGCGTGAGCAGCGGACGCGAGGCGTAGATTGCCAGCGCCACGACGGCCGCGAAGGTGGCGATTGGCCATCCCCTTTTCATTGTGAGCCTCCAACATTTCCCCGAGCCGCTGTAGCGGCGGTCTATGACCGCCGGCCTTTCTCTTTCAACGTTATCTGGCGGTCCCTTGCAGGGCGGGCTCCGAGCGCCACCACAGCAGGCGATGGAGTCAGCGCGTATCTATTTCCTCACTCGTGCCGCAGGGCAACTAGCGGGTCGATCCGGGTCGCTCGCCGCGCAGGGATGGAGCACGCGATAAGAGCGGTGAGCGCCAGTACCAGGAAGGCGCCGCCGAATGTCCAGGGATCCGTCGGCGCAACACCGAAAAGCAGCGCCCGCAGCGGCGGTGTGATCGCGACAGCGCCGGCCGCGCCGAGCGCCAGTCCAGCCAACACCAACAGCATCCCGTGGCCGATCACCATCCTGCTCACGTCTGCCGGCCTGGCGCCGAGCGCCAGACGGATTCCGATTTCGTGCACCCGCTGGCTTACCGAAAGGGCCAGGATGCCGCCGATGCCGGTGGCCGCGATCACCAAGGCCAAAATGCCGAACAGGCCCAACAAATTGGCCGTTAGGCGCGGCGATTTGAGCGTGTCGCTGCGCGCCTGTTCCAGCGTCTCTACGTTGGTGAGAGCCGTCTGCGAGTCAAAGTTCCAGATGGCGCGGCGGACGAGGTTGGCTAACATTGCCGGTTCTGCGAGCGTCCGCACCACCAGGCTGCCCACTGCTGGATTCTGCTCAATAGGAAGGTAGATTTCGTCATCAGGTTGGCGGTTGAGGCCAAATTCCCGGGTGTCGCCGACCACGCCAACGATGGTGGTCCAGTTTTTCCCCTCATCAAAGGATATGCGCTTGCCAACCGGTCGCCCGTCGAAGCGGTGCCGCGCCAGCGACTGATTCACGACAGCAACCCGCAGGGCGTCCGCATTATCGGTGGGCGCGAAAGCCCTTCCCATAAGCACCGGAATGCCGAGCGTCTTGAAGTAGTCTGGACTGCACACCCGGACGTCACCGAGCGGCGGCACTTCACCCTGCCGCAGCGGCGCACCCTCAACACGGAAGTCCTGCGGCATAGGGCCCATCGAGTTGTACATGGCCACGTTGTCAGGGTCAAGCGGGAAGCTGGAGGAGACGGCCGCGCTCAGAACGCCGGGTAGGGACTGCACCTGCTCCAGTATCCTGCGGCCGGCCGCGCGCCGGTTCTCGGGCGTGTTGTACTTGGACCAGTTCAGGTTGATGCCCATGGTCAGCACGCGCTCGGGCGTGAAGCCGGGATCAACGTTCTGCAGCTTCACAAGGCTCCGCACCGTCAGACCAGCCCCGATGAGCAGCACGAATGAAAACGCGACCTGAAGCACGATGAGCGCGTTGCGCACCCGCTTGCGCCGCCCGGCGATGCTGGACTGCGCGTTCCACTCCTTGAGTCCCGCGGCCACCCGCTCCCGCGGCGAAAACGCCAGCACCGAGCCGGAGACCATACTGGTAATGACGGCTGCGGCGAGCGCGAAGAGTAACACGGGACCGTCAAGGCTGATTTCACGGGCGCGCGACGTGAGCCGCATGGCGAACTCCGCCAGAAGCCTCAGACTGCCGGAGGCCAGAAGCAAACCCAGGGCCCCGGCCATGACGCCCATCAGCACGCTCTCCGTGAGCAATTGGCGCAGCAGCCGTCCCCGCCCTGCGCCCAGCGCCGACCGCACCAGCAATTCGCGCTCGCGCTGCGCGACCCGGGCGAGAGAGAAGTTCGCAACGTTGGCGCAGGCGATCAGCAGTACGAATCCAGCGGCCGCCAGCAGCACGAGGAACGTGGGCCGTGCCTGGCGGGTGAGCTCCTGCTGGAGCGGAACCGCAACCGCGTTATATCCGGCGTCGGCCGGGTAATTTTTGGGATATTCCTGTTGCAGCCGGCCTGCGATGGCGGCCACGTCCGCATCGGCCTGCTTCGGGGTGACGCCGGGCTTGAGCCTACCGAATACCCTCATCATCCGGTTACCCCGGTTGGCGATAAACCTCGGGTCAGAACGAAAGGGACAGGCGGAGGTCGTCATATAGACGTCGTTTTCGTCGGGATACTGAGGTACAGGCGGCAGCACCCCGACAACCGTGTGCACCTTGTCGTTCATCTCGAAAGTCTTGCCTATAATGTCGGGATCGCTGTGGCGGCTGCGGCGCCAATACTCATTGCTCAGCAGGAGGACAGGCGGCGCGCCGGGCTGCTCATCGGCGGGCAGGAAGGTGCGGCCGAGGATCGGTCTCACCCCAAACAAGTCGAAGAAATTCGCCGAGACCACGCCGGTCTGCACGCGCTCCGCCTCGTCGCGGCCAAAGAGCGTGAATTGCATGTGATGGTACTCGACGACTCCGCTGAAGGTGTGATTCTGCTGCCGGTAGTCATTGACCTCGGCAACCGAGTAAGTGAGGTCGGTGATGCCCGCTCTGAGGGCCTGCTGGCGCAGAATCACCAGTTGATCGCTGTGGACATAAGGCAGGGGACGCAGCAAGGTGCTGTGAATCACGCTAAAAATGGCGGTATTTACGCCCACGCCCAGGGCGAGCGTCAGCAGGGCCACCGCTGTATAGCCCAGGTTCTTACGCATCATTCTTAGCGCGTAGCGCGTATCCTGGCGAAGCATCTGCCAGTGCTCGGCGGGAGCGATGCGGAACACGCCGCTGATGGTATCAAGCCAAAGCTTCAGAACGCCCATGCGGCCTTCGCGCTGTTCGACGTCCGCTGCCTGGTCGTCAAACGTCTGTTCCATGTCCCCGCCGAAATCGGAGCGAAAATCAGACGGCAATATTCGCAGCAGCGCTTGGTAGAAGCGGTTTCTTCGCGATGGTGGTTTCCTCACAGCGTCCCTCCTCATTGCCGCGAACTTCGGTTCAAAGCGTTCATGCAACCACGGGATCTCTCGCCGCCTGTTATGCATCGCCCCTGCGTGTTCCTAGGCAATCCCAGGACTGCGCAGCACCTTCTTCAGGCGGGCCAAAGCCACCACTTTTTCGTGACGCGCCGCTTCGGCAGCGGCCACCTGGAGGCCGAGCGGGGTGAGACGGTAATAAATCCGCCGCCGGTCACCCTGTTCTGCTACCGGACGCCGTCTGGACTCCTGAATCATCCCCTCGTTCAGCAGCCGCTTGATGATGCCGTAGAGCGTGCCCGTGCTTAGTTTCACTTCACCCGCGGTGCGTAAGGCTACATCCTTCAAAATGGCGTAGCCGTGCTTGTCGCCGTCCGCCAGCGCCAGCAGCACATGAAACAGCGCCGGCGTTAGCGGCAGGTGAGCGTCGACGCCCTTGTTCCCGTTCATGGTTTCATCTCCTCCAGTCCGCCCACTACGTCGTAACACAATACAGCGTGGCACAATAGATTGTCAAGCGATTCTGTTGGAGCCTTGGCGGAACCGTGACGTGGATCAAGCTCAAGCCCCCGCTGTCTTGGAGGACCTCAGTGCCGCGGGGATCGCTCGGTGAGGTTGACTCGCCCGAAGCCCAAAGTCCAGAATAGCTCTGACGGATTTTGCGGGCTTGAGTTGTTGATGGAGAATCCGATCATGAGATGCGTTCTTGCAGGATTGATGGCTTTCAGCCTGTGCCCACTCGCGCGGGCACAGAGCACTCCTACATCCCACGCTTCATCCACGACCGGCAGCGCGAAGGCGCCGCCGTCAGCGGACGGGAAACCCGCGCCCGCAAGTAAGTCCGACGTTGCCGGCAAGGTGGAGCTTCGCGACATCAAGCCGTTGGCAAGCCCGGCTGCTTCCTCCCCGATTCTAAACGATACCGGTCCGGTGAGTACTGAAGACGTGGTGCGCGGAGTGGCCAAGAAACTTGTAAGCCAAGGTACCAGCGAGTCGAACGGGCAGACCGCCGGCTCGTCGTCGAACAAGGCCCAAGGCGGGACCGGTAGTACCTCCAAAGTCAGTACGCCGGCTGAGAGCCGCAGCCAGGAACCGGCGGGCGCGAGCGACGCGGTAATGGAGTTCCAGCCCGTGCCTTCTGGTTCCGGAACAGCGCCCAGCGCGGCCGTTGTTTTGCAGGGCGCGCCGAGTAAATCGCCAGTGAAGCGTGTTCACGGGGACCTTTACGGAGTGGGAAGCGGCGCGGGTCACGCGGCAGGCGGGTCTGTAGGAGCTACTTCGAAGAGCGGCAAGACGTCGGTGTATATCCAGTCGGACGAGGCGCGGTCCAAGGTTGTTCAACCGCAATAGCGGACCCTCCACCCGGTGATGATTAGTGTGTTCAGAGCGAGATTCCTCGCTGAGCTCGAAATGACACGGTTCCAAAACATGACCACGAATTCGGCCAAGGCATACCCGAGGGTTCGGGTGTCAGGTTTGGCGGCCGCAGGCGCCATGAGTCTGGCACTCATCCTCGGAGTACTGCTGAGCGCCGCAACTACCCAAGCTGCTGGGGGCCAGCCGGCCGGCGCCACGACTCTTGATTGCAGCGAGATTCAGAGCGCGATTCTGGGCCGCGCGGTGAACTATTGCGTGGCGCTACCGGCGGACTACGCTTCGTCCAACAACCGCTACCCGGTCCTCTATTTTCTTCACGGTTTGTTTGAGAACGAACGAAGCTGGGCGGATCGCGGCGGCAAGGAAATACTGGACGGCATGCTCGCCAAGGGCCAGCTTGGGCCATTTCTAATGGTCATGCCGGATGCGGGAAAGACGTTCTACGTGAACTCGTTCGACGGCAAGGTCCGCTACGAGGACTTCTTCATTCAGGAACTGGTGCCCTATGTCGACCAGCACTACCGGACCATCGCCCGGCCTGCCGAGCGTGGAATCTTCGGAATCTCGATGGGCGGCTACGGAGCACTGCACCTTGCCATGCGTCATCCCGACATTTTTGGCTCGGTGAGCACCCAGAGCGCCGCGCTGCTGCCCAAGTTTCCTGATCCGCTTCCCACGACCGGACACTGGGCGTTCTACGCTCACCTCCTTGAAGCGGCTTTCGGCTCGCCCATCAATGGGCCGTACTTCGAAGCCAACAATCCCCTTAGCCTGGCGGAGCACCCGGAAACTTTCCAGAATTTGAAGTTGTATTTTGACTGCGGCGATCAAGATCGCTACGGATTCGACGTCGGCAACAAGCTCCTGGACCAGATCCTGACTGCGAAGCACTTTCCCCACGAGTATTCTCTCCGGTCGGGAGGCCACGGGTGGGACTACGAAGCCCAGTATATGCAGTACCCTCTGCTATTCCAGTGGAACGTCTTCGAACATGCGAATGGGACGGCGGCGGCAGCGGCAGGTCGCGGGGGACGGAAGTGAGGGCTGGCCAGGCGCAGCGGGACGGCTTAGGGGGCCGACCCGTGATCGAGCAAAGCTGGAATGCCCTTTAGCATCAGGGTGTTAGACACAGAGGCTCTCTCAACGCACAAGGATTGTGACAAGTGTTTATAAAAGTGTTAACGCTGCGGCGGAAGACAGCAATCAGGGCCAAGTGCGGATGCGCGGGCATCTCGGCCGCTCGTTCAAGCTTCTGTTGAAGGCCGGGTGGCAGGCGAGACGCCTGCGCTCCCAGGTTTTTTTCACACCTTCGGAGCTGTCGAGAGGGTCTCAAAAGGCGAAAATGAAGGATGATCCCATCATGTTGTTGAAAACAAAGGAAAATGGATTTTGGTGAGAATTTTGGGAATTTTCGACATCGAATGGTAATTTTGGGTTGTGGCGTCATTTGGTAAAACGATGGGCTCTCGGGCGCAGTCAGTTCCGCGAAAGCGGCAATCCACAATCCGTAGGGCCGGGGCTTGCCCCGGCCTCCACCCCCGAGGCGGGCCCGAGGGTCGGCCCAGTGGCTCGGACGAGTTTTTCCGCAGCCTGCCGGGGCGTTGGTTGACGAATGCAGGCCTGAGCTTCGCACTCGCTCTGGGGGTCGCCACGGCGATGGCGGCCGCGCAGACAGAGACCCCTGTAAACCCCGGCACGGAACTGCAGGCGGAGACCCGGGTTGTGGACTACGTTCGGGACCACCTCCAGCCGGGCAAACCCCTGCTGGTCAGCGATCTTTATAACAATGTGTTCACCGCGCCTGCCGAAAGACAGGCGCTCGACAAGCTCTACCGCGCGTTCTTTCGCGTTCCGCTGTTCGTGGCACACTATCAGGAGAGGTTCGGTCATCCTCCAACGCTCGCCATCATCGCCCAGCAGTTTGACCTGCACGCGCCCGGAGCGGCGGACGTACTGCTGCGCGTGATGGAGTCTGACCCGCGGGTGCCGAAGTTTCTGACGCGCGATCCCAAGAATGGAGAGATCGCGAGCGTTGACTTGGCCGAGATCAGGTCCGATCCGCGCTTCGGGCAGGAGCTGGAACATCAGCTCACCGGCCGGGAGGGAAGACCGGCGCCGCCCTTCGATCTGCCGGGCGTCAATGGCGCCAACGTGGACTCGGCTGCCCTCGCCGGTAAGGTGTTGCTGCTCTACGTCTGGTTTACCGGATGCCCGCCCTGCATGAAGGAATCGCCGGTTCTGGTGGGGCTCGATCACGAGTTCAAGTCGAAGGGCTTAGTGATCGTGGGGGCGAACGCCGACCGCGTCCTGGGCCTCAGTTACACCGACGCTGTGAGGCAGCACTACCTGACTGAGCATCGAATCAACTTTCCTGTAGGCCATTGGACGGGCGAGGCCAACACGGCGTACGGCGGCGTGGCGATTTTTCCAACGCTGTTCCTCATCGATGGCAAGGGCGTCATCCGGCGTCAGTGGGTGGGTTTTGCCAGTGCTGACGAGTTGCGCCGGGCTGTCGAGAAGGTAGTCGGTTGAGCGGCTGCTCAAAGAGCACCGCGACAAATTGCGAACGAGCCAGAATGTTGTTGATTTGAGAGGTTCACAAATATGATCCAAAGAAAACGAGTCGTGCCCAGCGGAATCGCAACGTTAGTGACCATGCTCGGGGCGGCCCTCGCCCTGGGAGCTTCAATGGCGGCCGGCCACGGCAATGAGCAGGGGAAGGCGCAGGCGACGATCGGCAGCGCCAACGTAACCATCGAATACGGGCGGCCGACGCTGAAGGGCCGGGACGTTACCAAGCTCATCGCACCGGGCCAGATGTGGAGAATCGGCGCCGACGTGCCCACCGTGATCGAGTCGGACGCGGATCTCGATTTCGGCGGCACGCGTGTGCCCAAGGGCAAGCACGTGTTGCTGGCACGCCTCATCGCGCCTGGGCAATGGTCGCTGGTGGTGTCGAGCCAGCCCGTCAGCCACTACGAGCCCAGCGCCAAGCTCGCCGAGGCGCCGATGGAAGTGCAGCAGTTGAGCGCTCCGGTCGAAGAACTCACGATTAGCCTATCCAACGAGGCCGGACGCGGAGTCATCGTAATTTCTTGGGGGACACAGAAGCTGGTGGCGGCCTTCCGGCCGGCCTGAAGGTATGAGCTTCCAAATGAGGGCGGTCCGGCACGAGCCGGAATAGAAAACGTGACGCGCCAGCATCGAACATCGAAAGGCAGCTCCGCTGGGGCGCTATCGGGCTGCTCTCCACACTCATTTCATCTCGCAGCCGTTCTCCGCGCGCTTTGCATATTGGCGAGTGTCGCCGCTTGCTGCGGGCGGCTCCAGGCCGACAACTCCAACAACCTGTGGGGCCGGACCGTGCTCGAAATCCGGCTCAACGCCGATGCGGACCTCACCGCGGCCAAGTTCAAAGCCGAGATCACGCAGCAGACGAATGAGTCTCTGGAGCGCGCCAAGGTTGCCACCAGTCTCAAAAACCTATACGCCACGGGCCGCTTTGTAGAGCTCGCGGCGAACGTCGAGCCTCGAGGGGAGGGCGTGCTGCTGGTGTTTCGGGCGCGCGCGCGCTACTTCATCGGCGTTGTCCGGGTTGAGGGAGCGCCCAAGGAGGTTGACCCTGTCGCCCTGGCCAGCGCCTCTGGACTGCGCCTCGGCCAGCCGCTCACAGATGAGGGCCTGGCTCACGCAAGACAGCAAATCTCCTCAACGCTGGCCAACAGCGCCTATTATTCGAGCGAAATTGAAGTGAGCGTCGATCGTCACCCTGAGAACCAGGAAGCTGACGTGATCTTTAGTGTGGAGGCTGGGAAGGCGGCGCGACTGAGTGGGGTGAGCTTCACGGGCACCAACATTTTTCCGCCGGCCACTCTGCTTCGAAAAGCGCGCTGGAAAACGGGAATCCAACTCACGGCGGCTCGTCTCGAGCAAGGCATCTCGCGGTTGCACGCGTTCTGTGTGAAACGGGACCACCTTGAGGCCTCCGTCAGCGCCGAAAGGCGCGTCTACGATGCGGCGAAGAACACTGAGCAGCTCGTCGTGCGGGTCGACGCCGGACGCGAGATTCGTATTCGAGTCTCCGGCGCGCGTGTCTCCTCCTCCACGCTGCAAAGCATTCTGCCGGCTTACCGCCAAGCCAGTGCGGACCCCCTGAGCTTGCAGGAGGGTGAGCAGGCGCTGACGAACTACTTCATGCAGCGGGGGCACTACTCCGTTTCGGTGAAACTGAGCCAGAAAGCAGGCGGACACTCAGGCGGGGCGTCGAACCAGGGTCTCGACGTCACCTACGAGGTGAGCCCCGGCCCACCCGGCAGTTTTGTGGGTTATGCGTTCAGGGGCAACCACAGTGTGCCGGCGAGCCAACTTTCAGACGCAGTCGTGCTGCTGCCGTCGACGGCCTTCGAACTACGCCGGGGACGCTTCGACCATGACCTGCTCAACCGGTCCGTTCAGGCGCTTACAACGTTCTACCAATCCCGAGGGTTCGCCGACGTCAAAGTCTCACCTTCCTTGAACGAAAATTACCAAGGCCAGCCGAACCAACTCTTTGTGACCTTTGAGATTCAGGAAGGCAGCCAGACGCACGTTCGAAGTTTGACAATTACCGGACTTGACCCAGGGACGGAAAAGCACTTGCAGCCTTCCTTGCTCACGTCACAGGGCAAACCGTATTCACCGGCACGGGTTCAGACCGATCGCAACGCGATCTTGAGCTACTTGAGCAATCATGGGTACGCGCAGGCAACCGTCGATTGGCGCGCCTCCGAGCCCACAACGCAGCATGAAGTCGACGTGGCCTTTCAGGTGAATGAGGGCGGTCAACACACGGTTGCGCAGGTCGTCGTTTTGGGGAACGAGTTTACGCGCGACAGCGTGATTGACCGCGAGCTCACAATCGCGGCCGGCCAGCCGCTCAACCAGAGCGCCCTCCTCGAAGACCAGCAGCGCCTCTATGGACTTAACTTATTTAACCAGGTTCAGGTGTCCACTCAAAATCCCGGCAGTCCGGAGACGGGGAAAACGGTACTGGTCGCGCTCGAAGAGGCCAAGCGTTGGACCCTCGGTTACGGCGGCGGCCTCGACGTGCAGAGGCTTCCTGGTGGGCCGCAGGGGCAATACGGGGTGAGCCCCCGCGTGTCCCTCGAGGTCGACCGCATCGGCATCGGAGGCCGGCCCCAAACTTTTAGTCTGTTGGGGCATGTCTCCAATCTCGAAAAGATCGGCTCCACCAGCTATGACATTCCCCGTGTTCTCAACCACCCCGATCTGGACTTGCGCATCACGGGGTTGGCGGACCAGAGCCGCAGCGTCGCTACCTTCAATTCTCTGACGCAACAGGCGTCGATTACTTTGCAGAAGCGGTACAGCCCGCATACCTCTCTGCTCGCGCGGTACAATTTCCGTCACGTCTCGGTGTCGGACCTTCACGTTAACCCGGCGAGTATTCCTCTGCTCGGAAGTGTACTGGTAGCGAGCGTCGGCGGAAGTTACGTCAACGACCAGCGGGACAATCCTGTGGACGCAACCCGCGGCTCCTATTCTTCCGTCGATGCGTCTCTAGCCTGGACCGGGTTTGGGTCGTCGGCTAACTTTGGTCGCGTCATCGGGCAGAACTCCACTTACTATCGCCTCGGTTCCCATGTGATTTTCGCGCGCAATACACGCTTCGGCGTGGAGCCTCCCTTCGGACCTGCGCCGACACTTGCCCCGGGTACCACCGTAACCGGTGTTGAGAGTCTTCTCGAGGATGTACCGCTGCCCGAACGCTTGTTTATGGGCGGCCCTGATTCTCACCGCGCATTTGCGTTAAACGAAGCCGGGCCGCGCGATCCGATATCGGGATATCCCATCGGCGGTCTGGCAGAATTCCTGAACCAGATGGAGCTGCGCTTCCCTCTTCAACGAAATCACTTCGGATTGGTCATTTTTGAAGACGCAGGGAACGTCTTTTCGACCATCGGCCACCTCCGGCTGCTGAAGTTCACCCAGAGTTCGCCCACGGATTTGGACTACGATGTTCAATCCGCCGGAATCGGCGTGCGCTATCAAACGCCGGTGGGCCCGTTGCGTTTTGATGTGGGCTATAGTCCAAACATCCCGCAATATCAAGTGTGCTCAAACCAGAATGTCTCGGTGTGCCCGCCGAATGAAGTGGAGGTCTTTCGATTACCAAAGTTTCAGTTTTTCCTGAGCGTCGGCCAAAGCTTCTGACGCTCCTCGCGGCGGGGGCGCTCTTTGCGTCAGCGCCCGCGCGCGGCCAAACGGTGGACCGGGTGGTGGCCTCGGTGGGAGACACCGCCATTACCTCCAGCGACGTGGAGAACGAATTCCGGCTGGAACTCTTTCTCGAGGGAAAGCCGGCGGCCGATGCAGACCCGGATAAGGCAACGCTCAACCAGGTGCGAGACCGATTGATTGACCGCGTGCTGCTTGGCGAGGAAGCGCGGGCCAGCGAGATCAAAGTTAGGCCGGAAGACCCCGCGGTGAGCCAACGCCTTGACGAGGTTCGCAAGAAATTCCCGAATCTGGTTGCTTACCAAAGGGGTCTGAAGGCGCTGCCGATGACGGAAGCTAGCCTGCGCCAGAAACTCGCCGAACAGCAGATGATTCTCAAGCTCATCGATCAGCGGTTGCGTCCCGAGGCCACCGTGGAGCCGTCCGAGATTGAGGCCTACTACCGAAATACGCTCAGCCTTGAGCTCGCGCGGCAAGGGCAGCCTGCCGTGCCGCTCGCCGAGGTCACGGACCGCATTCGCGAAATACTGGTTCAGCAGAAAATGAGCGGGTTGCTCGAAGACTGGCTCAAAAGGCTGCGGGCCGCTCGCGACGTGAAGGCCTACGGCAGCCCGGAGGCCGAAGATACTCCTCAAAAGGGGTCGCGGGAGTGGCGGTGACCAACGCAAGAGACCTCATTTCGAAGCACCTTCGCGTCTCGCGGCCCGTTCGCCTGCTGGCGTACGTTTTCTGCGCTGCGCTCCTGCTCTATCTGGGTGCGGTCGCGATTTTGAGCACAGCTTGGTTCAATCACTCCCTGCTGGAGCGCACGCGTGAGCAGCTTGCGCGGGTGACCGGAACGCGTGTGGAGATCGCGCAGATCCTCATTGAGCCCTGGATATTTCAGATCACCTTCAAAGGGCTCGTGCTTCACGGCGACGAATCCCCCGCGGAAGAACCGCTTGTGGCCGTGCAGGAGCTGATGATTCAAGTGAACCCGGTCACAGCGTTCCGGCGCGGGCTATGGCTGTGGCGCCTGCACATCGAGGGCGCGCAGGCGCACATTTATACACGGGCCGACGGCTCCACGAATCTTCCCGGCCCAGACACCCATACCGGAGGCGAGGGCATCGCTGCGCTCGACGATCTGGTCAACCTCCGCGTTCACCAACTCCTGGTGGTTCGGAGCGGCGTTTACTGGGATGATCGCCCGCTGGGGCTCGACTTCGGCGCGCGCAACGTTGCGGTGCTGCTCGGTTACCGGCGCGGCCGCTATACCGGTGCGGTCTCAGCATCGCCGCTCGACCTCACGGGCCTCGGCCTTCGCCTGCCGCCGCTGACAGTTTCCACTCGGCTCGAAATCGCGAAGAATACGCTGGTCATCAATTCGTTGGTGTGGCGGTCAGCGTTGTTGAGCGGAAACGGCAGCGCCCTGCTCCAATGGCTACCGGCTGTTCGATCGCAGTTCTCCTTTCAGGTTGACGGAGAGGCCGGCGCGCTGGCAAAGCTGTTGGGGCACAATGAAGTGCAGGGCGGGCGGCTGGCAACCAAGGGCCAAGGCACGTATGATTCGAGGACGCTGAAGGTTAGCGGGCGCCTCGATGCCCCTCGTCTCGTAGTTCACGCTCCGAACGTCCAACCCTTCCCCGCCGACTTCGCCGCGGACTACACTCTCAATGGACACCGCGCATCCTTTTCTCACATCAACGCCTCGCTCCTCGGAGGCAGCGCTCGTGGCGCGGCCGATTTTTCCCTTGAAGCTCCTTCGCCTCAATTCAAGGCCGACCTGGAAATTCAGAACGTTGACGTTGCCGCTGCCATCGGCTTACTCCCAGGTGCTGCGTCCGCGTTGCGCGATTTCCCCGTGGCGAGCCGAGCAGGCGGTAGAGTCCAGGTCTTAAAGGGCGGCAACACTGCCGTGCTCCAATCCGCTTTCGATCTCCGCCTCGAGGCTTCACAGCCGCACGCTGTTGGACGCGAGCCGTTATCCGGCCTTGCCCGCGGCACCCTCGCCCTTGGCCGAACCTTGTCAGTTGACCTGGATCAGGTGGCGCTACAGACTTCGGGCTCCAGCGTTGTGTTTCACGGCCAACTTTCCGAGGCGGCGCCGAATCTCGCCTTCGAGGTCCGCACCACCGACTTCGAGGAATGGCGGCGTGCTGCCGAAAGTTTTGCCGAAGCTCCGCTGCCGGTGAAGCTGGATTCGACTGCCGTCTTCTCGGGCACAGTCTCCGGCACTCGAGACCAGCCCTTGGTGCGAGGGAAACTGCAGGTGGGACCCGTCGAATACGCGGGCTGGAAATGGGCTCGCCTTGATGCCGGCGTTGCCGTCGCACCCACCCAGCTTCAGGTCTCTGACGCGCATCTGGCCGGCCCTCACAGCCTCTTGGCGTTCGCAGTGACGTCCGGACTGGTGAAATGGCAGTTCACTCCCGCTTCTCCCCTTCACCTCTCGGCCCGCGCGCAACAAACCTCGCTGCAGGGGCTGAGGGAGGTCCTTGGGATTACTTATCCGATCGCGGGGCAGCTTACCGGCGAGGTTGTGCTCGACAGAACGATCGCTCGACTCGCGGGCGAGGGCAAGCTTCACATCACCCAGGGAAGTTACGGCGATGAGACTTTTGATTCGCTTGACGCCGGTCTCAGCACGGCTTCCGGCGTGTGGAAGCTTACCGGCGTTCGTCTCACCAAAGGCCATGGGAAGATGACGGGCGAGGGCACCTACGATCCTCGCGATCACACCTTGTCTGCCCGTGCCCAGGGCAACGGGTTTAGCCTTGACGATTTCAACCGCCTGAGAAAACTCGTAGCGTTCAATGGCGCCACGAATCTCGCCACCAATGTCGCCGGTACAATCGATTTCAGTGTCGAGGCGCACGGCGCCATCGATGTTCCAAATCTGCAAGGCAGCCTCGACCTTCGAGGGTTGCGGGCAGGTGATACGCCGCTAGGCGACTTCAACAGCAAGCTCGATTGGAACGGCCGAGAGGTGAAAATGGAAGGCGAGCTCGCAGGGCCTGCCGGCGACCTCAAACTCCATGGCACGGGAACGACTCAAGGGCAGTGGCCTCTTAGCCTGACTGCGCAGTATTCATCACTTCGTTTGGATCCCTGGCTGCGTGCTTTAGGATACGCGCGGACCGGAGGAAATCTGCAAGTCACGGGTTCGCTGGACCTTTCGGCAACGGCACGCGCCGCGACTCCCCTTCGCCTGAAAGGCACGGTTCAGAAGTTGGAGGCGAGCTTTGCCGAGCTCAAGTGGCAAAATGACCATCCTTTCGAGATCACGATGGCTGATCGCCAGTTAACGATCGGGCCTTTCCAGATGCAAGGGCCTTCCACTCTGTTTCAATTCCAGGGCACGGCGAGCTTGGCTACACCGTCCGCCTTGGATCTAACCGCCAACGGCCAAATTGAGTCTGCCTTTCTACACGTCTTCGATTCCTCCATCCTGACCACGGGCCATTTCGACGTGAAGCTCAGCGTGAAGGGCAGCGTCAGTCAACCGTCTGTTTTCGGCACTCTGCATGTCGATCAGGTGAGTCTAGGCTATCCCGGCATACCGATGCGGCTGACGGGGCTGAACGGCGACGTAGACCTGCTTGGTGACCGCTTGGAGGTGCGTTCACTGCACGCCGAAAGTGGGCCCGCCTCGGTGAATATCACAGGGTCCGTGACGCTTGCTGGAACGCCCCGCAGCAACCTGCGCGCAGAGTTGCACCACATCCGCGTAGATTATCCGGTGCAATTCACTTCGGTACTCAGTGGCGCCGTCCACCTGACGGGATCTGCGAGCGCCGGTGTGCTGAGCGGCGATCTCACCGTGGAGCAGATGTTCGTCAGCAACAACTTCAACATTTTGAATTGGGCGTCGCAGCTTCAGAGCCAGTCGTCGATTGCGGCGGCAACACCGGCGGTGCTTCCTTCCGGCGTCCGCTTCGATATTCATTTGGTCTCGGCACCCACCGTGAGCGTGGAATCCCATGACTTCAACGCCGTCGCGGCCATTGATATGGCCTTGCGCGGCACCTTGACGAACCCGGTCGGGTTCGGCAGTATTCATATCCAAAGCGGGCAGGCGGAGTTGCGCCAGACCACGTACACGCTTTCGCGAGGCGACATCACCATGGCGAACCCCCTCGAGACCGAGCCGGTGCTCGATCTTCAGGCGACGACGCGCATCGACCGCTACGACCTCACCCTGCGCGTCACGGGTCCCGCGGACCGCCCCAACATCAGCTACCGGTCTGACCCGCCGCTCTCCACACCCAGCATTCTGGCTCTGCTGGCGTTCGGCTACTCCAGCCAGGACCAGATCCTCGAGGCCACCGGACGCTCCGCCTTTGGCACCGAGAGCGCCAGCGTGCTGCTCTCGCAGGCTCTTTCGACCCAGACCACCAGCCGCATCACACGCCTGTTCGGAGTGAGCCGCATCGGCATTGACCCGAACCCCAGCAGCGTCGGCGGCTCGCGCGTGACCGTGGTGGAGCGGCTGGGCAACAACTTCACCGTCACTTACGTCACCACCACTGGCGGCGTTTATCAGCGCATTGTGCAGATGGAGTGGGATGTGACGAACAGGATGTCAGTGCTCGCCGTGCGTGACCAGAACGGCGTCTATGGGTTCGAGCTGGACTTCCGGCGCCGATTCAAGTGAGATGGGTAGCGCGCCGCCGCGTGGTCAAAGCAAAAGGAGGCGTTCCTAATTTACTTCCCCAGGCAGCACCGCTTGTACTTCTTGCCGCTTCCGCAGGGGCAGGGATCGTTGCGTCCGGCGCCGCGCCGGGAGACAGCCTGCACCTGGTAGGGCGGTGAATCGATGTATTCCTCGATCTTCTCGATTTCCTCAAACTCCTCGGGATCTTCGTAGAGGATGTACTCGGCAGCTCCGGCATCCAGGCATGTTCGGGTAATCGCCAAGCTAACCCCACGCGCTCGGGGGGAAATCCCGTCCCGCGTGAACTCCTCGACCTGGCTGATGACGGCTCTACCCGCCTCCCGGTCTGTGATGGGCAGGGCCGCTCCAGTCGTCATCCAATAGGGGCCAATGGGGACGGTGCGGCTGGCAAGAATCGGCATCCCCGGTTGGGCCGTTTGGCTGAGGGCAACGTCCATCAGTAAGAGGCGCTCTCGCGAAAGCAGATCGACACAATCCATCCCGGCGTCGCGGTGGACTGCCTCCAGCATTAGGATCCGATACTGGGCCTGCCGGTACGCTTCCAACACGCAGCATTCTTCAGAGTCAAGCTCTGACGCGTGATCATGCCAGTATTTCTCAATGGCGTTGACGCCGTCCCGAAGCCAGTCAAACAGGCAGCAATCCATGAGCACGGAGATCACATCCTCGGTTTCGAACACCAGGATGCCTTGGTGCAGCATACCGAGGGCCTGTCCCATCTCTCGCATCGCCTCACCCGGAAGCGTCTCCAGGATTCGATGGTTAAGCTCCCGGGCGCGGGATCGAAGCTGCTTGTATCTCTCGACATCGCGCGAACTCACGGGCCAAGTCGTTCCCACGCCCCAGCTCCAAGTGTGGACCGGCGGTGCCCGATCCCCGTCGAGGCCCCGTCGAGGAGGTCCCGCGCGACCAGTTTCAGCCGCCGAGGAACTGCCGCCTCGCGTCAATTTATCACGTTTGGCGTGCCGACAGACAACCCAAGATTTCGAGGCTGGCGAATTTCGCACTGGGGGCGAGTCTGTGCTGTTGACAGGCTCCCGAAGCGACGAATTGGGACTGGGAGCCATACAAAACGTGTCACGACGTTGAGAGGTGTGCGTGCGTGCCTCCAATCTGCTAACCTATCGAGCTGCTAAGGTATCGGGCCGAGAAAAGGGATCGGAGGTAAATTCAAATGGCAAAAACGACAAAGGTAGCCGCGAGGCCCAAGAAGACCAAGGCCGAGATTGAACAGGAGTTTTCCCAGATCCGCGATGAGGTGGAAGAAGCGAGGGAAGGCGCGCGGCCCAAAGTGGAAGAACAACTCAAACTGCGTGAAGCCGAGGTGAGGCAGGCCGTCGATGGACTCTCGGTCGAGAAGGTGGCGAACAGGATCTCTGGTTTGGGTCTTGAGGTCTCCAAAGCGCTGTCCCAGGTTTCGGACGAACTCATCCAGGAAGTGAACCGCCTGGCCGCCGTTCGCGAGGCCGTGGCGCTCGAACAGAAGGAGATCGAAAGGGTCCACAAAATCGACGTGGCCGCCACCGCGCTTGACCAACTCGTTCAGGACTACAGCCGCCAAAAGGAACAACTCGAAGCCGAAATCGCCGCCCAGCGGGCCGCCTGGCAGGAAGAAACCCGGCAGGCGGAGCGCGATCGCAAGGAACAGGAAGAAGCCCTGAAGAAGCAGCGGCAGCGGGAGATTGACGACTACGAATATCGCAAGGCTCTGGAGCGCAAGAGGGCCCAGGACAAGTACGAAGAAGAGACCAAGCTTCAAGAGAAAGCCAACAAGGAAAAACAGGAGGCCCTGGAGAAGAGCTGGCGTGAGCGCGAGTCAGCGCTGAAGGGGGCCGAAGAAGAGTTACAGCGTTTGCGCAAAGAAGCAGAAGAATTTCCGGCTCGCCTGCGGCAAGAAGCTGAGCGCGCTGCTGCGGAGGCCGCTCGCGCCACGGAGCAGAAGTTGAGCCAGCAGACGCTGCTTCTCAGCAAAGAGAGTGAAGCCGAGAAGCGCCTGGCCGAACTTCGCATCAAGGCGCTGGAAGAGACCATCACGAGACAGTCAGGCCAGATGGTAGCGCTCGAGAAACAGCTCGAAGACGCCAAGCGGCAGGTGCAGGAGATCGCGGTCAAGGCCATCGAAGGCGCGTCCGGCGCCAGGGCGCTCAGCCACATCAACGAAATCGCCATGGAGCAAGCCAAACACCGGGCGCCCCAAGGGTAAGAGCTTCAACTGCGCAACTGGCAGTTCACAGTGGCCCGGTCGGTTTGAGCTGCTCGTGCCGCGCGCTTCAGGTACTCGCAATAGCCGCACCCCAATCCCCGCGATATTCGACGCTCACCAGTTGTTGGGCTGCGTTCGAATTCGTGAATTTGAGAGCGGCGCTGTCCCAGCGCAGCCGGCCATCAGCCCGCAGGGCGATATTGCCCAGTAGCACGGCCTCGGCCACTGGCCCTTCGAATTCGAAGTTGGCGAGGCCCGGCGGTCCTCCCTTGGCAGCCGCGATCCATTCCTGGTAGTGGCCGACTGAATGCGGCAGATTGTCGGGTGGCGGCTCAAACGACTTCATGCGCGATTCAGGAAGCAACCGAGGATTTTCTCCCTCAAAACCGCACATAATAGTGCCGCGGTCGCCGATGAATAGCAGCCCTTCTCCGTCTTCGCCTGTCAGATCGACGCTGTCTCCCAGCTCGTCTGGGCGCTCCGGCCTGAGGCCGCCGTCGTACCAGGTGACGTGTACCGGCGGCATCTCGCCGCGCGCGGGAAACTCCCATCGAACGATGGAAGCCTCGGGGAAGGTCTCTGGATAACGTTTCGTGGAACTCGCTTCCACACTTACAGGCGCGCTTAGCTTCAGCACGCGGAAGATGGTGTCAAAGCTGTATTGGCCCATGTCGCCGAGCGCGCCGTTGCCGAAATCATGCCAGCCGCGCCAGACGAAAGGCAGATAAACATGATTGAACGGACGCTCCGGCGCCGGGCCCAGCCACAAATTCCAGTCCAGTCCTTCGGGCACGGGCTCGGAATGGTCGGGCCGGTCAATCCCTTGCGGCCAGAAGGGACGGGTAGACCAGTTTTCGACGCGCCGCACGGGTCCAATCACTCCCGCCTGCACCCATTCCATCAGCAG
Organism: Terriglobia bacterium; assembly: GCA_035578005.1. GTDB lineage: Bacteria > Acidobacteriota > Terriglobia > UBA7540 > UBA7540 > Gp13-AA77. Next base: position 45,831 of record DATJYK010000237.1, read on the forward strand.
GCGGGTGCTCTTCGAAGCCGAATTCCCGATGGCCACCTGCGTGGCCACCTTGCTTTGGCGTGCCAAGTCTGCCATGCAACGAGCCTCGAATACCGAATGCGTCATGGCCTTCTGGCAGTAGACGTGTTTGCCCATTTTCATAGCCGTCATCGAAATGGGCGCGTGCCAGTGGTCGGGCGTGCACACCACCACGCCGTCCAGGTCCTTTTCCTGGTGAAGAGCGTCGCGAAAGTCGGTGTAGGCCGCGCACCCGTGGAATTGGCCTGAAGCCTTTTCCCTGCCGTAGTAGGCCTCGACGATCTGCCGCGCCGGATCGCGCCCTGCCGTCGGACCCGTGAATTGACTGCCCCAAGTGGGATCCTTCAGCAAGGCTCGCACTTTGTTACGAAGCTCGTTGGCGCCCCATTCCGAGTAGTCGCTGCTCTGGCGGTTCACGTCGCACACGGCGATCACTTGAACCCCCGGCAGCTTGAGAAAGTCCATCATCACGCGCGTTCCCTGCGCGCCCACTCCGATGCAAGCTAAGGTGACCTTGTCGCTGGGCGCGACGTAGCCCGCGCCTCCCAGCACGTGTCTGGGAACCATGGTGAACGCCAGCGCCGAGGCCGCGCCTTCTAGAAATGCGCGTCTGGAACATGATTTCTCGTCCTGTTTGAGCGTGCTTGACTGACTGCTTCTCTGGGTCTTCATCGAGGGCCTCCAATCATCGCTGCCTTCGCCGCGCGAGCCTAGGCATCAAGGCTGCATGGGCGATTCTACTCTTCCCGCTGTGCGAGGTATCAGTTCACCACAGCGCGGCCTGTGCTCGCAACCAGCCCAACAATCCCCAATCGTTCTTGGCAGGCGTTGGTGATTCTAGCTTAATGTTCCAGGCTCCAGGCTTGCAGATGTACAATGCACGCTCAACTCTATTCCACGAGGTCTGAGATGAAAAATTGGACGCGTCGCGATGTGTTGAAAACCAGTCTGGTAGCGCCGGCGGTGGCGGCAAGTGTCCACGGCGCAATGACGGGCAAAAGCGGCCCGCTCACCGCCGCGGACAGAGCAAGCGCGACCGGACCGCTGCTCGCGGCTGGAACGTCTGAGTCCTCCGCGCCCGGCGCGGGGCGCGAGCGCCTTCTGCTGGATTTCGGCTGGCGCTTCCATTTCGGGCATGCCGACGATCCCGCCAAAGACTTTGGGTTCGGCAGCGGACGGTCCGGCAATTTCCAGAAGACTGGCAATTTCCTTCCCGCTGGCGCTTTGGCCTTCGACGATGGCGATTGGCGGCCTCTCGATCTTCCTCACGACTGGGCAATCGAGCTGCCCTTCACGAACGATCCCGCGCTCTCGAGCAAAGGCTTCTACCCGTTGGGCCGCACCTACCCGGCCACGAGTGTCGGCTGGTATCGCCGCGTCTTCGAACTTCCCGCCTCCGACGCCGGAAGGCGAATCACCGTTGAGTTCGACGGCGTCTACCGGGAAACGCTGGTGGTGTTCAACGGCTTTTATATCGGCCGGCACAGCGGCGGGTATGATCCCTTCAGCTTCGACGTGACTGATTTCGCAACGCCGGGCGGCCGAAACGTGCTGCTGGTCCGCGTGGATGCCACCGAGAGCGACGGTTGGTTCTACGAGGGCGCTGGCATCTACCGGCACGTGTGGCTGGTGAAAACGCATCCGGTACACGTGAAGCAGTGGGGGACCTTCGTGCGTAGCGAGGCCCACGGCGGTGAGGCCACCGTCCGAATCCGAACTGAGATCGATAATCACGGCAAGAGAGCGCAAAGCACACGCGTCACCTCGATAGTTCTTGATCCCTCCGGCAAGGAAGTGGGCAAAGCGACGACGGACCCGGCATCCATCCCGGAAGAGGGCGATCACACGTACGAGCAGGAAGTGGTGGTGAGTCAACCCGCCCTCTGGTCGCTCGAGGAACGTAATCTCTACAAGCTCGTGACGGAGGTCGAAGCGAGCGGTCAGATCGCTGATCGTTATGAGACCCGGTTTGGCATTCGCACGGCGAGCTTCGACTCCGAAAGGGGATTCTTCCTGAACGGCAAGTCGGTGAAGGTGAAAGGCACCTGCAACCACCAGGACCACGCCGGCCTGGGCGCGGCGCTGCCCGACGCTGTGCAGTACTATCGCATCCGTAAGCTTCAGGAGATGGGTTGCAACGCGCTGCGCACCTCTCACAACCCTCCCACGCCGGAACTGCTCGATGCCTGCGACGAGCTGGGTATGCTCGTGTTCGATGAAACGCGCATGATGTCGTCCAATCCCGAAGGTCTCGCCCAGTTCGAGCACCTGGTGCGCCGCGATCGCAACCGTCCCAGCGTCTTCATGTGGTCGATGGGGAACGAAGAGAGCCAGGCGAACACCGAAAAGGGATTGCACATTCTGACGGCGCTGAAAGAGGTCGCCAGCGCCCAAGACGGCTCGCGGCCGGTCTCCATCGCACCCATCGGGGCCATCGGAGTAGGCGGTCTCGCGGTCTGCGACGTGATGGGCTACAACTACATGGACCCCGGCGCCGCGGAATATCACAAGGCGCATTCTGATAAGCCTGTGATCGGCACAGAAACGGTGAGCGCCGTCGGAACGCGCGGCATTTACGTTACGGACCCGAAGAAGGGTTACGTGGGGTCGTACGATCCCTACACCGCTACGGGCCGCGCTTCCGCCGAAGGCTGGTGGCGTTTCTGTGACGCGCAACCGTGGCTGGCCGGGGGCTTCGTGTGGACCGGGTTCGATTACCGGGGTGAGCCCTCGCCTTACGAGTGGCCCAACATCAGCTCGCAGTACGGCATTATTGACACCTGCGGTTTTCCCAAGGATTCCTTCTACTACTACCAGTCCTGGTGGACCTCCCGTCCGGTGCTGCACCTGTTCCCGCATTGGAACTGGCCGGGCATGGAAGGGCAGGAAATCGCTGTGTGGGCCTATTCGAACCTCGACAGCGTGGAGCTGTTTCTCAACGGCGCAAGCCAGGGCGCGAAGGACATGACGAAGGATTCGCACGTGGCCTGGATCGTGAAGTACGCACCCGGCGCGATCGAGGCGCGCGGCTACAAAGGCGGCAAGCAGGTGCTGACCTCGAAGCGCGAAACCACGGGGCCGGCGGCGAAGCTGGTGATGATGGCGGACCGTGCGGAAATCCGCGCGGACGGCGAAGATGTGGCGATGTTCGCGGTGGATGTTCAAGACTCCGAACGTCGCGTCGTGCCCATCACGGATAACGACGTAGCGTTTCGGGTGTCAGGAGAGGCGAAACTGATCGGCGTGGGCAACGGCGACCCCACCGACCATGAATCCGACAAGGGTACGTCACGCAGGGCCTTCTCCGGATATTGCATGGCCATTGTTCAGTCCACGAAGACGGCGGGGAACATCAGTGTGGAAGCCACTTCCCCCGGTCTCGCGTCCGCAACCGTTGAGATTGCGGCAAAGGGCACGGCCCCGCGCCCTCAAGTGGCAGTGTGGGAGCGCGAGGTTCCTGTGGGCGCGGGCGTCACAGGATTGTGGAGGCCGGCACCGGGCGCGGAACAAGGCAACGTGCTGTTGGCGTTTGTTCTCGGCAGCGGTAACGTCGTGTTCGCGTTTCGGCAGGACGGGAACGAGCTCACCGGAACCGTGGAAGGCACAGGCGGCGGCTTCTTCGGCGGCGGCGACGTGCCGCTCCCTATCGTAGACGGCAAAGTGGACGGCAACAACATTTCGTTCAAGGCCGGGAATACCACTTATTCGGGAACCGTCAGCGCCGGCCAGGTCGAGCTACAGCGCAAGATGACTTTCCCTTTTCACTTGCCCACGCCTTCCGCTCCGGAAGGGCCACGTCCGGCGATTGGACCACCACCGGATGGTTCAGACCCGTCGATCCCAGATTTCCGCCGGACCCTGGCCCGCGGTCTGCCCCCACTTGTCTTGCACCGAGCGCAGCGGTAGCAGCCTGCTCGGGTTTCCGAGTACGAAGGTAACTTGTTCGCAGGATGACGGTATTGGGCAACTCGGCGATGCCATCGTTGCCGGCAGGTCGCAGCCATCACAAAAGAGGGTGTGAAGAAACTGGCGCGTCAGCATAAAGGTCTCACGCAAAGGCGCAAAGCCGCAAAGGGCCGCAAATAAAGCAAAGGAGAGTTGCACTTTGCGTTTCTTTGCGCCTTGGCGTCTTTGGGTGAGGTTGTTCATTCTTTCACATCTTCAAAAACGATGGATGCGCGCCGGCCGGCCGGTCAGAGGTTTTTCACTTTTTTCGAAGCATCTTGTTCTCGAGATCTGGCCCGAACTCGTTGAAGAGTTCCTGAAGCATGCTGAACGGAATTCTCAGTGCGATCCGGGAGAACGTAGCGCCTGCGCCCCGATCGCTTTCAGGGTAATAGGCGTTCGCGAGGCCGCTCGCGGCCATGCCGCCCAGGAGCCCCGACCAGTTGAAGGCCCGGCCACCCGAGTCTTTGTGCGTCAACACGGGTCGTATGAGTGCATGTCCAAGGCGCTTCTTGAAAGGCCCGGCGCCCAGGCGGTAGTAGCGTGGGTCCTGATGAAAGACGGAGGGAAACAAAAAAGTCCGAAAGAACCCGGCTGACCATTCATCGGCCAACCCGGCCCCGAAACGCTTGCTGTAGCCGGCCGCACCCTGACCATATCCCGACGGCTCATCGTTCGACTGCGCCACGGCGGCCTCAAAAGCCACCCAACCCAGGGTAAAAGGATCACTCTCATTCTTTACGAATAGTCGCCACTTTCCACCCGGAGTGAGCGGAGAAACGGACTTGATATCAGTAACGCCGTAGGTGGGAACAACCCAGAAGAGGCGGGGATGTTTCTCTCCAGCGTGCGGACTCTCCGTAGGAGTTGCCGGCTGTTCCACGGGAGCGGCTCGCCCAGGCAAGACGGGCGGCAGGCCGTCGGGTTGAGTTCCGGCAGATTCCTGCGCACGAGAAACGCTCGACGGGAACAGAGAGACGAGTAAGAGGAACAAGAGGTTCGCCCGCATTGATTTTCGGGTTCCCACCCAAAGGCTGACGGTCCGTTTTAGCCGCGAAGCGCGGCCATCAGAAGGAGGCCCGTTCCCTCGGCGCCTCATGTCTTTGCGGGGATCAGCAGAAGGAATCCAGCGCGTAAATCCGTTGGAAGGGAGCCCGAAGAGGTGGCATCCAGGATGCATCGCTACCTTTTTTCGGCCCTGAGGTGAGTCGACGAGACGTCGCACCCAGCAGCTATGCTGATTTCCCCAGTTCACACTATTCTCCGGCGTGCCCGAAAATTCGGTGACGCCGATCACCCGTTACACCCGCTTAGATCGCATTTCTCACCAGGATTCGAAAAGGGCGGGGCTGGATACGGTCATTTTCTCGTGAACCGGCTGAAGTGACCGTTCATGAGGTGCAAGACATCGGGCTGTGCAATGCCGAGGATCCCGGAAATTTCCCCTGTTTCAGCTTCTCGAGTCCGCCCACAGCCAATGGTCCGGGCTGGTGCTGACCCCCAGTGGCCTAGTGGCAGGTCGTTTGATTCCCTGTGCGCTGACGAGTTAAGATTCGAAGTGCGAGCGCCGAGAAGTAACCGCGCGCGGAAGGATCACCAAAAGGGAAGGACATGTCTCTACTGAGTTCGCAGGCACGTTGGTTGCACGGGTTCATCTTGGTCCTGGTCGTCACGGTCGTCTTCGGCGCGCTGCTGGCTGCGGGAGCCGCCGCCTCAAGCGTCTACGATTTCACCCTTCCCTCCATTGACGGCGACCCGACGCCGCTATCAACGTACAACGGCAAGGTGGCGCTACTGGTTAACGTGGCCAGCCGCTGCGGATTCACGCCGCAGTATACGGCGCTTGAGGGTCTGTATGAGAAGTACAAGGATCAAGGCTTCGTGATCCTGGGCTTCCCCGCTAACAACTTCGGCGGGCAGGAGCCGGGCACGAACGCTGAGATCAAGACCTTCTGCTCAACCAAATATAATGTGACTTTCCCCATCTTCAGCAAGGTATCGGTGAAGGGCGACGACGCCACCCCGCTCTATCAATTCCTCACCACGACAGCTAACCCCTCCCTGGCGGGCGACGTGAAGTGGAACTTCACCAAGTTCCTGGTTGACCGAAAGGGCAACGTGGTGGCGCGGTTTGAGTCGCCCGTGAAGCCAGACTCACCCGAGGTGGTGGGCGCCATCGAGAAGCTGCTGAAGCAATAATTCGACACCAGGCCAATATCCGATCTACTTCGCGGAAGAGGTATCGGCCGAAAGGGCCCTGCTGCCGCTGCTGCCAGGCTCACGCGCCAGCATAACGGGCGACTCAGGCTCGTGAGCGGCTCGATGAGAGTTCGCGTTCAAATGGGGATGGGTCCGCCGTTCGATCTTTGCCTGTGAATGAAGGGCATTTTGAGTTGGAAGTTGGAGGAGCTGTGATTTCCACTTCTGTCGATGCGCTAGATGAAATGCTGGTGTCCGACGACTTCATGGCAGACCCGTACCCGATCCTGCATCGACTGCGCGAGGAGGATCCCGTCCATTGGAGTGATTCCATCGGTGGATGGGTGCTGACTCGATACGATGACGTGGTGGTGACGTTCAAGGAGGTCAATCACTTTTCGAACGAAGAACGCCTCGTGAAGGTGCTCGACTATCTCCCCGCCGAATCGCGGACGGAGTTCAAAGAATTTGAAGGCCACTACCGTCTGAAGAGTCTCATTAATTCAGATCCCCCCGATCACACGAGGTTGCGGGGATTGGTCACCAAGGCCTTCACTCCCCGCGTGGTGGAGGCCATGCGGCCGCGCATCCAGGAAATTGTGAATGAGCTGCTTGATGCCGTGCAGCACGACGGGCGGATGGATGCCATCAAGGACTTGGCCGTTCCCTTGCCTGTCACCGTAATCTCAGAGATCTTGGGCGTGCCGAAGTCCGATCTACAGATCTTCAAAGGCTGGGCTGACGATATTATCGGATTCCAGGGAATCAACAAGCCTCCTGTTGAAATTCTCCGGCGCGCGCAAAATGCGATCATGGAAATCCGCGCTTACTACGGCGCTCTGATCGAAGAGAAGCGGCGCCAACCCGCCGATGATTTGCTCAGCGAGCTCGTTGCCGCCGAATCCGAGGGCAGCAAACTTTCTCGAACAGAATTAGTGAATTCCTCCATCACGCTGCTGGTAGCGGGTCATGAAACCACCACCGGCCTGATCGGCAACGGGCTTTACACCATGCTGCGGCACCCCGACGAATGGCAGTCGCTTAAGAATGACCCTTCGCTTCTCACCCCCGCGATCGAGGAGATGCTCCGCTACGAAAGCCCTGTGCCTCGGCAGCCGCGCTTGCTGAAGGAGGACGCGGAAATGGGCGGCAAACAGCTCCGCCGGGGACAGGTTGCCTTTCAGATGCTGAATGCGGCAAATCGCGACCCTGCCTATTTTACCGACCCTGACCGTTTTGACATTCGGCGGCAGAAGAACCGTCATATTGCTTTTGGCATGGGCGCTCACTTCTGCGTTGGCGCAGCCCTGGCTCGGACCGAGGGGCAAATTGTCTTTTCGACCTTGATGGCGCGGCTGCCCGGGATGCGCCTGGTTGAGGAGAAGGCGGATTGGGATTTGCGCAAGGCAAATATGCGCGTGCTCAAGAAGCTGCCCCTGCTGTTTTGAAACAGACCTCTCACGCGCCGCCGACGGCATTTCCAACAAGGCCACTGCCAGGCCCGGCGCGGCGGGCAGGTGCAAACTTCCAATTTCGGCAGTCTGTAACCCTCGTCTGTATACGGCCTCGCAAACGGCATGATTCGCTTTGGCGAAAACTGCAGACCCCGCACTGCCGGGGTCTGCGCCCCGATGCGCCAGGTACTGGTGTCGTTTGAAAAATCAGCGGTGTAAGAAGTGCTAGCGAGAGCGCTGTTATTCGGATGATGCATTTGGCGCTTCATCGCCATAACGCTTTAATAAGGCGCGGGCCTCTGCGACGAGTTCGGGGCTACGGCTTTCGATGAGATCGCCAGCTTGCGCAATGATGCTACCGAGGATTTCGAGAATCTCGCGTACCCCAGTTTCGCGGTCACTGTCATTCGCGGACTTCATCTTTCGCCCCCTCCCAGTAGGGCAGCGCTATGGTACGCCCGCCAAGCGGTTTAGGATGGAGTTTTTCAATGGAAGTATCGGGAGGCGCAGGTGGCGAATGGGTCGTTTTTCGCCCCTTCGTTCACTGAGCCGGCCACTCGAATCAGCGCTCTTCGCGAATTACAATGTAGCCTACTTCATAACGCTACAATCACAGACGGACTAGTCAATCAAACAGCTTGACAGGTGCGGTGCCTTCGTGTTATACACACTCGAGGCTACCGCGATGGAACCTTCGCCCGTGGTTCAGCGCGCGAATGAGCGAGCTACGGACAGGCGCAGTCGCCCGTGGCCAGACACCAAACTTCCATGACGTCGCCCGAAAATACAAAGGGTTACGAACAAACCCAGCATCTTGTTGAAAACAAAGAGTCGCATTGTAAGGAACCCAGCAACTGTTTGAAAAGTCAGCACTTACTTGAAATAACCCAGCATGTACCTGATAGCAAAAGGGATTGTATGGGGCGAGCGAGCAAAGAACCGTGATGAGCGCAAGAAGCGGTTCGTCAGCAGCGGTGACTGCCAGCATCTCCGCCGACACCAGGCGCTTGAGTTCGAGGAATCAAAGTATAACGAATGAAGCCAAGAGGTTGTTGATAAATAAGGCTGTTAGCTCTGTCAAGATGAGAGAAATGCTCAACCTTGGGGCCGCAACAGGGCAGACGGGCGGGAGAACACGAACCCAATGAGCTTAAGGTTTTTAGGAACAATAATTTAGACCTCAAAAAGTGGGTCAATTTTGGAACTTTCGAGGGGGGCGAACCCAATTTTATAACTCATTTATCTGCAATAAGATAAATCAAAACAGATGTCTTTTTTGAAATTTTTCGCCGAAACCGGAGTGGCACCGCCGCTCGGCGGAAGACGGCGCTAGAATTTCAAGGTTCACCTGGCCGGTTAAGCCCGTGCTAGATTGAGTTGAAATGCCCGCAGCATCGTATCCCAGAATCGCCAGCTTCCGAACCGCACGTGCTGTCGCGGACCATCTCGAAACACTGGGGTACTCACTCCCTGCCGACGATGAGATCCAACCGGCGCCTGCGTCACCTCTGGCCCAGGCGCTGAAGCTGCCGACGCAGGATGAAAGGGCCAGCCAACGCATCGTGGGAAACCGCTTTGCCGCACAGCCTATGGAGGGTTGGGATGGGGAGCCGGACGGGCGTCCCTCTGAACTCACCCGGCGGCGCTGGCTGCGAATGGCGACCGGCGGCGCCAAGCTCATGTGGGGTTGCGAGGCCGTCGCAGTGCTGCCCGAAGCGCGGGCAAATCCCAATCAGTTAGTCCTGAACCCATCGACTGCTCGAGATCTGGGTGCACTGCGCGAGGATGTTGCCGACGCTCATCGCCGGCGATTCGGCACCGCCGATGATCTCGTCATCGGCCTGCAATTGACCCACTCGGGACGCTTCTGCCGTCCCAACGAAAAGACACGGTTGGAACCGGCGATTGCGTATCGCCATCCCATTCTCGATGCCAGGTACCCTGCGGCCGCTGAGTGTGAGCCGCTTTCGGATGGTGCAGTCGAAAGCATTGTGAGGGCCTTTGCAGATGCGGCTCGTCTGGCGCGGGAGTGCGGGTTTGATTTTGTCGATCTTAAACACTGCCACGGCTACCTGGGTCACGAGTTTTTGGGCGCGCACCATCGCCCTGGCCGTTACGGCGGCGGCTTCGAGAATCGCACCCGCCTGCTGCGAGAGCTGATCGCTGCCGTGCGAGCCTCTGCGCCTGGGCTTGGCATTGGCGTGCGGCTCAGCGTGTATGACTCGGTGCCCTTCATCAGCGATCCCGATACCGGCACGGGCGTTCCGGCGCAGCACAGCGTCCCTTACACATGGGGCTTCGGCATTGACCCGGAAAATCCAACCGAGGGTGATCTCTCTGAGGCCAGATGCGTCTTGAAGTTGCTGCGAGATCTCGGAGTGCGCCTGGTAAACGTGAGTGCAGGCAGCCCATACTACAGCGCCCACCTGCAGCGCCCGGCCTTGTTCCCTCCTTGTGACGCTTACCTGCCTCCTGAAGATCCCCTGGCAGGAGCCGCGCGGCTGGTGCTGGCCGCAAGGGACTCGAAGGCGGAGTTGCCGGAGATGGTGATCGTCTCTACAGGCTGGTCTTACTTTCAGGACTACATTCCGCACTTCGCGCAGGCCGCCGTGCGCGCCGGCTGGGCGGACTTTATCGGAATCGGCCGCGTGATGCTGTCATATCCTGAACTCCCGGCGGACGTGCTGGAGCGCGCGCATCTCGATCGCAAGAAGCTCTGCCGCACTTTCAGTGACTGCACGAACGGCCCGCGCACCGGCTTGATCTCGGGTTGCTACCCGCTCGATCCTTTCTATAAGGGCCGTCCGGAAGCGGCCGAGCTAAAGAGCTTCAAGAAGGAGTGGACGAGGCGATGAGTAGTTTTGGTCTGGAAGACTACCAGCGTCTCCGGCAGCCGGGGCGCACGGTGGACGGAATCAGCGCGGCGCTGCTTCCCTACGATCGCGAGGGCCGGATCGACGAAGCCGCCTTTCGCTGCCATCTTCGCCGCACTCTCGACGCCAGGCTGCGCGTGGCGGTTAACATGGATACGGGTTATGTCGATCTGCTGACGAGTGAAGAGAAGCTGCGAGTGCTCACCTGGACGGCCGAGACCGCGGGCAAAAGCGGATTTGTGGCCGGAGCTTTACCCGCCCCTGAAGTCGCAGCTTCCCTGAAGGCCTATGGCCACGAATGCGAGACCATCGCCACGGCCGGAGGCACGCCCATCATTTTCCCGTCAGCTCTGACGGCGGCCATGGATGACGCCGCCTTGATCGAATTCTTCCAGACGATCGCTTCCAGCACCAGCCGATTTCTGGCGTTTGAATTAGGCAAGATGTTTAACCCGAATGGCCGGATCTTCTCCGCGCGCGTCCTCAGCGCCCTCATGGCCATTCCCCAGTGTCTCGGGCTCAAGCATTCCTCCCTTGATCGCGATACCGAATTGCAACGGATCGAACTTCGCAACCGTGAGCGGCCGGGCTTTTCCATCTATTCCGGAAACGACCTGGCGGCGGACATGATCGAATACGGCAGTGATTACCTGCTGGGGCTTTCCACTTTCGCTCCCGAGCTCTTTGCCGCACGTGACAAAGCTTGGGCCGACGGCAAGGCCCAATACCTTGAGTATCGCGACTTCATCCAGTATCTCGGTTGGATTGGTTTTCGTGATCCCGTTCCGGCCTACAAGCACTCCGCCGCGATTTTCCTCAAGTTGACCGCAGGCTTGGCTTGCGACCATCCGCATCCCCGCGCGCCGCGCCGCGAGAGTTGGGACCGGGACTCACTGGCCGATGCCGCGCGCCGGCTGGAGCGGCTGATGCCGCGATCTCAGGGCACAGCGGCGTCGTGACATGGAGTAGGCTATCTACTAGCCTATCGTAAAGGTATCAGGAGAGCCATTGATCGATATGCTGAGCCACGAAGCTATCGTCGGAAAGGTGCGGGTAGGCCTGACAGACGCGGTCGATCTCTTCGACCTGGCCGGGCGAAAGGTCCTCGTTCGGGTCTAAGCACCATCGGCCTTCCAGGAATCCCTGCCGCCGCAGGATCTCGTGCAGGCCCGCGATGCAGCCGGCAAAGTCATGCGCGGTATCAAACAGCGCTGCGTTCGAGTCCGTCACTTCCGCCGAGCGCGCAAGCAATTCCAGGGCATTCTCACCCCCGCGGGTGCGACAGCGCTTCACGTCCTCCAGCAGCTCCACGGCGCGCTTCGTCCATACGGCCCAATGTCCCAGAAGCCCGCCTGCAAACCGCACGGGATCGGCCGACGCGCCGAAGCGGAATTCGGTGAGCAAATCGGCGACGATATTGTCGTCGTTGCCCGTGTAGAGACCGACTTCTTGCCTGCCGCTCGCAGCGAGCGCTCTCGCCACATCGAGCGTCTGATAGCGGTTGAACGGCGCCACTTTGACGGCAAGCACATTTTCGATATCGAGAAAGCGCCGCCAGAAATCATAATCGAGCCTCCTGCCTCCAACGGCTGGTTGAAGATAGAAACCGAACAGCGGAACGATGGCGGAAACCGCTTGGCAGTGCCGGAGCAAGTCAGGGGTGGACGCCTCGTGCAGCGCACCGAGACTCAGCAAGCCTGCGTCGTAGCCCAAGTCGCGCGCCATCGCCGCTTCGCTCAGTGCCTGCTCCGTCGGGCCGCAGACTCCGGCGATTCTCACCGGTCTCTGGCCCGAGCGATCTTCGTACTCGCGAACGGTGTCGATAGCCAGCTCGAGTACCGGCTTGAACAATCCGATCTTAGGGTCGCGAATGCTGAACTGCGTGGTGTGAACTCCCACGGCGATTCCACCTGCGCCCGCTTCGCAGTAGTAACGGGTCAACGCTCGCTGGCGGCGTTCATCGAGCTTGCGCTGCGCGTCGAGCGCCAGCGGATGAGCCGGAATCACGAGCCCCTGCCGCAGCTTTGCTCTCGCGTCGTCTTGCGTCAAAGAGCCGTTGGGCATGGGTCAAAACCTTCCGTCTGCGACGTCAAATTTAGTCGGCTTGTTGAGGCTGACGCCGCCGATTTCGGTCCAGTGGCGAACCCACTCGAGCAGCGTCTCGAGCGAAACTTCGGGAGGACCGAGCAGACGATGGCAGAGTGCGGCATTGCTGAGCAGCGCCTCGCCGGAATCCTCGCCCTGAAAGAGCGGCTTCCGCCCGAAGGCGCGTCCGAAAAACTCGGCCGCTTCGCGCACCGAAATCTGCTCGGGGCCGGTGACGTTCAACACCCTGGGCGGAGAGGATGCCAGCTCCAGTGAGCGTAGCGCGTACGAGTTCGCGTCGCCTTGCCAGATGGTATTGAACCACCCGACGGTGACGCTAACAGGCTCTCCGGCGTGGACCTTGCGAGCGATGTCGACCAGCACTCCATAGCGGAGGTCAACCGCGTAGTTCAATCGAAAAAGCAAGCAAGGCGTGCCGTACTCATGAGAATAGTACTCAAACACGCGCTCGCGCCCCAGGCAGGACTGGGCGTATTCGCCCACGGGCGCGGGCTCATCCGTTTCCACGGAACCGCCCGTTCCCGCTTTCATAAACGGATACACATTGCCCGTCGAGAAGGCGACAATTCGGGACTGCCGGTAATGAAGAGCCACGTTGGCCGGAACGACGGTGTTCATCACCCAAGTCAGGTCCGGCCGGCCCGAAGATCCGAACTTACGGCCCGAGAGGAACAATGCGTTTTCGCACGCAGGCAGCCGCGCAACTTCGTCGCGGCTCTGGAGGTCGCAGCGAATCGCTTCGATGCCTTCGCGCTCCAGGTCGCTGACGATGTTGGGATCGGAGAAACGAGATGCGGCGATAACCCGGCGCGCCACTCCGGCAGCTTGCGAAGCACGCTTCACCCGCTTCGCAAGAGACGGCCCCATCTTGCCGCCCGCACCCAGAATGATGATGTCGCCACGCAGGCGACGCATGCCATCCTGATCCAGAGCACTGGGCGTGGCGAGCCGGTCTTCCAACGCTTCGACAGAATTGATCGGATTCACCATAGTAGACGCAATGCTTCTCGTTCGAGATGCGTCAGTCAGCTAGCCGAACTCGGGCCCGAGGATTGCGCAAACTCGCTCCGGCTCGCCCGGACATCGGTTGGGGCCTCGATACATTCTGGTGAGGCTGCGGGAAGTTTGGAAACCACGCTCAACCAGGAGCGCGGGCGCCCAAGCATTGTCCTTGACGACATCAACAAACACAGTGTTTCGCTGCGAGCGGGCGAGAAAGCTGTCCAAAATCTCTCGCGCCGCGAGCGCGCTCGATGCCACCCAAGGACCCAGATGGTCCGCGCGGGAACCTTTGCGGCCCAACCCATATCCCTCACGATGGGAACCCCGATGCTTGGCAATCACGAACTCCGGCGCAGCACTAGCCACCGACTTCAGGAGCGCGCCTCGGTCGGCGCCAAAGATCTTCCGGTCCATAGTCAGGATACCGTCAATGGTTGTGATCCATCCGGAATCCGTGTTTCGGATCGCTTCGGGCGCCTCAACGAGTGTGCCCGCCTTATCCGACCTCTTCAGTACGCAGCGCTCGATAGCGTATTCCACTTGAAATCCGTGATGCTCGTAAATAGGTCGACCTTCGGGCGTTGCATCGAGCTTGACACAGGCAACCTGCCGGCCATCAAGGTAGTCCAGGGCTTTCGTGAGCAAGGCGGTACCGATGCCCCTGCCGCGGAACTGTCGATCGACCAGAACCATGCCGATCCACGCGAGAACACTGCCATAAATGATCGTGGCAACAGTGCCTGCAACTTGCTCATCGCACTCGGCCACAAAACATCCGTCAGGGTTGGCGTCGAGAAACCGCTGCCAGTCTTCCTCCGTCTGATTCCAGCCCGCGATCTCCTTCAGACGCATTCCCGCGGAGACATCCGCGGGTGTCATCAGCCGGATCTGAGGCCTCATGGGTCAGGTAACTCCGCCAGGCCTTGCCGCGCCGGCAGACCTTCGTGTACTCCCGGCGGTCAGGCGCCATCAAAATCTTCCCACTTTCAGTTTGGGGCGAGACCAATGCTCCCAAATCGCGAAGCGCGCCTCGTCGGGCATGCGAACTCCGGACTGCTTCAGCGCCAGCAGAATCTGGCCGCGATGGTGAGAGTCATGAGCGATGAGGTAGCCAAGTAAAATAAGGCCGCCTCGCTCCTTCATGCGCGGACGATCTTCGACGATACGCGCAAGGCGCTGCTCGATGCCGCGGCCCGAAGCATGGAATGCAGCCAGAAGGTCATCACGGCCGGGCGAGGCGCCGGTCTCGAAGCGAGGAACGCCTTTCAGAAACTCCCGCGTTACATGCGACCGGCGCACCGCGTGCATGTGTGCAAAGACGCGGCTCAACGTGCGCCCACTCGAGGGTTTGCCGCTCTTCAGCAGCGGGACCGCGGCGAAACCATGGTCGGGGATGTTTTCCAGCAGCCAGAAGTCGATCTCGTCGTGAACCCGCCAAACCTCCAACACATCGTCTACCATGAGAGTCTCCGCGCAATCTTCTGGATTATAAACCCCACGCGGCGTGTGGCAGCGAGACGGGCATGCGCCTCGGACGTGCGCAGCACCTCGCCATGGTGGGGGCGCTCAGCGCCGTGGCCGCATCAGGCTACGCCGGTGTCAGTTGGCTCCCCGGTCTTGTTAGGCAGGCTTTCGTGTCCAGGCGGCAATCAAAGAGGGAAACACCACGACGCCTCCACTGGCTACCACTTCGGTGCGTATGCGCTGCTCGAGGGTGTCAAGATCCATCTCCGTGGCCAGCATCTGGCCCCGTTCCCCCATGGAGTCGAGCAAAGCCGCGGTGAAACCAGCCGCCACCCCATAGCCCTCGAAGTCCGGGCCTCCGCCGATCTGGGCATCGAGACGCATTTGGGGCGCCGGCAATCGGGCGGCGATGAAATACTCGTACAGGCGCAGTCCGATGGACGTGTCTCCTCCCGCTGCCTCGAGGGTCTCTACGATCCAGCGATCGTTTCGTCTGAAGACGGGCAGTTCGTGAAGGGAGCGCACTCCCGTGCAATCCGGTTCCTGGAACATCACGAGACCGCCCGGGCGCAGCTTACTCCCGAGCTTGCGCAAGGCGCCAACCGGGTCGGGGTAGTACACCAAAATGAATCGCCCCACGACGGCGTCGAAGGGCTGGTCGAAATCCATCTCGGCCGGATCGCCTTCCAGGAAGAACATGTTCGGGAACGCCTCGGCCCGTTGCTTTGCGATCTCCAGTACCTCCGGCAAGCGGTCGACGCCAACCACGGTGCCTTCGGGTCCGACGATTTGAGCCGCCAAGAGGGCGACTGCCCCTGTTCCAGTGCCGACATCCAGAACCCGCATTCCAGGTCGAATGCCCGCTTCCAACAGGGCTTGCCTGGTGAAGCTCTCATAGAGCCGCGCCTGTTTTTCCAGCCACCGGAAGGCGAGCTGTGTCGTCAACGGATATGTGGTGGAGCTTTCATGTGGGCTCACGGGACCTTCCTTTCGTTCCACGCCGATCGTCGTCACCCGGACTTCGGTTCAGAGCAGGCGACTGCGCTCCGGCGATTCTCCTTAAAACATCAACTTGGCTGCGAACTGGATCTCTCGAGCATTGAATACATCGCGCGGGCTGAAGAGGAGCACTGGAAGAGTAAACCCAGCCGGGGACGGCTGAGGCGCCGCATTCGGGCACGTCAGGATGTTTCCGCTTCCGCATGTTGTATTGAGGTCCTTAATGTTCGTCCGGTTGAAGGCGTTGAAGGCATCCACGGTCAATTCCAGACGCGCCTGTTCTTTCAGCTTAAAGCTCCGGCCTACTCTCAAGTCGACGGCGCCAAACCCTGGCCCGGTGTAGCTATTTCGCCCCAACGGGCATCCTGCGGGACACCCCGGCGAGCCAGCCGGGTATCCCGGGCGGTCGTTGAGCGGATTCCCGTCGTTGTTGAGGTCGTTGCCCGCATAGATCGTATACGGGGTGCCGCTCTGAACCGTAATCAGCCCATTGAACTGCATACCGCGCAGCACGGGAACCTTGTCGGGTGCCGAGCTTGTGAAACTGAGCACAAACCGGTGCCGCATGTCCTGGCGCGAAACCGACTTCTCCAGGCTAAGGCTCGTCTGAGGAAAGTCGCCCAGGTTGCTGATCGAATCCACGTTGGAGATGGTCTTGGAATACGTGTAGCTGCCTCCCACGCCTAAATTGCCGCCCATGCGCTTCTGCACTTCCAACGTTCCGCCGTTGTAATCGGAAAAGCCTCCGTTGTAGCTGACGAAAAAGTCGCCGAGCGCCGGGTACAACAGATGGGAAGAGTAAATGGGTGTGCCGTCGGGCTGCGTGGCGCCCGAAAGAGGCGCGTTGAGATTTGTTGATATCGCGAGCAGGTTCGGTGCTCGCACAAAGAGGTAGCCGGCGCTGAAAATCACATCCTTCGAAGCTTGATGCGCAACCTGCATGCTGGCGTGATAGGCGTAGGGATTACGCTGCGCGCCGTCCTTGTTCACCGATAGATTCGCCGAGCACCCCGGCGGGGTCTCGCTGAGGCAGGAAGGCTGAGGGACCGCTCCGGTCTCAAGCAGGTTAAGGGCGGCCGCCGTGGGCGCACTGGGTCCTTGCGCGGGTGTTATCGTGCCCTGATAAAAGACCCCGGGCACTGGCGCGACGCCGGGAAACAGTGTGCTGGCGCCGGGCAGATTTCCCCGGCTGATGTCCTGGGCTACGTTGAAGACCTGGCCGATGCTGCCTGCGACCCGGTCTGTGAAGATGCCAAAGCCCGCGCGCACCACCGTGGCTGAACTCGGCGCGTAAGCCAGGCCAAGCCGCGGCTGGAAATTGCTGAGGTCATTGCGGGTGGCAAACGGAGAGGGATAGGTTTCGAAGTCCCAGCGCAATCCATAAGAGACCGAAAGCCGGGGCGTCGCTCTCCACTGGTCCTGAGCGAAGAATCCGTAAGCGTTGTAAGGGAAATGAAAGCGGGTGGCGTTTTGCCAGGTCGAAGGAACGGCTGAGTTCCAGGAAGTGCTGTAGGGTGGCTGAGAAGTGGCGCCTGTCAGGAATGGCCACCAGAAAACCACCGGCCCGTTGGCAGGGCTGTTCGAGGCCGGGCCGAACGTCAGGAGCGCATTCAAGCCTGGGAAGATGATGCGCGCGGGAAAGAACAGGTCCCAGGTGCTGTCGTCGATCAGCCGGTTGAAGTCGACGCCTGCTTTGATCGCGTGTCCTCGGAACTCGTCCAGGACGCTATCGGAAACCTGCAGCCTGCTTTCACGGTAGAAGTCAAAGTCGCTGTAAGTCTTGCCGAGCAGGAGCAGATTTGAGATCTCGAAAGCCGGCTCACTGGTGACGGGCGCGTAGCCAAAGCTTCGTCGCGCCCACTGTACGCGGGCCTCATTCACCGCGTGCGAAGAGAGGACGGCCGTCTCATCCGCCAGCAGCGCCTGATCCCGAACCGTCACGTTTCGCGCAGCCGACGACATCACCGAGTCTCGGCCTCCGCCACCGGGGAACGTGTCATCGCCGGTGGAAGTGAAGTTGTAACGAAGCGAGAGACGCTGAGCGCGGCCCAGTGATTGATCAAACTTGGCGAGACCTTGGTCGTAATTGGCAGTCCGCACCTGATCGAGGGTCTCAGGCCTCAGCCCGGAAAACTGGCCGATAACGTTGTTGATGGCCGTGACCAACGACGGTGTCAGGAATTGGGCGAAGTTGTTCGATTCTTGGCGGCGTTGCCCTTCGTAACTGAGAAAATAGAACGCTTTTTTCTTCTTCACCGGCCCGCCCAGCGTGGCGCCGAACTGATTGTGACGCAGCGCGTAGGTGTCGGGCTGGGCCAGAATGGGCACGGCGTCAAGAGCGTTGTTGATTCCAAAATAGTAGAGCGACCCGTGAGGATTATCGGTCCCGGACCTGGTAACAATGTTGACGAATCCCCCGAGACTGCGGCCATATTCGGCCAGGTAGGTGCTGTCGAGCACCCGGAACTCCTGCACAGCTTCCTGCGAGGGCGTTGCCCGGGGCAGCCCCGTGAACGTCTGGACGTTGTCAGCGCCGTCCACTTGAATCATTGTGTTCAGCTCCGACTGTCCTCCGAAGCTGAGTCGGGGAGCGGCGGAAACACCGACGCCGGCGTTCGGTTCCTTGAAGGCGCCTCCGCCGACGTTCTCACGTCCCAGGTGAACGGTGGAGTCGAGCTTCGCAAAGTCGACAAAGTTGCGGCCGATGTTTGGTAGGGACTGAATCTCATGGGTTCCCACAACCCGGGTCATACCGCTCTCAGTCGTTTCAAGAAGCGGCACCCCGGTGACCACGACGATCTGCTTGACGTCACCGACGCTCATTTGGAAGTCATAGGTGGCCGTCTCCGCAACCGAAAGGGATACCGGCGTCTGCACCGCCGTCTTGAACCTCGGCTTTTCGGCTTGAAGTTCGTAGTTTCCGGGTTCGAGGTCGAAAACATTGTATCGTCCGGCGCGATCCGTTGTGGCGGTCCGGACGGCTCCGGTGGCCAGATTCTTGAGCTGGACGCCGACTCCGGGTATCGCCCCGCCTTGGTGATCGGTCACTACACCGGATAGGAAGGCCGCTGTGGTTTGGCCGGAAGCCAACCGCGAGCCGGCCACCAGCAGCCCGAGGAGCAGCACTGTTCGCAGGCCCGCCTTCTCTCCCATGGTTTCCACCTCCGGTCAGGCCCCGAGCAGCAGGGCTGGGACGATGGAGCCAAATGATCTTGTCTCGCTCGCCGCAGCCCAGCCTGCCCACGCGTGGGTGCTTGACTGACATCGTGGACGTATATGTAACCGGAAGTCCGGAGCATTTCAAGGGAAATTGATAGTCAAATCCTGCTATTCATCCTCGAATCTTGCTATTCGTCCCCCCCGGCTCACCTAAAGCGGACCAGAGCAGCTTAATCGGCTCGCTTGTACCTTGCCCTCCGTTCTTGACAGCTTAGCCCTTCTCGGCGACAGTTAACTTGTTGGTAGATTTGTCACAATCCTTGTCCGGTCGATTCTACAGTGCCACTTCTTATCTTGCTGATTTCGCGACACATTCCCAGTTTGTTCGTATCTCAACCTTCCCCCAAAGCTTTCCTTCGTGTCCGTATGTTCGTCAAAGGCAGCCCCCCGTCTCCTTTGCATTGCGAACCCTTACGCCGTCTGGCGTCAAATTCTTGCTCTCCGAGCACCTCCCTTGCCGACCCTGGAGGCATGCCAGCCACAACGCCATGATCGGCAGATTGGCAGAAGCAACTGAGAAGTTGGGAAATGGCGGTAAACTTGAGAACGTTTATTTGGCCTTGTTCTTTCAGTGGCTTACGCTGTGCAAAAGCCGATCCGCCCGCCACAGGGCTTCCCGCTGTGCGCAAACTTTACACCCTGGTCTCTACCAGCTTGCCCGCCACGGCCGGAAGACTGGGAAATGGCGGTCGTTTCCTGTTGACTTTCTACAGAAGTGGATGCTACGCTCCTGTTGATTTTCTAAAGGAGACGACATGACCGGAGGCAAGGACGATATTCTGCGAGGCACGCTGGACCTGTTGGTACTCAAGACGCTTGACACGCTCGGTCCCCTACACGGTTACGGCATCGCGCGCCGCATCGAGCAGGTTTCCGAGAATCTGCTGCACCTTAATCAAGGAACGCTCTATCCGGCGCTCCTCCGTTTGGAGCAACGGGGCTGGATTAGCTCCAAGTGGGGCACGTCTGACAACAAACGCCGGGCCCGCTATTATTCCCTCACGAACTCTGGCAAGAAGCAGCTCGCACGCGAGGCTGCGAGCTGGGAACGGATGGCGGGGATGATCGCTCGGATGCTGCAGGGCGAGATGATCGGATGATCGGACGATCGGGTCATCGGGTGATTAGCGATTGGCGATTGGTGATTCGATGGCATGGCTAACGGTTGCGCTGAGGCGTTTGCTCTCGACGTTTCGGCGGCGGCGCCTAGGGGACCTGGATGAAGAACTGCGCGCGCATCTCGACATGCTCGTCGAAGAGAATGTGCGCCGCGGCATGCTGCCTGAGGAAGCGCGATACGCAGCTTTGCGGAGCTTCGGTGGAGTTGAACAGGCCAAGGAGAGCTATCGCGAGCAAAGGGGATTGCCTATGATCGAGACACTCCTGCAGGACCTTCGCTACGCCTTTCGGATGCTGCGGAAGTCACCCGGCTTTGCAGCGGTAGTTATTCTTTCCCTCGCCCTCGGCATCGGCGCCAACACAGCAATCTTCAGCCTGATCGATGCCGTCATGATAAAAATGCTGCCCGTCCGCCAACCCGAACAGCTCGTGTTGCTCAACTGGGTTTCCAAGGGTCTCTCCTACGCGATCCGAGGGTACGACGGCGACTCCTACAAGGACAAAATGGGCCGCGACATCGGAACGTCCTTCTCGTATCCGATCTACGAGGCCATCCGGGCGCGCAACAACGCCTTTTCTGATGTGTTGGGCTTTGCGGACGCGGACCAACCGCTAAACATCAATGCCTTTGGGTTGTCCGGCTTGGCCAAGGGCGAGTACGTTTCCGGAAATTACTTCTCCACGCTTGGAGTGGGCGCTGCTCTCGGCCGAACTTTCGTGTCCGAAGACGACAAGGCTGAAGCATCGCCGGTGGCGGTGATCAGCTACGCATATTGGACAAGTCGCTTTGGACGCGACCCGTCGGTGTTAGGCAAAGCGATGACGGTGAATAACGTTCCATTCACCTTGATCGGCGTGGCCGCGCCGGAGTTCTTCGGACTTCAGGCCGGACGCCCAACCGACGTTTGGATACCTCTTAGCACGCACATGCAGGTCGATCCCGGTTGGACGCGCTGGCTGCCTAAAGGTGAATCGGTGTTTTCCGCACGCACCGAATGGTGGGTGCTGATCATGGGACGGCTCAGGCCCGGCGTAACTGGACAACAAGCGTGCGCGGCCTTGGACCTGATTGTGCAGCAGGAAGCTGGCGGAACCGAAATACCGCCACCCGCAAGACGAACCATTAACAGGTCATTGCAGCTTCCGACCACCCAACTTGAACCTGCCAGTGGCGGCCTGGACGAACTGCGTCGCGAGTTCTCGCAGCCGCTTTTCGTGCTGATGGGCCTCGTAGGGCTGGTCCTCCTGATCGCTTGCGCCAACGTCGCGAATCTCTTGCTGGCCCGGGCGGAGTGGCGGCAGAAGGAGATTGCCTTGCGCCTGGCGCTGGGAGCGGGCCGGCGCCGGCTGATCCGCCAATTACTCACCGAAAGTGTGCTGCTGGCGGCCGCCGGTGGTGCTTGTGGCGTGACGCTCGCTTACTGGGCCAGTGGTCTTCTGTTGAAGTTCATGTCAAGCGGAGGTGATCCGATTCAGCTTGCGGTCTCTCCCGATCTGCGTGTGCTCGGCTTTACGGCGCTGATTTCTCTGCTCACCGGTATCTTCTTTGGACTCGCACCTGCGTTGCGCGGCACCCGGCTGGATTTGACACCGGCGCTCAAGGAGGGCACCGGCAGAGTCACCGGA
The DNA here is from genome assembly GCA_035578005.1 of Terriglobia bacterium. Taxonomy (GTDB): domain Bacteria; phylum Acidobacteriota; class Terriglobia; order UBA7540; family UBA7540; genus Gp13-AA77. The sequence continues at coordinate 67,855 of DATJYK010000237.1, forward strand.
GGTGCTGCGCGCGGCGGAAGAGGGCGCTTCGGGCTCGGCAAGGCGCTAGTGGTCGCGCAGGCCGCGATGTCGGTACTGCTGCTGGTGGGCGCCGGCCTGTTTGTGCGAACGCTCACCAACCTCCAGCACGAGAACCTGGGTTTCGACCGCAGTAATCTTCTTTTGTTCGGCATCGACGCCTCCCGAGCCGGTTACAAGGGCCAGCGCCTAGCCGATTTCTACCTGGAGATGCAGCACCGCATTGAGGCCATTCCGGGCGTGCGCTCGGCGACGATGTCGCGGCACTTCCTCATCAATGATGGTTCAGGCGGCGAGGGGGTGATTATCGAAGGCTATGTTCCAAAGTCCGGTGAAGCCAATGGGGACGGATCTCTTGACACCTACGCTCATTACGTGGGCTCCCGCTTCTTTGACACCTTCCGCATTCCTGTCTTGGTCGGGCGAGTTATCGACGATGGCGACACGGGTACCGCGCCTAGAGTCGGCGTGGTCAACCAGGCGTTTGCCCGCCGTTACTTTGGAAGTACCAGCCCTATCGGGCGGCGTTTCCGTTTCGATAACAAGACTGATCTATTGGACATGGCTATTGTCGGGGTGGTCGGCGATACCCTTTACGGAGAGATGCGCCAGGCTCCTCCTCCCACGGTGTACGTTCCCTTTGTTCAGCACCCGAGCATTATGGACTTTCAGAACGTCGAAGTTCGCACCGGGGGAAATCCGACGAGCGTGCTCAACGCGGTGCGTCGCGTGATTCAAGATCTGGACCGGAACGTTCCCATGCGGGAGGTGATGACCCAAACGGAGCAGATTGACCAGGCCACCTTCCAGGAGCGGCTATTCGCGCAGCTTTCGAGCTTCTTTGCCCTGCTGGCGCTGGTGCTGGCCTGTGTGGGCCTGTACGGCATGATGTCCTACGCCGTCGCGAGACGAACCAACGAGATCGGGATTCGCATGGCGCTCGGCGCGGAGCAGGCGAAGATTCTGGGCATGGTGCTACGAGAGGCGATGACTCTCGCTGGTCTTGGGATCGCGATTGGAGTGCCCGCCGCGCTGGCCGTGTCGCGTCTGATTGCTGCCATGCTGTACGGACTGAAGCCGACTGACCCGTTGACAATCGCGTTGGCCACGACCGTGCTGGCAGCCGTTGCGTTCCTGGCCGGGTTTCTGCCGGCTCAACGCGCGTCGCGTGTGGACCCGATGGTGGCCCTGCGCTACGAATGAAGCTAGAGGGATCGAGCCATCGAGTGATCGATCGATTGGTGATCGCATGAGCGGGCTGAGAGCGACCGTTTCACGTTGCCGCGCATTGGTGAAGCGCAGGCGCCTCGAAGCGGACTTAGAGGATGAGCTTCACGCCCATCTAGAAATGCTGCGGGATGAATACTTGTGCCGTGGCATGTCGCCTGAAGAAGCCCGTTATGCTGCCCTACGAGCCTTCGGCGGCGTGGAGCAAGTAAAGGAAGAATATCGGGAGCAAAGAGGAGAGTTCAGTATGGAGAGGCTACTGCAGGATGTGAGGTACGGCTTGCGTCAGTTGCGCAGGAATCCCGGATTTACCTTGGTGGCTGTACTGACGCTAGCCTTGGGCATTGGCGCCAATACGGCGATCTTCAGCGTGGTGAATGCGGTTGTGCTGCGCCCGCTGCCGTATCCGCAGGGCGACCGGCTGCTGTGGATCTCCGAAATCCTGCCCGCACTCAAAGCCGAAGCCGCCGGCGCTGCCGACTATCTCGATTGGCGCGATCAGAACCGCACACTTGCTGCTATTGCAGCTTTCGATGACTCGGCCAGCTATAATCTCACGGGCCGCGGTACTCCCTCTCGCGTTCACGCCGCGGCGGTCACTGCGAATTTTTTTGCCACGCTGGGCGTGAACCCTGCGCTGGGCCGCGCATTCACTGCCGACGAAGACAAGCCCAACAGCCGCGGGGCCGTCATCCTGATGCACTCTTTCTGGCAGCAGTACTTCGGCTCGGACGCGCAGGCGCTCGGCAAGACCGTCACATTGGACGCGGCGCCCTACACCGTTGTCGCAGTCATGCCCGCAAGCTTCCGCTTCCCAGGGAGTGCCGAAGTGCAAATGCTAGTGCCTCTCGCGCTCAACGAAGCGAGCGAACGGCTGCGGGTTCAAAACCGGCTCGTCAGCATCATCGGCCGCCCGAACCCAGATGTCTCTCTTAGCCGCGTGAGGGGTGACTTGGACGCAATCCACAAGCGTAGCCAGGCTGCTGCGGCTGCGGCGCTGAGCGCCGGTCCCATGCCGGGCACGCCCGGTCCCGGCAATCAAAGCATGATGCAGGTTCGTGTAGGCCCCGGACCGGCTCCCGGTGGCGCGCCTACCGCCATGCGTGAGCCAGAAGGATCTGCCAATAACCCAGCCCCCGAAGCCCGCGGCAAAGGCATGGTCCAATTTCGCGATGAATCGGTGGCGCGTGGTCCAGGCGCCTCCAGAGGGATGCCTTCGGCAGCGAGCCAGGCGTCGGTTGCAAACGCGGGCCCGCAGAACCCTGCCGGCCCTACCGGTACACCGGCTTCCTCAAACCAAGTGTTTCGCACGTTCGGTCCCGGTCCAGGTGGGCCTCCGGGGCGCGCTGGCGCACCGAGCGGGCCCGGGCGCATGATGAGACTCACCGTGATGCCTGACGTAGAGCTTAAGGTGGTGCCGCTCAGTGAGCATCTTTTGGGGAACCTGCGCCCTGCCATGCTGACGCTGCTCGGCGTAGTTGGCTTGGTCCTGCTCATCGCCTGCGCTAACGTGGCCAACTTGATGCTGGCGCGCGCCTCCGTTCGCACCCGTGAACTCTCGGTGCGAGCGGTTCTAGGAGCAGGCCGCGCGCGTCTGGTGCGGCAACTGCTCTCGGAAAGCATCACCCTGGCTCTGATTGGAGGCGTGGCCGGTTTGTTGCTCGCAGCCTGGGGCGTTCCGGTGCTCACCCGCCTGATTCCGGCAAGCATCAGTGGCGACGCACTCAGCCTGATGCGTCCTCATGTTGATACCACTGTTCTCCTCTTTGCTCTCGGCGTGTCACTGGTGACGGGCATTCTGTTCGGACTCGCCCCGGGGCTCACTGCCACGCGGCCCGATTTGGCAGAAAAGCTGAAGGAGGGCTCGCCTGCTGCGACTGCCGGCGCTGGTCGCGGCGTGTTGCGCGGCGCTCTCGCCGTTGCGGAGCTCTCACTTGCACTGGTCCTTCTGATCGGAGCCGGACTGCTTGTGAAGAGCTTCTACCACGTGCTTTCGATCGATCCCGGCTTTGCACCTGACCACGTCCTCACCATGAATTTGCGGCTCACAGACATGCTCTATCCGCGGCCCGAGCAGAAGGCGGCCTTCTTCAGCGAGGTGCTACGGCGCGTCGGGGCGCTGCCCGGCGTGAAATCCGCAGCCGTGGCGGACTCACTGCCGCTCACGCCCTATCACGCCAAGCTCATCATCAATACCGCCATGGCAACGCAGTCCGGTGGCCCGCCCACCTCCGAAACCACCATCATGATGTCCCGGCTCTCGGTTAGTCCGGCTTATTTCTACACGCTTGGCATTCCGGTAGAAAAGGGACGCACGTTCACTGACGCTGACGACGAGCACTCGCCGAAGGTCGCGGTTGTGAACCAGACGATGGCGAAGAACATGTGGCCGCGCGAGAACCCCATCGGCAAGCAACTGCCGCTAATGACCGATTCGGTTACCGTTGTAGGCGTCGTGGCGGACACCCGGCACGAGGGTTTGAGCGAGAACGTGGAATCGGAGATCTATGTGCCGTATTTGCAACAACCCATGGGCTCCATGCAGCTCGCGCTGCGGACCGCGGTGGACCCTGCCAGCCTCGCGAATGCCGTGCGCGCCCAGGTGACGGCCATCGATCCCGCGCAGCCGATCTACGACGTGGCCACACTCGAGCAAACGCTGGAAGACTCGATGGCTCCGCGCCGGTTCAATATGCTGTTGCTAGCGATTTTCGCTGCGCTGGCGCTAGCCTTGGCGACGGTAGGGATTTACGGCGTGATGGCCTTTTCCGTCACGCAGCGGACTCACGAGATCGGCATCCGTATGGCGCTCGGCGCCGAGCGGCGCGATGTGCTGCGCTTGATTGTTCGCCATGGACTCGTGTTGACTCTCGTCGGCGTCGTCTTCGGCGTGGGCGGAGCCTGGGCGCTGACCCGTTTTCTCACAAGCTTCCTATTCGGCGTTCGACCGACGGACCCGGCCACCTTCATCGTGGTGTCGGCCGTGCTGGTTGCCGTATCGATGCTAGCGAGCTACATCCCCGCGCGCCGGGCGACAAAAGTGGATCCGATGGTGGCGCTCCGGTATGAATGAGAGGATCGAGTGAACGGCCCATCGGGCGATTAGAGTGATTGGCGATTTGTGATTCGTGAATCGATACGGTGGATAAGGGTCGCCATTGCGCGGTGCCTTGCGCTCGCCCAGCGCAGACGCCTCGACGAAGACCTGGACGAAGAATTGCGCACCCACCTTGCAACGCTCGCGGAAGAAAACGTTCGCAGGGAATTCTCCGCGGAAGAGGCGCACTATGCGGCGCTGAGGATGTTCGGCAGAGTTGAGCAGGTGAGGGAAGCTTATCGAGAGCAAAGGGGGCTGCCCATGATTGACGTACTCGCTCAGGACTTGCGCTTCGCCTTGCGCCAGTTGCGCAGAAGCCCCGCATTCACACTCGTTGCGGCGCTCACACTCGCCCTCGGCATCGGCGCCAATACGGCAATCTTCAGCGTGGTGAACTCCGTTCTGCTGAGACCGTTGCCTTATCCCGATCCGGGACGGCTGGTGGACGTCTATCAGAAAACCGAAGGCGGCAACTACAACGTCTTCTCAGGCCCGAATTACTTCGCCTGGAAAGACCGCGCACAAGCTTTCCAGGAATTCGCGGTGTGGACTACGGGGTCTTACAATCTGGCGGATAACAACCAGCCCGAACACGTGACCGCAGGACCGGTTACGGCCAACATCTTTTCCCTGCTTGGCGTAAACCCAATCCTAGGTCGCACCTTTCTGCCGCAAGAAGACCTGCCGGGCGGACCCAAAGTGGTGGTGCTCAGCTACGCGTTCTGGCAAAGGCATTTCGGAGGCGCGCGGGACGTGATTGGCAAGAGTCTGAAGCTTAACGGCGATGGCTATACCGTCGTTGGTGTCATGCCGCGAGGCTTCCAGGTGCCCACCAGTGTGGCGGAATTATGGTTGCCGTTCCAGCTCAGTCCTGCCAATCCGAATGCCGCTGCGCGCGGACTTCATTGGCTTTTCGGCCTAGCTCGTTTGAAGCCTGGTATGAACCGGGCTAAGACCGAAGCCGAATTGAACAGTCTGACGCCGCAGATGAAGCAGGAATACCCGAATACCGACGCGGGTTACGGACTGCTCCTAACGCCGCTTATTGATGACGTGGTTGGCGCGGTCCGGCCTGTACTCCAGATTTTGCTGGCCTTCGTCGGTCTGGTCCTGCTGATTGCATGCGTGAACGTAGCTAACCTGCTGCTGGCGCGCGCAACCGGACGTCAACGGGAGATCGCCCTTCGGGCCACGCTCGGGGCCAGCCGCGCTCGAGTGGTGCGCCAGTTGATGACGGAGAGTGGGGTCCTGGCTGTGCTCGGCAGCGCCTTGGGCCTGCTTCTGGCCTTCGGAGCCGTCCACCTGCTTGCGCTTCTGGCACCGGCAGGCAGCATTCCGCGCATTGAGACGATGTCAGTCGATGCTCGCGCTCTGCTGTTCACTTTGGCGGTCACCGTCGTGACAGGTTTTGCATTTGGCGCGGCACCGGCATTTCAAGCCTCCAAATGCGATCTGAACGAGGCGCTTAAAGAGTCCGGACGGAGCGCGGACACCAGCCGTGGACGCCGCGGGGCGCGCAGTGCCCTCGTGGTTTCTGAAGTGGCTGTAGCTTTGATGCTGCTCATCGGTGCGGGGCTCATGATCCGAACCTTCTGGCGCGTAAAAGACGAGAAGTTGGGCTTCAATCCGGATAACATTCTTACGCTCAAGATCTCCTTGCCGGGTGACAAGTATTCAAACGAGCGGCGAATTGCTTTTCGGCGGTCGCTTGTTGAAAACGTTGCTGCGCTCCCTGGTGTGAAGTCCGTGGCTCTGACGCGCAACCTCCCCTTGAGCGGCGTTGACCCTTCGCTTTTTGTTACCATCCTCGGGCGCCCGCCCGTGGCGGCCGGCAAGGAACCCATCGCACGCGCCCGCTTTGTGAGTCCCAATTACTTTCGTACGATGAGCATCCCTATTCGCAAGGGCCGCGACTTCACCGATGCAGATGGCCCGTCGGCGCCAGGCGTTGTGATTATCAGCGAGACTATGGCGCGCCAGTTTTGGCCGAGCGAGGACCCCATCGGCAAACAGCTTAAGCCCGGCTACCCGGGAAGCCCTCTGTTGTGCACCGTGGTAGGCGTCGCGGGAGACGTGCGCCACTGGCTTACCATCGAGGAGCCTGCCGTGGCGTACTATCCTTATCTGCAAATTCCGTCGTCCTTCGGGCCGCTGCTTGAAGGCATGATGACGCTGGTCGTCCGCACCTCGGGCGATCCCGCGGCGCTCACGGCTTCGGTGCGAGAGCAGATTCACGCTATCGACCCGGACGCCCCCGTGTTCAGCATCGAAACCATGGAGGGCATGGTGCGTGACGCGGCCGCCTCAAATCGCTTCCAAATGCTGTTGTTTGGAATCTTCGCTGCCATTGGGCTGATGCTCGCGGCCGTCGGGATTTACGGCGTTATCTCTTACTCGGTGAGCCAGCGCACGCACGAAATCGGCATCCGCATGGCCCTGGGCGCAGAGCGCAACCAGGTGCTGAACCTGGTGGTGGGGCAGGGGATGGTGCTCACGTGCGTGGGTGTGGTGATCGGCCTCGCTGGCGCTTTCGGGCTGAGCCGGTTCCTGGCCACTTTACTGTACGACGTGAAGCCAACCGATCCCGCGACCTTCGCGGTAGTGTCACTGGTGCTAGCGGCCGTAGCGCTCTTCGCAAGCTTCATCCCGGCGCGCCGCGCGACGAAGGTGGACCCCATCGTGGCGCTGCGATATGAGTAAAATTGTGGCGTTACTGATGGTGCGAATGAGGGGCCTGGCGTTAATCGACACCTTCGGTCAAAGGTGAGTTCAGATATCGGCGCTGGCTAGTTGACGCATGAGTTCCACCTCGTTCAAAACCGCGATGCCTCTTTCTTCGCAAAACCGGATGACCTCAGGCTCAAAGAAGTGTCTATCCAACGTACACAAAGTGTCCGCTTTGCCAGCGACAGCGGCATAAATCACGGGGTCGTCATTGGGATCTTTCAGAACCACAGCAGCTCCGAGAACCGGATGAACAAGCTCGGAGATCTTGAACAGAAACTGTACGTGCTCTTGAACGTCACGGAGACTCAGTGACCAAATCTTTTGTAGCCGAGGATACAACAGAACTCGCTCGACTTCACGGAGTAGGAATGGAGACGTTATCAGAACGTGATGACCGTAAGCGATCTTGAGAAGGATTTCGCGGGCCGGTCCCTGTGCCTTGACGTTCGCTCTCACCAGGATGTTGGTGTCCAGCAAAATCCTCATTGGGGATGGGAGCGGACGTAATCCACGGCCTCGTTAATGGCTTCTTCCTGCGTTTCGTCTGGGATGTTGCGGATACGACCGGCCGTTTGGTTCATGCGAGCTTCGAGCTGGTGAGCAAGCGCCAAGCGAGCTTGTCCCGCCGGCGCCTGATGAGGCGAGAGAGCCATGATACTAATCTCCTCATCCTCCTCCAGATTCCGGCCGAGCATCCGCTCCACAGCCTGACGAGCGTCTGCTGGCAGCTCATGCGCCTTTTGGATAGCAATGTCTTGCATGAACCCATGATAGCGGGTGCCGGGACGAGGCGCAATTGTGGTATCGGCAACTAACTGGCTGAAATGACTGACCTGCGGATTTCGATTGCACGTCTCATCGCGCTGTTTCGAAGGAAGCGGCTCGATCAACAACTCGACGAAGAATTGCACGCTCACCTCGAAATGCTGCTCGAGGAAAACGTGCATCGAGGCATGCCGCCGGAAGAAGCACGATGCGCGGCGCTCCGGGCCTTCGGCGGCGTCGAGCAAGTGAAGGAAGAATATCGTGAGAAGAGGAGCTTGCCCATGATCGAGACCTTAGCTCAGGATCTGCATTACGGTCTGCGTCAGCTTCGACGAAACTCGGGATTCACGGTCGTGGCGGTTCTCACGCTGGCGCTTGGCATCGGGGCGAACACGGCGATCTTCAGCGTGGTCAATACCGTCCTGCTGCAGCCGTTGCCTTATCGAGATGCTGACCGTTTGGTGATGGTGTGGGGCAACGACCGGCCCCACGGCTACGACACGGACCAGGTGTCGCCGCCGGATTTCCGGGATTGGCAATCGCAGAACCGCGTCTTCGAGGCGATGGCGGGATCGACGGATGTCATGTATACGCTGACGGGCGCGGGCGAACCGGCACCCATCACCGGCTATGAGTTCTCAGCAGAATACTTTCGGGTGCTGGGTGTCGCGCCGCTGATCGGGCGCACGTTTGCTCCTGAGGAGGAGCAAGAGGGCAGGAATCACGTGGCGGTGCTGGGCTATCGGCTCTGGCGGAGCCGCTTTGGAGGGGACAGAAACCTGGTGGGTAAGACCATAACCCTGGATGGCGCTCCTTACACGGTTGTGGGCGTGATGCCGCAGACCTTTCCAGACGCCATCACCCAGCTTTGGACTCCCTTAATCATTCCTCGCGAAGCTGTGCAGGATCGCAACTACCGCTTCCTGCGTGTAATCGCTCGACTGAGACCCGGCGTAACTCTGCAGCAGGCGCAGACCGAAATGAACACCATTACGGAGCGTCTGGCGAATGCCTATCCAAAGACGAACAAAGATGAGGGTGCGAACGTGATGAGCATGCGCCAGAACCTGACGGGCGATATCCGCGCCCCCTTGCTGGTGCTGCTTTGCGCCGTCGGGTTGGTGCTGCTGATTGCCTGCGCCAACGTGGCCAACCTCGTGCTGGCGCGCGGTGTGGCGCGGCAGAAAGAGGTGGCCTTGCGCACGGCGCTGGGCGCGAGCCGCGGACGGGTGGTTCGCCAGCTTCTTACGGAAAGCGCCATGCTCGGCCTGGCGGGCGGCGCGCTGGGCCTGCTGCTTGCGTACTGCGGCACGGGCGCGCTGGTGGCGATGTTTCCACCCACGATCGCCAATCTCAGCATTCCGCACGTGGATAAGGTCCCGTTCGACGCTTGGGTGCTCGGCTTTGCTCTGGCCGTATCGCTCCTGACCGCTGTGATCTTCGGCTTGGCGCCGGCGTTGCAGGTCTGTGGCCTCGACGCCTATGAATCACTGAAAGAATCAGGCCGAACCCTCACCGGCAGCAAGCAAGGACGCCGGTTTCGCAACGTTCTCGCCACCACTGAAGTTGCCCTTTCCGTCGTCTTGCTGGCAGCAGCCGGTCTCACCCTCAGGAGCCTCGTTCACCTGCTTCGGGGCGATCTCGGCTTTAACCCGGACCACGTTCTCTCCATGCGAGTCCTGCTGCCGGACTCCAAGTACGGCAAGGGGGCTCAGCAGCTCGCATTCAGCAATGAAGTTCTCGACCGAATCCGATCGCTTCCGGGTGTGAAATCTGCAGGCACCGTGACAAAACTTCCGTTAAGCGGATGGTGGGGCGTGCGCGACGTAGCACTCGAAGCTCAGGCGAGCTCACAACGGCAGAAGCCGCAGGCCGTGTGGAGTTCGGTCACGCCCGATTATTTTCGCTCGATGGACATTACGCTGCTCAAAGGCCGCTATTTCACGAACCGGGACGATGCAGGATCAAGTGGCGTCGCCATCATCGGTGCCACACTGGCAAAACGTCTCACGGGCACGACCAATCCCCTCGGCCAGCGGATCATCGTAGCCGGTATCAGGGATCCTCTTGAAGTAGTCGGCGTCGTGGCCGACGTGCATCAGCTCGGGCTGACCTCGGACGAGACGGCGGACCTTTACCTGCCATTTAATCAGGTCCCGGTGCCGCTCATCTGCTTCGCGATCCGGACAGCGGCCGAGCCCACCAACCTTGCCAAAGCGGCCGAACGCGCGATCTGGGAGGTGGACAAGGACCAGGCAGTCTCCGACGTGATGGGCATGACGCAACTCGCTTCGGAATCGCTCGCGCCGCAGCGCGTGGTTGCAATCCTGATGGGCATCTTTGCCGCACTCGCCCTGGTTCTCGCGGCCATCGGTCTGTACGGCGTCATCGCCTACTCCGCCAGCCAGCGCACGCACGAGATCGGTATTCGAATGGCGCTGGGGGCTGGACGTTTCGAAGTCCTGCGGCTGGTGGTGATCGACGGGTTGAGATTGACCTTGCTCGGTCTCAGTTTCGGTCTTGCCGGTGCGCTGGCGGCGATGCGCCTGCTGAGTAGCCTGCTCTACGGCGTCAAAGCACACGATCCATCGACTCTCATCAGCGCGGCCACTCTGCTGACTGCCGTAGCGCTCTTAGCCAGCTACATTCCGGCACGCCGCGCGACCAGCGTCGATCCGATGGTGGCCTTGCGACATGAGTAGTGAAATCCGGTGATCGGCTGATCGGGCCGGTTCGTCGGCGCCTCGGCCGGGGCAAGCCCAGGCCCTACAAGACGACGGCTGCATTTTCGAGCCTGCGGCTTTGCATTCGTATGTAGCCTACTACAGCACGCTACAGTCGCAGAAACAGTCTACCCACAAATGACTTGACACGTGCCGGCTCTCGTGCTACACAGGAGGGCGAGGCTGGTCTGGATGGCGCCTTATCGCCTCGACCGCACCTGAGAAGCGATGAAAGCCTGGGTGGTCCCGACTTTAGCCGGCGACGGTCGTTTCACGGAGGGCGATAGGATCCGCGCCGAGGTGGTGGACGAGCGTAAGAAGAGTAGCTAGAGTCGCTGATACTATGGTCGAGCCGGGCTTTCAGGCTCAGAAGGCCCCTTGCTGATAGCTGAAGGCTGATAGCCGAAGGCTAAGAACGCCGAACGAAGCCGGAATATGATTGACGCAAAAGGAGTTGCAAATTTAACTCAAGGTCCAGGGACGCAGACACACGCTCCTTCTGCTAGAGTGGAGTCATTGTGGCGCACGGCGGCCTGTTTACGTAAATTTTACGTAAACAACCCGGCTACCCGGGAACGGACGGTGGCGAACGAAGCCGGAATATGATTGATAGGGAAAGACATCCAGATTTATGTCGGCGTAATGAGCCGCGGAGTGACCTGACATGAGTGCTGAGGCCCAACAAGCCGCTCTGAAGCCGGGAAAGCTGTGGATCGACGGCAAGTCCGCAGACTGCGCGTCCGGCCGGACCATCGAAGTCATCAATCCGGCCACGCGTGAGGTTCTGGCCACAGTACCTCGCGGCGACGCCGAAGATGTGGACCGCGCGGTGCAGGCGGCCCGTCGGGCCTTCGAGAATCCGGCGTGGCGCGATATGGATCCCTCCGCGCGCTCGAAGATGCTGTGGCGAATCGGCGAGCTGATTGAGAAAAACCTGGATGATCTCGCGAGGCTGGAGTCGTTGAACGCCGGCAAGCCACTGAAGAGTGCGCGAAACGGCGACATGAAGCCGGCCGCTGACATCTTCTACTACTACGCGGGCTGGGTGCGTGCCCTGCACAGCGAAGTGATCCCGGTGGATGGGCCCTTCCTGAACTACACTCTCCGCGAACCCGTGGGCGTGGTGGGCATGATCACGGCCTGGAACTATCCCATGCTGCTCGCGGCTTGGAAAGTGGCGCCGGCTCTGGCCACGGGATGCACCTGCGTGATCAAACCTTCGGAGATGACGCCGCTCACGACGCTGCGTCTGGCCGAAATCTGCCAGGAGGCAGGCGTCCCCGACGGCGTGGTGAACGTGGTAACCGGTTACGGTCCCGAAGCCGGTGAAGCGCTGGGACGCCACATGGACGTGGACAAGGTCGCCTTTACCGGTAGCATCCGTAGCGCCCGTGCTCTGTTGAAGGCTTCCGGCGAGAGCAACCTGAAGCGGCTCTCGCTGGAGCTGGGCGGCAAATCTCCGAACGTGATCTTTCCGGACGCTGACTTGGACGCCGCGCTGCCTGCCGCCTTTTGGGCCATTTACGCCAACAAAGGCGAGGTATGCTCGGCGGGCAGCCGTCTGCTGCTGCACGAAGACGTTCACGATCAGTTTGTGGAGAAGCTGGTGGAGAAGGCCAGCAAGATGCGCGTAGGCGATCCTCTCGACCCCAAAACCGAAATGGGCGCCCAGATTTCCCAGACCCAGCTCGACCGCATCCTCGGCTACATCCAGTCCGGGAAGGACGAAGGTGCCAAGCTGCTTTGCGGGGGCGCACGTGACACCGACGGCGTCAAAAGCCGAGGCTACTTTATGAAGCCTACGGTCTTCACAGGCGTCAAGCCGGAAATGAAAATCGCCCAGGAAGAGATCTTCGGTCCGGTGCTCTCGGTCATGAAGTTCAAAGACGAAGAGGAAGCGGTTGCCATCTCCAACGGAACCATTTACGGCCTCGTCTCAGCGGTCTGGACTCGGGACGTGCAGCGCGCCCATCGCCTGGCAAGGCAAATCAAAGCCGGCGTTGTTTGGATTAATACGTACAACGGCTTTGATAGCGCCGCGCCTTTCGGTGGCTATAAGCAGAGCGGATTCGGCCGTGAAATGGGTATGCACGCGCTGGAGTCATATACACAGGTGAAGGCGGTGTGGGTGGCGCTGTAGTGTCTGCCGCTTTTAGATGCCTCTGCCTGCCGAGCCGTTTAACATGTCGACTGACGCGCGCGGAATGAGCGAGGACAGATCATGTTGGGTGTTCGATTGGAACCGGAGTTGGAGGCCAGGCTGGGAAACCTGGCCAGGAAGACTGGGCGCAGCAAGAGTTACTACGCCAAGGAAGCCATCCGGCAATACCTTGAGGACCGTGAGGACTATTTGGTGGGCCTTGCCGTCCTGGAGCGCGGGGAACCCACAGTGAGTCTGGAAGAACTGGAGCGGCGGCTTGGCTTGGGAAATAGAGTTCAGCCGGACCAGTAAGTCCCCTGAGACGATACTTAATGAATGCGGGCATCGACGGATGCAAAAAGGGTTGGATCGTTGCTATTGAGCACGCAGATGGCGGGGTCTGTGTGGAGTTGTTTGCGGACTTCACTGAGATCCTCAGTCATGATGAACTAAAGCTTATCGTCGTCGACATCCCCATCGGCCTCACGGAAATCGGTCCACGGAGTTCTGACAGAGAGGTTCGGAAGCTGCTCCAAAGCCGAGGTTGCTGCGTCTTTCCTGCGCCCATCCGGTCTATCATGAACTCTCGAAGCCACCAGGAAGCATCTGAGCAAAGACGGAGCGTAGAGGGGAAGGGAGTCTCGGCGCAGCTTTGGGGTATCCTCCCAAAGATCAGGGAAGTCGACAGCGCGATGAGCGCCGATGCCGCTCTTCAGCAACGAGTTCGGGAGGGCCATCCGGAGGTAAGCTTCGCGATGATGAATGGAGGCCTAGCTGTAAGTGTGCCCAAAGCGAAGGCGGACGGCCAAAGACTGCGGCGGGAACTTCTAGGGAAGCATTTTGCCAGAGTGGAGCGGTGTCTCGGCTGTCTCAGCGCGAGCTTACAGGTTGACGCGATAGACGCCTTCTCGATGCTATGGACCGCTCGTCGTGTTGCGGCAGGAACGGAAGTACGCTTTCCCGAACGTGCCGAACCTGACCGGTTCGGACTCTACCCTACAATAGTCGCGTAGCAGACGCGCCCTCGCTTTCATGGATCTCAAGAACATCCAATCCCTCCTCGCCGAGCACAAGATCACCAAGATCAAAGTCGGTGGCTTTGACATCGACGGCATACTGCGCGGCAAGTCCATCAGCCAGGAGAAATTCGACTCCGCCGTTGAGAAGGGCCTCGGTTTTTGTGACGTGATTTTCGGTTGGGATTCGTCCGACGTGCTCTATGACAACGTAAGCGTGACCGGATGGCACACGGGCTATCCGGACGCGCTGGCTCGCATCGATCTCTCCACCTTCCGCGTAATCCCGTGGGAGCCGGGAACGGCTTTTTTCATTCTCGATTACTTCGACGAAAAGGGTCAGCCTCTCAGCTTTTCCCCGCGCGAAGTCCTAAGGCGGGTGGTTGCCAGAGCGCACGAGATGGGCGTTGATCCGGAGGTGGCCACCGAGTTTGAGTTCTTCCTTTTCCGCGAAGATTCTCACTCCATCCGCTTTAAACACTATCGCGATCTGGTTCCGCTTTCACCCGGCATGTTCGGTTACAGCATGCTGCGCACCGGCGTTCACTCTGAGATCGCGCGTGCCATTCTCGACTCGATGCGCGACTTCGGCGTCGAGCTCGAGGGCTTTCACACCGAGACGGGGCCGGGCGTCTACGAAACCGCCATCAGGCATGACCGGGCGCTGACGGCCGCGGACAAGGCGGCCCTTTTCAAGAGCGGCGTCAAACAGGTTGCCGCACGCCACGGTTTGATGGCCACCTTTATGGCCAAATCGAACGCCGATCTGCCGGGCTCCAGCGGTCACCTCCACGAGAGCCTGTGGGATCACGATCACACCCGAAACTTGTTCTATGATGCCGGGCGTCCCCAGGGCATTTCGATTCTGATGAGCCACTTCATTGCCGGGCAGTTGCAGCTCATGCCGGAGTTTGCCGCTTTTGCGTGCCCCACCATCAATTCTTACAAGCGCCTCGTTCCCGGCGTCTGGGCGCCGACGAACGCCACCTGGGGTATCGACAATCGCACTGCGGCGTTGCGCGCAGTGCTGGGACCTTCGCCGAAGTCGGTTCGAGTGGAATACCGGTTGAGCGGCGCGGACATCAACCCCCATCTCGCCATCGCGGCAAGTCTCGCATCCGGACTGTACGGCATCGAGCATCGTCTCGACCCGCCCGAGCCACTGAAGGGCAACGCTTATGAAACGAACGCGCCCGAGCTTCCGCACACTTTGGACGAGGCCGTGCGTCTGCTCGAACCCAGCACCGCGGCGCGGGAACTTCTGGGCGAGGAATTCGTGGATCATTACCTGCGCACGCGCCGATGGGAGGTGCGGCAGCATCAGAAGGCCGTCACGGATTGGGAACGCGAGCGCTACTTCGAAATTATCTAAGAGCCGTCAGCTTTTCGCCGTCAGCGGCCATCAGTCGCCGTTCCGTTCAAAATCAACGGTTTTGTGGACCTCGAGTTGGGTGAGCGCGTCGCCAACGTGATAGCAGCTTTTCGAATATGCGCAGGGAGCCACGAGGTCGATCTGCATCCACTTCAAGAAAGAGACAGGTCTGAAAGCACTCTATGATTTCAATATGGTCCTTTCCCAATCGCATCATATTCGGCGCGGGAGCCATGGGTCAGTTGGCTGAATCTGTGAAAGGCTTGGGCATAAGCCGGCCCTTGGTGGTGACTGATCCCGGAGTGGCAGCCTGCGGATTGCTCGATCACGTGACCGGCCCGCTGAAAGCTGCCGGTCTCGGGTGCGCCGTTTTCGACCGCGTCGAAGGCAATCCTACGGAGGCCAGTGTTTATCCCGGCGTCGAGATTTATCGGCGCGAGCACTGCGACGGCATCGTGGCACTCGGCGGAGGCAGTGCGATTGATGCGGCCAAGGCGATTCGTCTGAAAGCCACCCACGAGCTGCCGCTTGAAGACTACGACGATCTGAAAAACGGCGGGGACTTGATTACCCCGAACGTCCCGCCGCTGGTCGCAATCCCTACTACTGCCGGCACCGGAAGCGAAGTGGGCCGCAGCACGGTCATCACGCTCAAAGCCACGGGGCGTAAGACGGTGATTTTCAGCCCGCACCTGCTTCCCAACGCGGCCATCGCTGATCCCGAACTCACTTTTGGCCTCCCGCCGCATCTCACGGCCGCCACCGGCATGGACGCCATGACGCACAACCTGGAAGCCTATCTGGCGCTTGGCTACCACCCGATGTGCGACGCCATTGGGCTCAAGGGAGTGGAACTCGTCCATCGGAATCTGCCGATGGCTGTCCGCGATGGGAAGAACCTGGAAGCGCGCACCGGCATGATGGCAGCAGCCCTCATGGGCGCAGTGGCGTTTCAAAAAGGGCTGGGCACCGTCCACTCTCTCGCGCACCCGCTTTCCACCGTCGCCGGAATGCATCACGGTTTGACCAACGCCATCCTGCTGCCTCACGTGATGCGCTTCAATCTGCCTGCCGTTCAAGAACGGCTTGCCGATCTCGCCGTCGCGCTGGGCGTTGATACTCACGGCATGACGAGAGAGGCCGCAGCGCAAGCTGCCATCGCCGAAATCGAGAAGCTCAACGCCGAGATCGGCATCCCGCCGCGCTTGCGCGACGCCGGCGTGCGTGAGGAGATGATCCCCATCATGGTGCCGCTCGCCATGGAAGACGGATGCCGTCTGCTCAATCCGCGCCCCACATCGCGGGAAGACATGGAGATGCTCTATCGACAAGCATTTTGAGTTTGGAGTTACTCAGTTCGGAGTTTGGAGTTACGGAGTTCGGAGTTGCCGCGCCATGGCAACCATTAGACGGTTCGAGGACATTCAGGCTTGGGAGAAGGCGCGACAACTCGTCCGAGAAGTTTATCGAGTCTCTGCGGTGGGAAAGTTCCAGCGAGATTATGGGCTGAGAGATCAGATCTGCAGAGCAGCAGTGTCTTCCATGAGTAACATTGCGGAAGGCTTCGCGAGGAAGACAGGCCGTGAATTCGCCCGATTCCTCGACGTCGCGCGAGGCTCTGCCATCGAGGTTCAATCGTTGCTTTACGTTTCCCTGGATGTCGGTTACATAAGCGCGGACGAGTTCAAGATTCTGCATGAGCTGGCTGACGAAGTGATCTCCCTTGTCAGCGGCTTCACAACTTACCTTCGTCGGCTTCGAGCTGAGCGCCAATGAGCAACTCAAGACTGGGAAACCCTCAAACTCCGAACTCCGAACTCCGAAGCTCCGAGCTGACAGACTCCGAGCTCCGAACTGATGAACTCCGAAATGACCAACTCCGAACTGACGAACACGACCTTGCCCACCTCGGATACGCGCAGGAACTCTTCCGTACCATGGGAGGGTTCTCGAATTTCGCCATTTCGTTTTCTATCATCTCCATCCTCACCGGCGCGGTCACTCTCTACGACTATGGTTTGGCCATGGGGGGGCCGGCGGAGATGTCGTTCGGCTGGCCGCTCGTAGCCGTGTTTTCGCTTGCGGTTGCTGCCAGCATGGGTGAAATTGCATCGGCGTTCCCGACTTCCGGCGGAATGTATCATTGGGCTTCCATGCTGGGTAGTCCCGGTTGGGGCTGGTTTACGGCCTGGTTCAATATTCTCGGTCTTATCGCCACCATCGCCGGCATCGATTACGGCTGCGCCCAATTTCTGATGCCTCTGCTTCGCATTCCGCCGGGCACTGGCGCGCTGTTGGCGGTCTACGCGGCGGTGCTGGCGTCGCACGGTCTGATCAATCATTACGGTATTCGCCTGGTGGCCTGGCTCAATGACGCGAGCGTCACGGTCCATATTGTCGGCGTCGCGGCCATTGTGGGCGCGCTGCTACTCTTTGCTCCGAAGCAACCTGTGAGTTTCTTCTTTCATGCCGTCAACAGTAATGGCGTGCATTTTTACGCATGGGCCTTCATGCTCGGCCTCCTGCAGGCCCAGTGGACTTTCACCGGCTACGACGGTTCCTGTCACGTCTCGGAGGAAACGGTCGACCCCCGCCGTCGAGTTCCGTGGGGCATGGTCACTGCCGTCGTCGTCTCGGCCGTCGTCGGATACCTTTTGCTGATGGCTTTGACGCTCTCCACCCGCAGCCTTTCCGCCGCGCTCAATGCCACCGATGCGACCGGAAACAAGGTCCCGGCGGTGATTGCCATCCTCGAGCAGTCGCTTGGTCCATCGGCGGGAGCCGCCGTGTCACTGCTCGCAGTGATGGCGATGTGGTTCTGCGGTCTGGCCACGGTGACTTCGAATTCGCGCACCGTTTACGCGTTCGCGCGCGACGGAGGACTGCCGTGGTCGCACCTTTGGAGAACCGTCAGCGCAAAGCACCTGACTCCCGCTTACGCCATCTGGCTCTCAGTGGCCGCAGCCTTCGCCGTGGCCGTTTACAGCCGAGCCTACCCTGTCGTGACTTCGATCAGCACCATTGGGCTGTACCTGTCTTACACCATTCCGGTGTATCTGGGATGGCGCGCGCGCAGGGTGGGTCTCTGGCAGGAGCGCGGGCCCTGGCATCTTGGCCGCTACAGCACCGCAGTGAACGCCGCCGCCCTGACGTGGACTGGTTTCATCTGCCTCATGCTCGTGATGCCTCCCAACCAGCTCGCGGGCAAGACGATTTTGGGCGCGACGCTGGGCCTTGCGCTGGCATACGTTGTCAGCGAACGCCGGCGGTTTCACGCCACTGCTCGATTGCAGCCTCAGCCCGTCGACCGCGGCTGATGACAAAGGACCGGGGATTTGAGGTGCACGCGCTTCAGTCGGCTCGTAGTTCTTGGGGAACGTACTGGCGGCAGACCTTGATTTTGTCCTCGTCCTTGCGGGCCTGGGCAAGGTCGTAGGAAACCTGCATTCGCAGCCACGTTTCGGGTGTGCTGCCAAATGCTTTTGCAAGCCGGATAGCCATCTCTGGGCTGATACCCGACTTGCCGTTGATGACGTTGTTGAGCGTTTGTCGGGTGACACCGAGGACCCTTGCGCCTTCAGTGACTGACAACCCCAAAGGTGCAAGGCATGCATTTCTAACGATGCGTCCGGGGTGTGCAGGGTTCTTCATGGGCATTATTTTACTCCTTTGCTTGCTTAGTGATAGTCGATGAGTTCAATCTCAAGCGCGTCCGTGCCTTCGAAACGGAAGATGATACGCCAGTTGGCCCGCACCGTGACGGACCAAAAGCCTTTCAGATCGCCTTTTAGCTTGTGCAGCCGGTATCCGGGAAGTCCAAGCTCGTACGGGCTAACCGCGTCATCGAGCAAGGTGAGAATTTCCTGAACTGTATCCACCAAATCAGTTCGTATCCCGCTGCGGTCGTCATGTTCGAAGAGCCTTCTGAGACCCCGATGCTTGAAGCTTCGAATCACAATATATCGTAAAGCGACAGTTGTCAGTTGTCAATTTTGAGATTGTTTTGAGCTTGTCGACTCCGCCCCTCGAACCTCGCTCGCCAGAGCGACACCGCTGAGGTAAACTACACCCAGGTACGAATTGGGATGAGTGAGGATGCCGACGGATGTAAGCCAGCCCGTAGTAATCTGCCTGCTCCGCGGCGTGAACCTCGGGGGCCACAACAAGGTCAAGATGGAGGCTCTTCGAGCGCTGTGCGAGTCTCTTGGGCTGCGAGACGTTCAGACGTACCTGCAGAGCGGCAATGTTGTGTTCAGAACCAAAGAGCGAGACCTGGCCCGGCTATCCAGACTGATCGAGGACGCGATCGAGAAGGAGTTTGGGTTTCGTACGGATGTCGTCCTGCGTACGCCCGCAGAACTGCGGGGAGTGATTGCCAGAAACCCGTTTGCGAAGCGACGCGATATCGATCCCAGCCGGGTGTTGGTCACGTTTCTCGCCGCTGATCCGGGTCCCGAAGCTCGGGAGAAAGTCTCCAAGATTGACACGCAGCCGGAGGAACTGTACCTTGACGGCCGAGAGTTCTACATGTATTTCGTGGGTAGCATGGCGCGTCCCAAGATATCGTGGATGGCAATTGCGAAGATGCTGAAGACGCCGGGAACAGGCAGAAACTGGAATACCGTCAGAAAGTTGCTGGAGATCGCGGACAAGCTGGAAGGTGCCTGACACGCCAGGGCTGGTGCACCCGATATTCCGAACGAAGCCGTCAACTTGCTGACGCTAAGAGACCCCTAGTTGAGGCAGCATGAGTTCGCAGCCGGTCTATGACGTGATCGTGGTTGGGTCGGGCGCGGCCGGAGGAATCGCCTCTTACGTGCTGGCCACCCAAGGCCTCAAGGTGCTTTGCCTCGAAGCAGGCCGCATGATCGACCCCGCCAAAGACTTCTACACCCACAAGTTCCCCTATGAGTGGCCCTACCGCGGCGAGGGGAAGCCGGGCGAGTACGGGCATCTGCCGCAAGGAATGGAGTGGAAGATCAAGGAGTGGACTGACCACCTCTACACCATTCCTGAAGAGGACCCGTATGCCTTGGCGCCGGGCGCGAAATTCACTTGGACACGCCTGCGGGCCGTTGGTGGCCGGACCAACCTGTGGGGGCGCGGCTGCGACCGCTTTGGGCCGCTCGATTTCAAGCCGAAAACCTTGCAGGACGGCTGGGGCGAGGACTGGCCTATCGGCTACGAAGACGTTGACCCATACTACGACAAGGTTGAGCAACTTATCGGCGTTTCCGGCGGCTCGGAAAGCGTCCACAACACGCCCACAAGCAAACGCCTGCTGCCGCCCTTCAATCCCCGCTGCGGCGAATTGTTGATTAAGAGGGGCGCGGCGAAGCTTGGCATCAAGGTGCTTTCGAAACCGCTGGCCGTTCTCAGTCAGCCCTATGACGGCCGTCCTCCGTGTCACTTTTGTGGCGCGTGCAACTGGGGTTGCGACGTCGGGGCGAGATACAGCAGCCTGGACGTGCTGATCCCGAAGCTGCAAAAACTGAGCAATTTTGAGTTGCGCCCCAACGCTCCGGTGCACACCATCTTGAGGGACCGCTCCACGGGTAAGGCGCGCGGCGTCACCTACATCGATGCCAACAGCCGGATGGAATACGAGGCCTACAGCAAGACCGTGGTGCTGGCGGCGTCGATGATTGAATCCATCCGCATTCTGCTCAATTCGCGAGACCGCGAATATCCCAACGGGCTCGCCAACTCGAGCGGCACGCTCGGACGCTACCTGATGGAGCATGTGGCCTTCAATGATATCGAGGGCTTCTTCCCGCAGCTTACCGGAAGGCCGGTGACCAACGACGACGGCCCGGGAGAATCATGCCTGTACATACCCCGTTACAATTACGGCCACAAGGACCAGAAGAAATACCTGCGGGGCTGGCGCTTCGACTTTTACACCGGCTGCGGCATGGGTCCGGGGCCTGGCGCGAGCTTTCCAGGGTTTGGCGCCTCCTACAAGAAGAAGATCAAGGAACTTTATCCCGCAGCCGTTTCCATGGGCGGGTACGGAGAGGGGCTGCCTTTTGACTGGAACTACGTCGAGATTGATTCCGATGGTCTGACGGACCGGTACGGCATTCCGCAGGTTCGCTTTCATACCAACGCGGAATACCCGCACTCCTTCGCGATTCTCGATGAGATGTACGGACAGATCGAAGAAATATTGAAGGCTTCCGGCGCCGAGATATTTCCGTACAAGAAAGTGGCGCCCTATCCGCTGGGGAGCGTGACGCATGAAGCCGGTGGGTGCCGCATGGGCACTGATCCGCGCACGTCGGTGCTCGACGAGTGGAACCGCTGCCACGACATCAAGAACGTGGTGGTGGCCGACGCAGCGTGTTTTGTGACGCATCCCGAGAAGCAGATCACGCACACGTTGATGGCGCTTTCATACCGGGCAGCGGATCACTTGGCGGAGGAATTTCGTGCTGGGAATGTTTAGTGAGGGTCCACGTAGGGGCGGCCCTTGTGGCTGCCCAAACACGGGCTGGAAGCCCGTGCCACGTGGCATCTTCATCCTGGCCATGCGCGAAATGGCCAAACTCCAGCGGGGCGCCCACAAGGGCCGCCCCTTTGTGGCAGAGAGGCGATGTTTATGGCAGAGGGATTGATTGGCAGGCGGCAGACCCTGAAGTATTTCGGCGTCCTCACAGGCACCGTCGCCGGCCAGCACTTTCTTGCCAGCTGGTTGCCTGCCGGCTTCGCCGCTGAGAACGCCGGTTCGGCGCCAGCCATGCACCACATCGAGCAGTCGCCGGCCGCACAAAGCGACGATGCAGCGCCTTATTCGCCGCGCTTTTTCAAACCGGATGAGTTCAAAACGGTTGAAGTCTTGACCGAGCTTATCGTTCCCACTGACGATGGGCCCGGAGCCAAGGAAGCCAAGGTGGCGCGCTATATCGATTTCGTGGTGTCGGCGGCGGCGGAGCTCAAACCTGCACTTCAGCTCGAATGGACACAAGGCGTCCAACTCCTGGACCGCCTGAGCCGGGAAAAGTACAAAGGCCCCTTCCGCGAGATATCGGCTGCCGATCAGGAGGCTCTGCTCACGGCAATGAGCCTTCCGGAGCGCGAGCCTGGCTCCAGCCATCCGGGGTTTGCTTTCTATTCACTGGTCAAAGACATGACGGTGGAAGGGTTCTACACTTCGCGCGTTGGGCTCATCGACGTGCTCGGATATCAGGGCCTCGCCATTTTGAGCGAGTTTCCCGGATGCACTCACCCGGAGCACCAGATGTGAAGGGATCGCCGATTTTCGATTGCTAATTGTCGATTGTCAGTGTGGCGATGCGGATGCCGCATATGGCGAGACATAGAATTCACCCTGGCGCGGCCTTTGGCCGGAACCAAACCGAAGGCCTCGGTGCCCTCTGTGCCTAGAAGCCTCTCAACACGGAGTTCACGGAGACTCTGTGGCCGCAGTGTTGAAGGCTTTTGGCCACAAAGGGCACGGAGAGGTTGCGAGCTGCATTCAAGCACAAGACGAAATCTTCGCGGCCCTCTGTGAGGCTCGGTGTTCTCTTTGGTGAATCGTCTTTCGATCGCGGTCAAAGTTCGTGCCCGATTTGGTCTTCGCTGAAGGCAGCTCAATTTGAGCAGCGTTCTGACCGTCGACTGTCAGGGCACAAGAGGATGAGAATGCAAAACAGAATTGTTTGTGCGATTCTCGGTCTGAGTTTATTTGGCTTCATCCCGGTGACCGAAATGATCGCACAACAGCCAACCCCTTCAGCGCAGACGGAAGCCGCGAAACCGTTCCAATGGCCCAATGGGAAGCGGGCTGCGGTGAGCCTGAGTTTTGACGACGCGCGGACAAGTCAGATTGATGTAGGACTTGCTTTGCTCAATGAGCACGGCGTGAAGACCACGTTTTACCTCGAGGCCGCTAACATCCACAACCGGCTGGAGGGATGGAAAAAGGCGGTGGCGGACGGTCATGAGATCGGTAGCCACACGGTCACTCATCCCTGCACGGGCAACTACGCCTTCTCGCGCCACAATGCGCTGGAAGACTACACCCTCCAAATGATGGAGGACCAGATCAACGAGGCCAGCGCCCAAATCCAGCAAATGCTGGGCGTGAAGCCTCGGACCTTCGCCTATCCCTGCGGGCAGAAGTTTGTGGGAAGAGGGCTCGATGTCAGAAGCTACGTACCTCTTGTAGCGGAGCACTTTATCGCCGGGCGCGGATACCTGGACGAGTCACCGAACGACCCCGCCTTCTGTGACCTGGCGCAGGCGATGGGCACTCCGTTCGACGACATGGACCTGGAGCACATGAAGGCCATTGTCGATGAGGCTGCCAAGCAGGGCCGATGGGTGATTTTCGTGGGCCATGAGATCGGTCCGCGCGGTTACCAGGTGACGGATGCAACAGCCCTCGGAGCCCTATGCGACTACATCAAGGATCCGGCAAACGGCATCTGGCTCGGAACGGTGGAAGACGTGGCTCAATACATTCGGCAAAAGCGGGGGATGAGCGCTAGAGGTGGCATGTAATGTAGGCCAGCAGTTCAATGCACTGCTGACCGTAGTGTGATCGCCATCGAACCGAACGCCTTGAAAAGCTTGGTGCCGAAGAGAGGACTCGAACCTCCACGCCCTGACGGGCACTACACCCTGAATGTAGCGCGTCTGCCAATTCCGCCACTTCGGCAAGGGATCGGAATAGCGACTTGAACGGCTAGAAGGCCCAGTTAAGTCGCGTGTACTCATGTTGCCATCGCACCATTCGGGTGTCAAGGTTGGCAGCGGACAGGTTGGCGCTACTTCGAAGCAGCGCCGCGTTTGCCGTGGCGCGCGATCCATGGGTCTGGAACAACGGTGATAGTGTGGCAGACCAGCGAGGAGCACCGCGCGGCGCCTGAGTTGGCTGACACAACATGACAGATTGTCATGGTCGATTTGAACATCGAAGACTTTGCGGCCGCCGCGGCTTATCTGCGCGAGAAGGGATTTGCTGTTGGGGATGGAGACCTGTCCCTGGAGTGTCTGCCGGGAGGCGTCTCCAATCGAACGGTGCTGGTGCGTTTTTCGGACGGCCGTTCGTGGGTGCTCAAGCAAGCTTTGCCTAAGCTCAGGGTGGCCGTCGATTGGTTCAGCAGCCCGGAACGGATACACCGCGAAGCGCTGGCGCTGCAGTGGTTCGCACGGCTGGCGCCCGCAGGGTCTGTGCCCTGTTTTGAGTTCGAAGACGAGCCAAACTACCTGCTCGGCATGGACGCGGTACCGTTCCCACATCAAAACTGGAAAACTGTCCTGCTCTCGGGAAGAGTGAACCTCAATTACGTGCAACAATTTGGACGTTTGCTCGGGTTGGTCCATCGCCGGGCATCGCAAGAGTGCGAGGCTCGCAAGGCCTTCGAAGACACATCATTCTTCGAGTCGCTGCGGCTCGAGCCCTACTACCTGTATTCGGCGGAACGGGTGCCAGCGGCGGCGGAGTTTCTGCATCGTCTCGTGGACGAGACGCGCTCGGGCCGGCTGACGCTGGTGCACGGCGACTACAGCCCGAAGAACATACTGCTGCGAGATGACAGGCTGGTTCTTTTGGATTACGAGGTCGCTCACTTCGGAGAACCGGCGTTTGACCTCGGCTTTTCCCTCACTCATTTCCTGAGCAAGGCACATCATCTGACGGCGCAGCGAGCCTTATTTGCTGAGGCTGCTGTGTGCTACTGGCAAGCATACACTCAAGCTCTCGGCAACGTGCCTTGGGCGCGCGACCTTGAACCCCGTGCGGTTCGCCACGCTTTAGGATGTTTGCTGGCGCGTGCCGCCGGCCGCTCCCCGTTGGAGTATCTGAGTGACGCTGAGCGGGTACGTCAGTGCCAAGCAGTGCTTTCTCTGCTACCGGAACCACCCTGCCGGGTTCAGGATCTGGTTTCTGAATTTCTCTCAGGATTGGAGCCGTGTGCCTACGATTCAGCGCCTGACCGCACGCGAGATTCTCGATAGCCGCGGGCGCCCGACCGTTCGCGCGACTTGTGAGCTCAAGGGAGGGCTCTCTGCCTCGGCGTCGGTTCCCTCAGGCGCATCAACGGGCCGCGCTGAGGCGCTGGAGTTGCGGGACGGCGACGTGAGGCGGTATCGTGGCCTGGGTTGCCGGAGGGCGGTCGCGTCAGTTAAGGAGGACCTTAACGACGCGCTGGCGGGTGTGGAGTTTGGCAGTCAAGCCGAGCTTGACCGGGCAATGGTTTCGCTCGATCGCACGCCCAACAAGGCGCGCCTAGGCGCAAATGCGATTCTCGCAGTCTCGATTGCGTTTGCCCGCGCCTGCGCGTGCCAACAGGGAGTGCCTTTGTACCGATGGTTCGCCACCTTGGTCCCGGAGGCACCGGCTTTCCTTCCGCGGTTGACCATCAATCTTTTCAGTGGCGGCAAACACGCTGGCGGGCAAGTGCCCATTCAAGACGTGCTTCTCATCCCTTTGGGCGCGCGCACCATCGACGCCGCGCTGTCTGCGACGTATGAGATCTACCAGACTGCGGCCGAGTTGATTCATAGCCGCTATGGGATGCGCTTGCTGACCGCGGATGAAGGGGGCTTGGCTCCGCCGTGCTCCACGACTGAGGAGATGCTCGCTCTGGCAGTGGAGTCCATTACGGCGGCAGGATACAGGCCAGGTGAAGTCACGTTTTTGGGAGTCGATGTCGCGGCCAGCCACTTCTATCAAAATGGGACTTACCACCTCGGTAGAGAGCGATTGTGCAGTGAGGAAATGATCCAGCGGCTCAGCCAATGGGTGAACCATTACCCGATCCTAAGCGTCGAGGACGGCCTCGCAGAAGATGACTGGCAATATTGGCCCCACCTTCGTGCGGCTCTCGGCGGCAAGGCGCTGGTTGTGGGAGACGATCTTTTGTGTACAAATCCTGAGTGCATCCGCCGGGCCATCGATAGCAAGGCTTGCGACGCTCTGCTGCTGAAAGTGAATCAGATCGGTACCCTGACGGAAGCTGCCGAGGCATGGCGCTTGGCGCGCGCCGCCGGATGGCAAATCGCGATCAGCGTCCGGAGCGGTGAGACGGAAGATAACTGGGCTGCTGATCTCGCGGCGGGTTGGAGCGGCGATCAGTTCAAGAATGGTTCCATCACGCAATCTGAGCGGCTTGCAAAATATAATCGGCTCTTGGCTATTGAAGAGGAGACGGGCTGGCCTGTCCGTGGATGGCCGGGAGTAGCAACCGATGGCATAGTGGACCGTTGATCCCAAGCGCCGTAGTCCAAGGATTCCACGGATTGGAGACATTGATGAAGTCGCGGAAAGAGTCAAAGTTTGCATCGGAGCCTGGATTTTCTCGCGCTCTTCTGAGTGAGATGCACGCGCTAATGATCGTGTTCTTCGGCTGCCTGGTGCTTGGCGCTCCGGTCACAGCCCTTGGCCAAGACCACACATCCTGGAGCGACTATGGCGGGGGACCAGACTCCTCGCAATACTCGCCGCTTCGTGAGATCAACCGGAGCAATGTCAGCAAACTTGAAATCGCCTGGACTTTTCCAACCGGCGATGACAACCGGTATTTCTTCAATCCTGTCCAGGCGCACGGGCTTACTTATGTTCTCGCTGCGAACAACTCCCTCGTTGCGCTGAAGGCCGAGACGGGGAAAGAAGTCTGGGTGCACCAAGCCGATCCGCATACGGAGATCATCACAGACCGCGGAATCAACTATTGGGAAAGTAAGGATGGCAGCGAGCGCCGGCTACTTTTTGCCAGCAATCACTTCCTTCAGGCGATCGACGCAAGAACCGGGAAATCGATCCTGTCCTTCGGGACGAATGGCCAGGTCGATCTAAAGCAAGGTTTGGGGCGAGATCCCGGTACTCTGTCACTGGTGCAATCCACAACGCCAGGGCGAGTGTTCGAAAATCTGCTGATATTGGGATCGGCCACCAATCAGGGATACGGCTCCGCTCCCGGCGATATCCGGGCCTTCGATGTACGCAGCGGCAAGCTGGTGTGGACCTTTCACACCATTCCGCATCCAGGTGAGTTCGGATACGACACCTGGCCGAAAGACGCGTGGAAGCGCGTGGGAGGGGCCAATTGTTGGGGCGAGATCTCAGTGGATGAAGCACGCGGAATTGTCTACGTGCCCACGGCAAGTCCCAAGTACAACTTTTACGGCGCTGACCGCCGCGGCGCCGACTTGTTTGGCGACTGCCTGCTAGCGCTCAATGCGCGCACCGGCAAGCTGATTTGGTATTTCCAGATGGTCCATCACGACATCTGGGATTACGACAACACCGCCGCGCCCAAGCTTCTCACGCTGTGGCATAACGGGCGAAGAGTGAATACCGTTGCGCAGGTGGGCAAAACCGGTTTTGTTTGGGTGTTCGACCGCGACACGGGTAAGCCGCTTTGGCCGGTTGAGGAACGGCCGGAACCGCGCTCTGACATGCCCGGAGAAGAAACCTGGCCAACCCAGCCCTTCCCCCTGAAACCGCCACCGTTCGCGCGGCAAGCCTTCACCGCGGCCGACCTGAGCCCCTTGATTACCGACCCGCAGGAATTGGCGCGTTTCCGCCAGGAGATCGAGACCTCACGGAATCAGGGTCTCTTCACGCCTCCGGCGCTGACGGACACCATGGAGATGCCGGGAAACAGTGGGGGAGCTAATTGGGGCTCCGCGGCCGCGGATCCGGCCAACGGCACCTTGTATGTCGCTTCGATGGACCTTCCCTGCATGCTCAAACTCGAGCCGGAAGAAACGAGACGTGCAGCCGAGGGCGAGTCCATCGAACAGCAGGGCCATTTTATCTTTGAGTCGAATTGCCGCCTTTGCCACGGCGGTGACCGCAGGGGTTTGCCTCCGGCGATTCCTTCTTTGGTAGATATCGGCAGCCGGCTAAGTCGAGACCAAATCGAAACGGTTGTCAGGCAGGGACGCGGCCCCATGCCGGGATTCCCGAAGCTGCGCGCAGCTGATTTCCAGTCGTTGATCGCGTTTCTTCTTAACCCGTCGCGCGCCGCAACATCCTCATCACCTACTGCTTCGTCTCTTTCCACGACCACGAAGTCCGAAGGCACGCATGATCCGGAACCGGTCCGCTACCTGAGCGGCTTCGGCTTCATGATGACGAGCATGCGAGTTCCGCCGATCAAGCCTCCATGGTCGTCACTGACGGCTTACGATCTGAATAAGGGCACAATCAAATGGAAGATTCCACTGGGTGAAGTACCGGAGCTGGCGGCGAAGGGAATTCAAGACACGGGCTTTCCATTTCTCAAAACCGGGCCCGTGGTGACCGCAGGCGGACTGATTTTCACCGCAACGCGAGATCATTTCGTGCGGGCATACGATGAAGAAACCGGAAAGGTGCTTTGGGAAAAGCGGCTCGACACGGCACTCCAGGGCATTCCCAGTGTCTATGAAGCAGGGGGGCGGGAATATTTGGTTGTTTGCGCAGCAGCGCCGGAAGTGAGCGATGCGGCGGCACAAGGGAGCATCCACGGTGCTTACGTGGCCTTCGCGTTGCCGACGGCCGGCACAGTCGCGAATGCGCGACTCCGCCACACGCTGGGTTCACGGAATTAGAATGGAGCGAAGCGTTTCCACTGACACCAGCCGTTCTCTGCTGGCGCCCCGCGACTCTACCTCAGAACGCCTTGATGAGCGTTCCCACAGTAACATGCGGGAAGCTCATTCCACCGAAGTTCAGCAATGCGGTTTGAGAGTATTGGAGCTGTAAGAAGTCGGTACCGGTATCGCTTTGTACGGTTTCAATTGCGAATACCGATTCCAAACTTGGGGCGTCCGCATTCTTGACAATGAAGGGTATGTTACCGACGCCTCCTGCGGCCGCCGTCGAGGTGATGAGGCGAATAATCTTCGTGAGATGCTGACCTTGCAGAGCATTCCTGACCATCACATTAGGATCGTCGATGATTGCCTGCGTTATCTGAGAGGGCAGCGGACTTGTGCGAAATGCGCTGGGGGTACTGAGGTCGTACTCGGGGTACGGGTTCTTCGTGCCCGGCGGCGGCGCTTGCCCCCCGGTCTTGAAGGGAACGGTGTTTGCCGGCGGAATGTCCGGCAGCCCCTGAAACACTACGTTCTGCGAGAATCCGACTGTGCATACCGCATTACCGTGAGGAATCGTGGCCAGTCGCGCGATACTCGCATCTGACGCTGGTTGAGTCGTCGGCGGGATGTTGAGCCACAGGCCCGGCTCAATGTGGAGCGCCTCTCCCGTCGTCAAGTCGGTGACCCGGTGGAGGTACGTCAATCCGTAAAGGGCGACGTCATCCTGAAGGCTGCCGCGGTTGAATACCGGAGAGCCGATGGGAGTGAATTCGATGGTCTCCGCCAACAAGTTCAGCTCAAGAAAGATTCCGTCCTTGTTACCCCCCGAAAAGTTCGGACGGGCAATGAGGTTGAAGCCGGTGCCCTGCCAAAATCCCGGAAGGTCTTGTAGCGGCCCCAATCTGTTTGCCGTCGTCTCATGGCTCGATGCGGCTCGGTAGAAGCTTTTGCTCTTCGGGTTGCTCATGACATCTCCTTTTAGGTATTCCGCGTTAACGCCGGACACATTAACCCTCTGGCAGGGCATTTGTCAATTTAAGTTTGCTCCCGCGTCGCGGGCAGCAACCTGAAATGGTGTACCCCCGGCGCGGCAGGGCCGTTTGTGTGGCGCCGATGACCGTCGCGCCGGAGTTCATATTGGTCCAGCTCTGGCAACCGGCATCGATGCGGCAGACGACGAGCCTGTGTCGTCTCATTCATGGCGCAGCGCGATCATGGGATCCACTGTTGCCGCGCGGCGGGCAGGAACATAGCACGCAAGGAGCGCCACAGCCAACAGTAGCAGTGAGACCGCAAGGAAGGTGGCCGTGTCTGCGGGGCGAACGCCGTAAAGCAAGCTCGCGAGAAAGCGAGTTAGGATCAAAGCTCCGGCCAGGCCCAAGGCGATTCCCGCCAGCGCTCGCCGCATTCCCTGCGCGATGATCTGGCGGACCACGTCGCGTGCCTTTGCGCCCAGCGCCATGCGCACGCCAATTTCATGGGTACGCTGGCTGACTGAGTAAGACATCACACCGTAGATGCCAATCGCGGCGAGAATGAGAGCCAGTGAGGCAAAAATGCCCAGCAGTACGGTGTTGAAGCGCGGCGCAGAAGCCGAGCGGTAGACGAGCTGCTCCATGGTGACGACGTCAAAAACCGGCAGGTCGGGATCGACACTTTCCACCGCGTGCCGCGCCGCATTGACCAGGCTCAGCGGTGGTAGCGCCGTGCGCACCACCAGCGCGATGTCTTCCATCAGGAATTGAGCCGGCGCCTGCGCATAAGGAAGATACATGGAAGGCGCGGGCGCCTCATCGAGGCTGTATTGCTTGGTGTCGCCGACGACTCCCACGACGGTACACCACGCATCATTCGAGAAGCCAGGTTTGAGGCGCCTGCCGATGGCGTCCCCGGCGGGCCAGTAGTGATGCGCGAGGCTCTGACTAACGATCACGACGTGTTGGGAGTTCTGCGAATCGTGCTCGTCGAAATCGCGGCCCTGCAGCAGCGGAATGCCGAGCGACCTGAAATAATCACCGCCCACAACTTTCTTCGCCGCGATAAACGGCTGACTGCCTGCGGACGGAGCAGCCTGTCCCTCAACGGTGAAGTCTCCGGCGACGGCGCCATTGCCCAGCGGCAGCCCGAAAACACCTCCCGCAGATTTCACGCCGGGCAAGGCGCTGAGCCGACTGACCTCTTGTTGTTCGAACGCAAT
The DNA here is from genome assembly GCA_035578005.1 of Terriglobia bacterium. Lineage (GTDB taxonomy): Bacteria > Acidobacteriota > Terriglobia > UBA7540 > UBA7540 > Gp13-AA77. The sequence continues at coordinate 98,670 of DATJYK010000237.1, forward strand.
CATTGAGGCCCTGTCAGCGTAGCGCGACTCCGGCAGGCTGATCTGCATCACGAGCACGTTATTGGGGCTGAATCCCGGGTCGACGTTCATGAGATGGAGAAAGCTCCGGATCAATAATCCGGCGCCCACGAGGAGAATCAGCGCCACGGCGACCTCCGCCAGCACAATACTGTCTTGCAAGCGACTTCTCGAACGTCCCACGCCGGAGCTTCGGTCGCCTTCCTTGAGGCTATCAATCAATTCGCCTCGCGATGCCCGAAGAGCCGGTACGAGGCCAAAGAGGACGGCTGTGAGCACCGCGACCGCGAGGGTGAAACCCAGCACCCAGACATCGATTCCTCCTGTCGCGATGCGCGCCGTGGCCTCGGGAGACTGCATGTTCCAGGGCAGAAGAGGCGCCGCGTCGGCTAGAAAACGGTGGCCCACGATGGCGAGAAAAAGGCCGAGGCCGCCACCCAGCGCCGCCGTCATCGCGCTCTCGGTCAGCATCTGGCGGATCACCCGGCTTCGGCCGGCACCCAGCGCTTTGCGAATGCCGATTTCCCGTTGGCGCGTGGCAGCGCGCCCCAGGGACAGATTGGCCACATTGGCGCAGGCGATCAGCAGCACGAGTCCGACCGCACCGAGGAGAACCAGCAGCGAAGTCCGAAGCGCTGAGGCTACTTCATTACCTAGCGGAATCAGAGTTGTCTGCTCCTCCCAATCGCCACTTTGCGTGTGCCGTTGCTCGTCGAGGCGCTTGCCGATTAGAGTCACGTCCGTGCGAGCCCGCTCGATGGATATGCCGGGTTTCAGCCGGGCCACAAATTGCAGGGTCGCGTTGTGAGCGTCGCTCGACAGTGTGAGCGGAACCCAGACGTCGGCCTGGTTGGGAAAATCGAAACCGGCCGGCATCACGCCGACCACCGTGAAGAACTCTCCGTCCAGCTTGATCGCCCTGCCCACGGCTGTCGGGTCAGCGCCGAAGCGGCTGCGCCATAGCTTGTCGCTCAGCAAGGCCACGCGGTTGTGCCCGGCGATTTCCTCTTCTGGAGCGAATGTTCGCCCTAAGACGGGATTCACGTCGAGCACACGTAACAGGCTTGGCGATATGGCCGCGCCTGTAAGCCGCAGGGGTTCTCCGGCGCCGGTAAGATTCGACGGCTGGCCGCGATAGGCGCCGATTTCACTGAAAACGCGATTCTGCTTTCGCCACTCGATGTAGTCGGGATCGGTCAGAGAACCGGGACCGGTGTAACCGAAGTTCGAGCTTGTAACCCACAGCGTAACGAGCCTGCTGGCGTCCCGAAATGGCAGCGGGTGCAGAATAGCTGCATTGACTACACTGAAAATCAGCGTGTTGGCGCCGATGCCAAGCGCCAGCGTGAGCACCGCGACAGCGGTGAATTCCGGGCTGCGGCGCAACTGGCGCAAACCGTAACGAAGATCCTGAACCAGGCGTTCAAACCAGATGCCGCTCCACATTTCCCGGCTGACCTCCTTCAAGAGCATCGCGTTTCCAAAGCGCCGCTCAGCGGCATAGTGAGCTTCGTCCTGCGCCATGCCCGCTTCGATATTCTGCTGCTCACGCAATTCGCGGTGCAGGCGCATTTCGTCCTCGAGATCGCGATCGAACTGGTGGCGCCGCAGAAGCATCAGTAGGCGTCGACCGAGTTGGTTTAGCCCTTTCACCTAGTATCCTGAGTCAGAAGATCGTAGACGAATTCCAACATCGTGGCGCACGCTGACGCAGCCCCCTTAGGGGCGAAATATCGTAGCCCAGGGCGTGAGCCCTCGAGTGCTGAGTCGTGATTTGATGAACGAATCCACAGCGCAAGACTCCGATTACTGATCCTTCGACGACCAATCAATGCGAGAGCCCCAACGTTCTTACGGCCGGCTCAGGCTCTCCGGCGAATACCAACGAAAATGTTCCCCGCACCGGCAATACACGGCGGCGATAGAACTCGAGACCCATTTGAATCAGAACCACCGTCCCCAGGAACCACAGCAGGCGCCCAGGGCGATTGAGAATGAGCAGCTCGATACCGGAGAAGGCGCTCACGAAGGCCATGAAGCCGAGGACGTACAGCGGCCATAAGGTTTTAACATTCGCCTTGCCGGCAACATGCGAGCACGTGAAGGGCAGCGTGTCGAAGCCCGCAAACAGAACGTCCATTACCAGGCAAGCGACAACGAATCCAAAGGCAATGTGCAAGCCCGCCAGGCGCCAGCCCCAGAGGATTGCGTGCAAGGGCAGCAGCAGAGCGAACAGCGGGAGAATACCGATGAGCGTCACCGCTTTTCGGATGCCGGCCCGGTACTCTCGCGGGTCACTGGTGGCGGAGAGTTGGAAGAGCCAGTTGGCACGCAGCTCCGCAGGAACGGTGAAGGCGTAGCGCAACCCGAGCAGAAGGAACAACGATAAGACCAAGGGAATCGGCAAAAGGGCACCCTGCGGATGGTCCCACCAAGAGTGGCTGCCCGCGGCGGCGGCGCCCGTCAGGCTCTGAAAGACCAGGCCCAAACCGATTCCGGCATAAGCGGCCACCAGCACCCGGTGGCTCCGGCTGCGCAGAGTGGTCTGGCGGATAAAATGGAAGGCGGCCCTCTCCGGCGGTGTCCGCAGCAGGACGCTATCCACCACAAGCGTAATAATTCTCGCGAACCGTCCCGGCCCCCTGTCCCGCCTAATTTCGAGGTGTTCAGGCAAATCTGAGATGCTGCGTTTGTAGCTCAGGCCGTAGAATGCGGCGGCGATGAAAGCTGCGGTCCCGAGGGCGTACTGAGCCAGCGTAGCGAGCTGGTGGAAGACCGGTTGGTGCCACCCCAAATCGTACTGGTAGAGCCCAAGGAACCACACCGGCGGCAGAAGACGAAGAACGCTGCCGAGCTGCTTCCCAGCTTGTATTTGCTGCGATGCACCGATAGAAGCGAAGAACATCAACAGCAGCAGGGCCACCAGAAGCAATTGGAAGTAAGGCGACACACGGCGGTACCTGTGCCATCCCGACACGTTCATCAAGAGGCCTTGGAGCGCGATCATGGCCAGAAAGACGAAAGCGTTGCCAGCCACAATCGCGACCACGTGAACGCGAATCATCCACAGCAGCGAGCCCAGGCTACCCCATTGCATTACCGCGACAGGAAAAATCAAGGCAGAGACTGCATTGATGACCACCGCCAGCACCGCCCAGAAGAAGGCTAGCGCAGAGAGCTTCGCGGCCAGCACCGTCGTCAGACGGACCGGCAAGGGACGCAGCACGGAGTAGTCTCGTTGGTCCAGCAGCAACGCGTCCCATTCGAATACGGTAAGTATCCCCAGAACCGTCATAGACAACGCAAGGTAGATCGCCTTGTGAGGCAACGCAATCCAATCCCGCTCATACAACGGGAGGCTTGTAAACCTCTTATCAGAGAAAGCGAGGCACTCCAAAAAAGGAAGGATCCAACCGGGCCCGGCCACCACCGCGAAGACGCCCACCAGCGTTCCACGCACGTCTCCGGTGATGGAGACGAGATCATTCTCCCAGAAGCGGCCGGCAAACAGCAGAGTCAGTTCGCGACGCTGCCTGCGCTCCTCGCGCCCGCTCTGTCGCCATAACCTCACAGTCAGCTCCTAATCACGGCAGCGATGTCCTGAGCGATCTTCGCCGTATCTTCCTGGTTTACGAGTTGCGCGAATACGTCCTCGAGTGTTGGCGATCCCAAGAGATTTCTCAGGTGCTGAGGCGAGTCGTGAGCTACCACGGCGCCTTTGCGCAAAATCAGCACGCGCGTAGAGACTCGCTCCACAACTTCGAGCACGTGCGAGCTGTAAAGGATGGCCTTGCCGTCGCTCGCCAGTGATTGAATTAGGCTCCGAAAGACCAGCGCCGCGGTGACGTCGAGTCCGGAAAGAGGCTCGTCAAAGATCACTACTTCCGGGTTGTGCAGCAGCGCCGCGATAATCAGAGTCTTCTGCCTCATCCCCTTGGAGTAGGAAGAAACTGCAGAGAGGCGATACGGGAAGAGGGAAAAGAGCTCCAACAGCGCGTCGATCTTCTGATTCATGCTCCTCTCTTGCAGGCCACGGAGGCGACCGGCGAGTTGCAGATATTCACGCCCGCTCATGTAGAGATAAAGGTAGGGCTCCTCGGGAACGTAACCCACAATGCGTTTGTAGCCGATCATGTCTTCGCGGATGCTGCGCCCGCGGTAGTAAATCTGGCCCGAGGAAGGGTCCACGAGCCCGGTCAACATCTTTACCGTGGTGCTTTTGCCGGAGCCATTAGGCCCGAGATAACCCAACACCTCGCCCGAGCCGATCGAGAAGGTCACATGGTTAACCACAGGGCTGCCGTAGTACAGCTTGGTGAGGTTCAGTACTTCAAGCATGTGGCCCGATTCTCATCGCCCGATCACATGGCAACTTCACTCGCAGCGTAGCGCGACCATAGGATCGACTTTGGCCGCTCGGCGCGCGGGAAGTAACGCTGCTCCGATACTCAGTGACAGCAGGACAACTGCGACCCCAAGATACGTCCAGGCATCGGTTGGCTTGACGCCGTACAGAAAGGCGCGAAGCAGGCGCCCTCCGGCGAGGGAAGCGATCAAGCCCAGTGCGAGACCTGTTACGGCTAGTATGGAGCCCTGTCTCAGAATCATCTGCAGAATTGACCTGTTCGTGGCGCCCAGGGCCATGCGAACGCCGATCTCGCGCCACCGCTGGCCCACCAACTGCGAAAGCACACCGTAGAGACCTGTCAATACCATCAGGATTGCAATTCCCGCAAACGAGGCGGTCAGATACAACCCCAGCCGCTGGTTGAACGTGGCATCGTCCAACGCTATCCGCAGCGTTCGGAAATGGTCCACGGCGTAACCGGGAGCCGATTGCCGAAAGACCTGACGGATGGCATTGGTTAGCTGCACGTGGCCTCGAGTCTTGACGAAGTAGTTTGTACCGGACGCCAACAGGAAGTAGCGCGGATCGCTTGTTGGAACCTGCTGATAGCTTAAGAGCACTTCCGGATCTGGCGTTTGAGTGACGATATGTTGTCGGGCATCTCCCAAGACCCCGACGATTGTGTAATCGTTTTTCATCGTGGGCGGGGTGCGCGAGGGGTGGGCGATGTGTTCACCTATAGGGTCTTGGCCGGGAGGGAGACGCCTTGCGAGAGTCTCATTTACCACAGCGACCAAGGGGGTCCCGGTGCTGTCTTGATCGGAGATCATCCGGCCCTTGATGAGGGGTATTCCCATGGTGCGAGCGTAACCCGGTGACACGTAGCATATCTGAGCTGCGATTAACCCGTGCTGCTGGGTCTCAGGGACTCCAGGAGGACGAATCATGGCGAACCCAGCGGTGCCGTCAAACGGCGCCCATGAGCCCAAGGCTACATCCACAACGCCCGGCAGTTGACGAAGGCGGTCGAGAATCGGTTGATAAACTCGCGTCACGACAGACTCCGTTATCGCTTGAGGGGCTGTTCCCGACTTCCGGGCGGCAAGCCACCCGAGATACCCCGGTGCATTTGCGGGCGTGACCTCGAACGCGGTCACCTCATCCAAGTCGAGGCCGAAGTGGATGTGTTGCAGGTTGTACAGGGTATGAAACATCAGTCCGGCTGAAACCAGCAGTACGGCTGAAAGAGACACTTCGCCCGCCACCATCCATTGGCTCAACCGCGATCGCCTTCTTCCTGTGATTGATCCTCCGGAAGCCTCCCGAAGCGCCTCCTCAGGAGCGGTGCGAGTGGCGAGGAGCGCAGGAGCCAGGGACGAGAGAACGGTTGCGACGGCCGCGATGATTGCCAACATCGCGAAAACCGGGACGCGCAATTTGATCTCATCGGCGCGGGGAATAAAGTTGGGCGGCAGGCGATGCACGGCGGCGATCAAAATCGATGCAAATCCAAGACCGGCTGCTGCTCCCGCGACCGCCAAGACGGCGCCCTCCGCCATCAACTGACCCAGGAGCCGGCCCCGTCCTGCACCGATCGCAGCCCGAACCGCCAACTCCTGACGGCGCGCAAGGTGGCGCGCGAGTTGCAAATTCGACACATTAACGCAGGCGATCAGCAGAACGAGAAAGAGCGCGCCGGTGAGGGCTAGTAACGCCGGCCGCACAGAGGTGGTCATAACATCGCGGCTAGGCTTTACGATGAACTTGACGCTTTTGGCGCATTGTAGATTTTGACCGCAGATGTCCAGCGCGAAGGTGCCCAGCTCCGCCTGCGCGGCCTGCGGAGACACACCAGGTCTTACGATTCCCGCCAACTCGAAATCTTCGTCGCCGCGGCTTGGCAGCCACACACGCGAAGTGACATCGGCCTCGGCTTGCACGTCTAGCAAATCAAAGCTGTCCGGGAGGACGCCCACTACCAAATAGGGCGTGCCCCCAATGCGAACCTGTCGTCCAAGAACAAGCGGGTCAGAGCCAAAGTGGTCACGCCATAGTTCCGCGCCCAGCAGAACCACCGGCGCGGCGCCTGACTGGTAGTCTTTGCTGTCGAAAGGACGGCCCAACACGGGATGAATGCCCAGCGTGTCCAGCACATTGGCTGTAATGGTTGCCCTGACAACTTTCTGGCCACCTTGCGGAGTCTGTATAACCGTCCAGTCTGAAGAGCTGATGCCTATGATGTCTTCGAATGAATGAGAGCGAGTTCGTAATTCACGATAGGCTGGCCACGACACGGGATTCTGATCGGGATCTCCGAAGTGGCTGTCGAGATAACCTATTCTTATTGACACCAGACGGTTGGCATTGCGAAACGGCAGGGGTCGAATGAGAACGCTGTCAATCACGGTGAACATCGCGGTGTTGGCCCCGATTCCGAGCGCGAGCGTTATGATGGCCAGCGCCGCAAAGCCGGGATTCTTCCGCAATTGACGCAAGGTGTAGCGCACGTCCTGAGGCAGACGTTCCGCCAAGCCCCATCCCCACATTTCGCGACTAACCTCCTTGAGGATCGTTTCATTCCCGAAGCGCCGCCGAGCGGCGTAATAAGCTTCCTCTGCCGTCATACCTGATTCGACATTCTGCTGCTCACGCAGCTCGCGGTGGAGGCGCATTTCGTCCTCGAGGTCGCGGTTCAACTTATTCCGCCGCACCAGCGCGGCGAAACGCCGCACGAGTTGACTCAGCCACTCCACCACGCACCGTCCCGCACGAATCGTTCCCGATCCATCCTTTGCACTTCGGCCTTCATCCTTTCTTGTCACTTGTCACTTGCCACCTGTCACTGTTCTCATGCCGTCTGAATCACGCGCGAGATGGCCTGCATCACACGCTCGAACTGCGAAACCTCGACCTCCAGTTGCTTGCGGCCCGCTTTCGTCAGCTTGTAGTAGCGCGCCCGGCGATTGCCGGCGGTCACGCCCCACTTCGCCGTCACCCAGCCTCTGATCAGCATTCTCTGTAGCGCCGGGTACAAAGATCCTTCCTCAACCTGCAACACGTCCTCGGAGAGCTGCTGGATCGCATTGGCGATCTCGTAGCCGTGCAATTCAACCCCGCGCGCGAGCGTTTTGAGGATTAAGAGATAAAGCGTTCCGGGTGGAATCTCATCCTGGTGCAACTCGTCACCTCCTGCGGTTCACTAACATAGTTAGACTATGCCAGTGTGCGACGGTTAGCAGGTGATGTCAAGTGGAGGGAAAAGTGGGGAAAGTGGGTACTGGTGTCATTTCATGCTTGAACCTCTCTTGAGGCGCAGTCATTCCCGCGAAGGCGGGAATCCATTTCGAAGTTGATGGAAACATGGAGTTAAGTAAAGTGGATTCCCGCCTCCGCGGGAATGACTGCGGCTGCAGCGTCCAAATGACACCATCGCCGAAAAGTGGGGACAACGCGGGGAGGAATTATAGATTTCGGGGAGCCGGGCGACGGCCAGGTTGTAGACCAACGGCGATTCCCACATCGCCCGCCTCCAATTCAACGGGGACGTCGCGTAGGAGCGCCTCGAGTACGACCTGCTGACTTGCTACATCTTGGGTTCGGTCTCTCTCAGGAGCGATTCAGCGATTTCCGTCCACTCTTGCTCAAGCGAAGTTCGGGCCGGAGGCTTTTTAGCCCGCCGGTACCAGTAACCCGAGTTGGAAGAGTCACCCTCTTTGCGATGCAGATAGGCATGAACCCAGGAACCCGCTAGGCCTTCGTCTTCCTGGGCGGATTCGTGGGCCCGCTTCCAATCGCCCTTCGCGTCCCACCACAAAGCCGCGAGGGCCAGGCTCAAATGGGACGGAGGTTCGTCGCGCTTTAGCGCGTCGCGGAATTCGCGCAGCGTCATAAGAGTAGATTAAAGCAAGCGCAGAGCTGTCGCGCAAGGTCCACGTGTTCGGCGCGGGGTTCGGCAAATCTGTGAGGGAATGAGACCGGTAAGGGCAGTACGCTTGGATTAACTAATAGATTACGTGCGATTCGAAGTGCGGTTTTGTAGTTGTAAACGTGCCTCTTTGCAACATGAGAGGCGGCACGTTAAGGTCAGCTTGTTTGTGGCAACAAGCGGCTGGCGGCTGCGCTCTGCCCACCTTGGCAGTGCTGCCGCGGCCGGGCAAGCCCTAATGGGAACAGCCGGCCCCGCCGCGAAGCGGGGCCGGCTTGAACCGCGCTGTAAGTCGCGAAGAATTACTTCGCGGCTTTACCGACGTTAGTTCCCACACCAGTGCAGAAATCGTAGCCTTTGGCGGACAGATAACCCTGGTAAACGCCGCAGGTGCCGGTGGTAATATCGTGAAAGTCTGCCGACACCGCCATGTTGGCATAGATCGAGGTGAGCTCGGCGTTGGTGGAACCGGCCTTGTGCCCGGCGTTGTTCACCACGCCCGCGAGCGACGGCGAGGAAACGCTGGTGCCGCCCACCAGCCACCAACTGCCAGCGCCGCCTTGGCCCTCGTAGGGCATGCTGTCAAGCACCCAAACCGGCGTGTAGGGGTTGGCGTCGAAGGAGAAATCCGGCGTGCCTCGCGCGCCGTTCAGGCCTCCGATTGCGCTCTGGTAGCTGGGCGTGGCCTCATACGCGCTGGGCCCGCCGCCCGTGGAGTACCAGGCGCTCTCCGACTCATAATTGCCGCTGACAGGATCGCGGCTAATGGTGGTGCCGCCCGCAGAGACCACGTTAGGAGAGGCGCTGGGATAATTTACTCCCGCCGAATCGCCCGCCGAAGAGAAATAGACAACGTTCGAAGTGGTGAAATAGGAGTCTAACGAGTTCTCGCCCTCGAATTCACTGCTTCCCCAGCTCATTGAGACCTCGCCGCCACCTGCTGTGGCCACCAAGCCACTCGCGGTATTGACGGCCGCGAGAAGGTCAGACCAATTGCTTGACGCAGCCTCCACCAGGTAGATTTTGGCCTTGGGCGCCATGGCGTGAGCCCATTCGATATCGAGGGATTCCTCCAGTTCCCAGCCTCCGGTGGGATCTTGGGCCGGCTCGGAGCCGCCGGCGTAGACAACCTGAAATTTCGCTGCGGAAAGCCCGAACTGCGTGGAGAAATTGGTGAGGTCGGTCTTGGCCTCGGGATCGTCGTAAGCGTCGACGATCGCGATGGCCCCGAAGCCGCCTGTCGGCAATGCGGTGACGGTGTCTTGGTTGCAACCGGTCATCGCCGTAACGATCTTGTAGACGCAGGCGAGCGAGGCCGGAGTTTCAGCGATGAGTCCCGAAGCAGGGGGACCGGCTTGAGGCAAAGCGCGGCCAGCCGGCTGAAGCAACAGGATGTTCGTGTGAGCCCGTAGCCCGCGATCCTCAGCGTGCTCAACACTGGATTCCGGCACGATGACGTTACCGCCGCTGGGCCTGTTCTGTGCGGAAGCGGAACTTGTAAAGCTGAGCGGCAGAACGCTGAATGCGACCGCGAGCGCCGCGACTGGATATTTCATTGTCGATCATTCCCCCAAAAGTTAGAGATTCGGCTGCAGCCCCACTCCGGACTCGCCAGCGCACAGAAACGCGCCCTCGGGCGAGAGAATGTGGAACGTAGCAGGGCTGTCAAACTGGAGCGTCTACCATCGTCCTCTTTTCCGCTGGGGGTGACAAGACTCGGAAGCTTGCTATATAAACCTGACCGTTACGCATGCCGGTGTTGCATCGGCCGGTGATACGAGCCATGTTGCCAGGAAAGTTTTCCACAGCCCCTTGCTCGAGTTCGGTGAAAATTTTGACGAAACTCGCAAACTTAGTCCTAATTAATTGATACTAAGTTACTTAATGAATTGGGTTCGTACCCCTCGAAAGTTTAGAAATTAAGCCATTTTTCACAGGCTAAACGCATGGTGTAGATGATGTTATACCTATTGGGTTCGTATCAACATTCTTCCTAACCTATATCGCTGCGAAGCCGGGACCGGCGCCCCAAAATCCACACCCGTGCGCCCGATCCCAACCTTAATATAGTGTCAGATCAAAGTGAGAAAGTGGGTATTTGATGGAAATTCGAGACGGAATATCTTTGCTTTTGTTTTCTTAGGTTTAGACTGTGCATTACCTGTGAGGCCAGCCACTTGCGACCGCGAGTGCGCAGAATTTGCTCACTTTCGCGTTCCCTACTCCTCCCCGAAACTGTGAAAAACCTCCCTCGGGCCTGGGACGCGGGCGTCTCGCCTGCCAACGGTCTTCAAAAGGCGCTCGAAAGGGCGGGCGAGACGCCCGCGCTCCCAGGAATTTCCTCTGGTCTTCTCCGGCGCGAACCGTGCGGTTTGACGTAGGGGCGGCCCTTGTGGCCGCCCATTTCGAATCTGTTCTGTCATTTGGGCGGCCACAAGGGCCG